>CAVJHK010000057.1:0-6846 GCA_963649295.1 Lachnospiraceae bacterium | reverse complement strand
TTATATCCGGGTTTGTAACGGAAAGCATAGACAATCCCGCTTTCCGGACGATTGCCGAATATGTAAGTGTGCCGAAGCTCCTTACGTTTACTTTTCCTGATGCTTTAAATGCTCCTCAAATTAAAATATATGACAATAACAAAAACGCTATTGTATGCGAATGGGAAGAAAAATGCTTTAAGGTGACGGAGCCCGGTGTATCAGATAAGCTCCCCGAAAATATATCGCTTACAAGAGTAATACAGGATGATGTCAAAGTCTTGAGTGATTTTATGACGGACGACCTTGGGGCAACATATTATTTTAAAGACTCCGAAGGAAACAAAATTCCTTATACGGAAGGAATGACAACAAAGGGACTTACATATTATATTTCGCATCCCACGGATCACGGATTCGGTCTTTTAAAGGGAATTTTACTGAAAGACACATATTATTACGAAAAGATGTATGAATATGCATACGGACCCGACATAAAGCTTACGAGCAAGCACAAGCCGGTTGCCGAGCTTACGGATTTTCATATTACAAATTTTATTATATATTCGGACGATATATTTACCTGTGATGTTTCGTTTGTGAGAGAACTTGACTTATGGAGCACGACAAATTCGAAGTGGTATAAGACGGTAAAGGATGAGACAAGTGAGCGTCTTTGGTATGTGAGAAAAAAGGATGAGGGCGGAAATGCCGTGTGGTATGTGGCGGATGTCGAGACAATCGTGACAAAATAAAAAGTAAAATAAGTGAAAAGAAAAATAATTGACATAAAACAAATAAAAAGAAAAATGTAGACATACAAAAAATGAAAAGAAAGATGATGACACTAAAAAATAACAGCGTGTTTACCGTATTGCTGCAGGTGCTTGTTTTTGCGGTGACTTTTCTTATATGGCTTTTGATACTTCTGTATATATTTTGCGGAATGGCATCAAGCGGTAAGAGACCTTATGTTCAAAATACATTTGTAACCACATTGCTTGAAACGGGTGAACTCAAATTTGTTGCGAGACTGCATTTGAGCGACGAAGAAATTACGGAAATCGTAAATGCCAATTCCATGGAAAAAATGGATACGGAAGTGAACGAAAGCCTGATTCAAATAAATCCCGTGGTTGTCAAAAAGGAACATATTACGGAAATCAACGAGGACGGAACGATTGTGGGAAATGGCGAGCAGGAAAGCAGTGAATCGGGAGGCTCTGACGGAAACACAGGTGCTGACGGAAATACGGGCGCGGACGGGAAAACGGATGCAGATGAGAATACGGACGCAGGCGGGAGTACGGATACAGACGTAAATTCGGGTGCGTCAATCGACCTCGACGGCGACGGAATAGATATTTATGAAATTCCCGGCAGAACGTTTTATGCGACGATGATGGTTGTTTACGATCCGACAAGGCTTAGTGTTTTTGCCAAGTATCCTTGGGGGAAAACAGGAGACACGCTTGATAAGTTCGTAAAAAAATCCGGAGCGGTTGCGGGAATTAACGGCGGACTTTATGCCGAATCCGGAAATACGGGCGGAACGCCTTACGGAGTTATAGTAAGTAACGGAGAAATTTTGAGAAACAAGCCTGCGGAGGCAACGGGGCTTGTGCTTATAGGGCTTACAAGGGAAGGAATTTTGAGAATCGAAAATCTTGACGGCATGACTGAAACTGATGTCGAAACGCTTGTAAATACCAAAAATATATATAATGCCGTATGCTTTCAGGAAGAAGCGAGTGACAAAAACAATCATTTTGTGACACTTATGGTAAACGGTGAAAAGCGTGAAATGAACGGAATGGGCAGCGGCTTAAATCCGAGGACGGCAATCGGACAGCGTGCGGACGGCGCGTTACTCTTACTTGTAACCGACGGACGGGGCGCAAGCGGACATCTTGGGGCTTCGGCATCCGATCTGATTGAAATAATGTGCGAGTATGGGGCAATTAATGCCGCAAATCTTGACGGAGGAAGCTCCTCTTGCATGTATTATAATGGGGAATATTTAATGAACAGCGTTACTTTTTATTATGCGAATTCGTCGTGGAATATGCCTCTTGCGCTTGTGGTAAAGTGATTTCAAAATTTTTATATCAAAAATGAAACCAACGCGATTTTTTTGCGTGATTAAGGATAAGAAAAGATAATGGAAGACGAAAAGATTATACAGCTTTATTTTGACAGAGACGAAGCTGCAATCGGTCAAACAAAAATCAAATATGAAAATTATCTGATGAAGGTTGCGAGAAACATCCTCTATAATTATGAAGATTCGGAAGAATGTGTGAGCGATACGTATATTTCTGCATGGAATTCGATTCCGCCCAATCATCCGGCTGTTTTATCTCTTTTCCTTGCAAAGATAACGCGCGGACATGCAATAGACAAATACAGACGAAATCATGCCGGAAAAAGAATTCCGTCGGAACTGGTTACGTCGATTGACGAGCTTTCGGAATGCATTCCGGGCGACTCGACGGTATGGGACAATCTTGAGGCAAAGCGCCTCGGAGAAGTTATAAACGCATTCTTACATGAACAGGATGAGACCGCACGCAATCTTTTTGTCGGAAGATATTATTTCGGAGATTCTCTAAAAAGCGTTGCCGCATATTACAATATGACCGAAGCGGCGGCAAAAATGCAGCTTTTCAGAATCAGACAAAAACTTAAGAAATATCTCGAAACGGAGGGCTTTATCGTATAGTATGGATAAAGACAAACTCATGGATGCCATGTCTCAAATTGATGATGACATCTTAGGTGAAACAAACAAAATAAGATTAAAATCGCAGGAAAAGAGTACCGCAAAAATTACCCGGATTACAAGGAAACCGTGGTTTAAGATAGCGTCTGCGGCCGCAGTTCTTGTGATTATTATTGCCGCCGGCGGCATTGTGGGCAACAATATAATCGCAACAAATTCGTATGATTCCTCGGGAGCGGGAATGCTTTATAAGGGAGTGGCGGAGAATTATTTGCTTGACTCAAATCTGTCGGTGGACGGAGATGAATTTGTGGGCTTTGACGGTATATACGATACGGAACCGGCGATGGATTCATCGGGAAAAGGAAGCGTTATGAGCGTGATGCCGACGGTATCGATTACACCTTCCGTATCAAACGGAATAATTATAGACAACAACGAACCTGCGGAAGAAACGGATAGCACAGCGAATGACGAAAAATCAAGTGCCATGACGGAAAAGGACGTGAGAACTTATATCGATACGAGTCTTATTACATGCACATTGACGCTTGCGGAGGGGGCGAAAACGTCCGGCGAAAATTCCGAAAGTCCCACGTGTAACGGGAAAACACTCAAAAAATTCGGAAACATAAATATTTCGCTTTTGGCTGATGCAAAATATTGGATATCGGTATCCGGGAATTTTTTGCTTTATGTAAAAAACGGAAATGAATATGAAATCGTGAACCCGTCGGGAGAACAGCTTTTTGACAATACAACATACAGTATCGGTCAATATGTGGGAGCGGCAAGCATTTCTCAAAATATCGATTTGAGCGCATATGAAAATCTTTCTTCCGGAAAATATGCCCTTGTAAAAGATGCGGATGTGCATATTACAATAGACGGCACTGAATATATTGTTCCCGAAAAACTGTATTTTGAATTTGAAGTGATAAACTGATAGCGCAAAATGAAACCACAAAATGAAAATGCAAATTTACGGATGCAAATCATTGCCGATATGTGCCAAAAAGACATATTTAAACCGACAAAACGGCATATAAAATAAAATTTTTTCAATTTTTCAAAAAAATTAGACAGAAACACCGTTGACAAGCGGTGTTTCTTTTTGTATAATCCGTGATGTTTTTGAAACAGAACGAAACAGAAAGTTTATTCAGGAGGTATCACATGAAGACTTATATCGCAAGTGGCGCCAACATCCAGAGAAAATGGTATGTTATCGACGCAGAAGGTCAGACACTCGGCCGTCTTGCATCGGCTGTTGCGCAAATCTTAAAGGGCAAGAATAAGCCCGAGTATACACCTTTCCTTGATCTCGGCGACAATGTTATCATAATCAATGCCGCAAAGATTCACGTTACGGGAAAGAAGCTTGACCAGAAGGTATATTTTTCACATTCCAAATATGCCGGCGGAACAACGGAAATCACACTCAGAGAAATGCTTGAAAAGGATCCCTGCGAAGTTATAAAGATCGCAGTTAAGGGTATGCTCCCTCACGGACCTCTCGGCAGAAGCATGAACGAAAAGCTTCACGTTTATGCGGGACCTGAGCACAACAATCAGGCTCAGAAGCCGGAAGTATTAGAGATTAAGTTTTAATCGGGAAGGGAGGAAAATTAAGTGGCTAAAGCATCCAAGACAGCAAGATATTACGGAACAGGAAGAAGAAAGAGCTCTGTTGCAAGAGTATATTTGGTACCCGGCACAGGCAAGGTTACAATAAATAAGCGTGATGTTGACGATTATTTCGGACTTGAGACATTAAAGATGATCCTTCGTCAGCCTCTTGAAGAGACAAAGACGGCAGACAAGTTTGATGTCATTTGTACCGTTCGCGGTGGCGGTCTTTCGGGACAGTCGGGCGCAATCCGTCACGGAATTTCAAGAGCACTCCTTAAGGCAGATGCAGATTACAGACCTGTACTTAAGAAGGCCGGATTCCTTACGAGAGATCCTCGTATGAAGGAAAGAAAGAAGTACGGCTTGAAGGCAGCTCGTCGTGCACCTCAGTTCTCAAAGAGATAATGTATATTCAACAAAAAGCACTCTCCAAAAAGAGTGCTTTTTTGTTGAATTTTCACTATCGTGAAAAGCGGAGGCCGATTCGCACTTGTCGGCTCATCGGTCTCCGCTAAAAACAGCCCACCGGGCTGTTTTCTTGACGCTACGACAGTTCTCAAAGAGATAATGTATATTCAACAAAAAGCACTCTTCAAATGAGGCTTCAAATTATATTGAAAAGCCGGCAAACGGTGTCTTTAACCGTATTGAAATTTTTTTACACCAGCATTATCAATGTCCCGGCAACCAGAAACACAAGCCCCGTCGCGGCTTTTTTGGAAAGGCGCTCCTTAAAAACAATTGCGGAAAAAGCGATTGAAACAAGTATGCTTAGTTTGTCGATCGGCACAACGGCACTTGCGGGCCCTGTTTGCAAAGCACGAAAATAGCAAAGCCATGAGGCGCCTGTTGCAATACCGGAAAGGCAAATGAATAAGAACTCGTTTTTAGGGATGCTTTTTACGGAAGGTCCTTTGTGCTTTATAAATACGATGAGCCATGCCATCATGAGGACAACACATGTTCTGATTGCGGTTCCGAGATTTGAATCGATATTTTCGATTCCCACTTTTCCGAGTATCGATGTAAGGCTTGCAAATACAGCGGAAAGTATTGCATACGGTAACCATTTTTTTTCGGACGATTTTGATCCGGTGTCCGATTTTTTTTCAATCATCAGGAATGTACCGGCTGCAATCAAAACAACGGCAATCAGCTTTGTTGCCGAAATCGATTCGTGCAAAAATATAAAGGCGAGCAAGATTGTGAGAACGGTGCTTGATTTGTCGATCGGAACGACTTTGTTGATATCACCGGTTTTTAAGGCTCGGAAGTAGCAAAGCCATGATGCTCCAGTTGCAAGTCCGGACAAAATTAAGAAAACCCACGTTTTTGTGCTTACGGATGCAATTGCAGAGAAACGCCCCGTTATAGTCACCATAATGCATGAAAAAATTAAGACAATAATTGTTCTTACCGCTGTTGCGACGTCGGAATCCGTTTTTTTGATTCCGCATTTTGCAAGGATTGAAGTGAGCCCCGCAAACAATGCGGAACCGATTGCAAATACAAGCCACATAAAAAAACACCTCTTTTTTTCTGTGCATCATTATATACCTTTTATGATAATGTGAACAGACAGCAAAGCAAACTGCAAAACGAAATATATCTTAATACATATTTTGACTGCCGGATTATATTGTGCGCTTCAAAAGAATGACTGCTTGCAAATTACTTTTGTAAAATGATATAATTTTGCATACAGGAATGTTTTTATAACAAAGGAGCGTAAAATGGAAGATTATTCGGGAAACATATTATATAAAAAGAAGTGGGCTGCATGCGGCGATTCGTTTACGGAAGGCGATTTTACCGGCATGGTTGAAAAGGATTATAAGATAAAGGACGGAATTTATGCCGGTGAAAATATGGTTTATCCCTATATAATCGGCAACCGCAACAATATGGACGTTATAAATACGGCAAAATGCGGCGCCACTCTCGCAGAATCCGTGCGCGGTGACGATGAGCATGTTTTTGCGAGAAAAAAATATCTGAACGTTCCTCTTGATGCGGATTATGTGACCTTCAAGTTCGGAATCAATGACTGGCATCAAAACGTGCCCATAGGAAATATCGACGACACCGACGCAAATACGTTTTATGGCGCATGGAACAAGGTTTTGCTTTATTTTCTCGAAAATATGCCCTATGCAAAACTCGGAATAATTGTCACAAACGGAACGACGGCTGATTATACGTTTGCGACAAGGCAGGCCGCAAAAAAGTGGGGGATTCCGTATCTCGATTTGCAATCGGATACAAGTATTCCGTTACTTCACAGAGTTTATGAGCGTCCGGGACTTTGCAAAAAGGCATTTGATTTGCGTATGAATGCCTTTGCCGTATCCGACAAAAACAAGCATCCGAATCCGAGGGCACACGAGTTTGAAAGCACGATTGTGGAAAATTTTTTACGAAGCCTGTAAGCAATGCGGCTCGTTTGAACCGAGAAAGGAGACCAGCTATGAAAAGTCAAGCATGAATTAGCAGAAAATTATCTTTTTTATCCG
>CAVJHK010000056.1:0-11462 GCA_963649295.1 Lachnospiraceae bacterium | reverse complement strand
GGTTTATATCGATGGTATTATGCTGAATGAAGATTATCTTTATGAAACGATGACAGGCACATATGGACCGTATACGGTTCCGGATGATTGCTTTTTTTTGCTCGGAGACAACAGAAATTACTCCAAAGATGCAAGACTTTGGGAAAATCAATATGTACAAAAATCAGATATTACGGCAAAAGTTATTTTCAGGTTTTATCCTTCTTTCAAAATATACAAAAGACCGGAATATAATCTTTAGAAAAGGAAATATAAATGAATACCGGTAAATTTATGCCAAAAATTAATATAAAGATTATTGTCATATGCGGGCTTATGGTTGCACTCGAATTTATATTTGAAAGAATGCTTTCGGTAGATACCGCATTTACAAGGATAAGCTTTACATTTGTTCCGCGTGCGGTTTCGGGAGCCTGCCTCGGACCTGTTTATGCCGGAATAATAGGGATTCTTTCAGATATTTTCGGGTGCTTTTACAAGGGTTATCCGATAAATATCGGAATTACGTTTGCATCGATGTTCAAAGGCATATGCTTCGGACTTTTGCTGTATAACAAACAATCGTGCAAAAGAATAATTTTTGCATGCATGCTTGATCAATTTGTCGGAGGCTTTGTTATTACAACAATTTCTCTTTTTGTTTTCGGAGGTATACCGTATACTTTGGAGACACTTCTCACACGACTTGCGCAATGTGTTACATTATTTGTTATTGAAACACTCTTTTTGGTTTTTACAAGAAAAAAATTTTTGGTATATCTAAAAAAAGTGGTTATGCAGATAATGGAAAACGAGTGATTTGTTTGTCATAAAAAAAGTATAAGGCAGTCATTGTCTGGCTGCCTTATACTTATGGGGAGTTATGAAAAAATATAAAAAATAAATAAGTGAGGAAGAAAAGCCTTTAGGGGGTTGGCTTTCTTTCCTGCCGGGCTTTGTCAACCCGACGCACATATGATAAAAGAAAAATGTGTATTAAATGTGTTCATAAAATGAAAAAAGTATGTTACAACGAAAGGAAAAAATATGGCAAACATAAGACCTTTTAATGCAATAAGACCTTTGGATTCTTTGGCATCCCGTGTTGCGGCACTTCCTTATGATGTTTATTTGAGAGAGGAAGCGCGTACAGCAGCTTTAAAAAACCCACTTTCTTTTTTAAATATCGATAGACCTGAGACCCAATTTCCTAAAAATTATGATATGTATGCTCCGGAAGTCTATGCACGTGCCGCAGAAATGTTTAACAAAAATATCGAAGACGGAATTTATTTGACCGACAAAAAGGCATGTTATTATATTTATGAGCTTACGATGGATTCGCGCACCCAGACCGGAATTGTGGCATGTGCGGCTATTGACGATTACTTAAACGGTGTAATTAAAAAGCACGAGAATACAAGAAAGGAAAAAGAAATTGACAGAATAAATCATGTTTATACTTTGTCTGCTCAGACGGGTCCGATTTTCCTTGCTTACAGAGAAGATGAAGAAATCCGTGCGGTTACGGAAAAAGTAAAGGTAAATTCGCCAAAAGTCTCATTTACGTCGGATGACAATATCACGCACAGAGTCTGGGTTATCGATAATGATGAATATATATCAAAAATCCGAGAGAGATTTAATTTAATTCCGAATGTTTATATCGCTGACGGACATCACAGGGCGGCTTCTGCCGTAAACGTGGGTCTCAAAAAAAGGGAAGAGGATAAGCAAAAAGGAATCGAAAACAAAAATGCCGAATACAATTTCTTTTTGTCTGTTTTGTTTCCGGATTCCGAACTTATGATAATGCCGTATAACAGAGTCGTGCATGACCTAAACGATTTATCGGAAAAGGAATTCCTTGATAGATTAAGCAAAAAGTTTGATATTTCAAAAAGCGATATTCCGGTTAGCCCTGCAAAAAAACTTGAATTCGGAATGTATCTTTCGGATAACTGGTATGTATTAAATGCCAAAGAAAACATTTGTGATATGACGGATCCGGTTAAAAGCCTTGATGTTTCCGTTTTACAGGAAAACGTCCTTGATGAGATTCTTGGGATAAAAGATCCCAAAACCGACAAGCGTATTGATTTTGTCGGAGGAATAAGAGGTCTTACAGAGCTTGAGAAACGTTGTAAAAAAGATATGAAGATTGCTTTTTCCATGTATCCGACATCAATCGGCGAGCTGTTTCTTGTCGCCGATTCCGGGCTTCTTATGCCTCCCAAATCAACCTGGTTTGAACCCAAATTAAGGTCGGGGCTTTTTATGCATAAATTCTAAGAAATAATTGTATCGCATCAAAAAAATATATTTACAATCAAAAAATTATGTGGTATACTTCCAAAGTCTGTGTAAGGCAGACTTTATGTGACCAAGGCTCAGAAGACGGACTAAACTCCGACCGCTTCTTTCGCCTTTGGCAAATACAGTTTGATAGGAGGAAAAATCATGATTACAAAGGAAAAGAAGGCAGAAATCATTGCCGCATACGGCAGAACCCCCAATGACACAGGTTCACCCGAGGTTCAGATCGCACTTCTTACTGAGAGAATCAACGAGCTTACTGCTCATCTTCAGAACAATTTAAAGGATCATCATTCAAGAAGAGGTCTTTTGAAGATGGTAGGACAGAGACGCGGCTTGCTTGAATATCTCAAGAAGACGGATCTTGAAGGCTATCGTGCATTGATCGAGAAGCTTGGACTCAGAAAGTAATTTTAAACTTGTGACCATAGGAGGTAAATATCATGGCTAAATGTGCAATTTGCAACAAAGGTGGTCTTTTCGGAAAGCAGCTCAGCTTCTCCAGAAGCCATGTATCTGCCAGAGAGAATAAGATGTGGAAGTCTAACGTGAAGTCGGTTCGCGTGAAAACAGACAAGGGCAATAAGAAGATGTATGTATGCACTTCCTGCTTAAGATCGGGCAAAGTAGAGCGCGCTTAATTCTGTACGCTTATAAAGGACGTCGGTTTGACGTCCTTTTTCTTTTACTTTTTTCATGAAAAACAAAAGATTTTACGAGTTTCCGTAAAAAGGGTTTTATTTTTACGTATTTTGTAGTATATTAAAGAGTGCATCTATATTTAATCTACGGAGGTAAAGTATGAGTTCAAACACAGGTTCATTGAATACGAATCTCGGTGATGTTCTTGTAGACAGTGATGTAATCGCAAAATATGCCGGTTCTTCCGCGGCTTCCTGCTTCGGAATTGTCGGAATGGCAACATACAGTGTCAAAGACGGACTTGCCAGACTCTTAAAAAAAGAAAGCTTGAAACACGGTGTCAACATTACCGTAACTTCTGACAATAAAATAATCATCGATTTGCATATCATAGTTTCATATGGTGTGAATATTGCGTCTGTGGCAAATAATCTTATTGGCAACGTAAAATATAAGGTCGAAGAATTTTCGGGGCTTAAGGTTGAAAAAATAAACGTTTTGGTGGAAGGTGTCCGTGCCATTGACTAGGCACAGGCATTAAGGAGGAAATTCTTGTGACTTCAAATACAATTGACGCTTCGATGCTCAAGACCGCATTTCTTACTGCGGCAAAAACATTGGAAGCAAAAAAGGAATATATCAACGAATTAAACGTGTTCCCGGTTCCGGACGGAGATACGGGCACAAATATGACACTTACGATAATGTCTGCGGCAAAGGAAGTGGCTTTGCTTCAAAATCCCACGATGCAGGAGCTTTCAAAGGCAATTTCGTCCGGATCGCTTCGCGGTGCAAGAGGAAACTCAGGCGTTATTCTTTCGCAGCTTCTTCGCGGATTTACAAAAACAATTACGAATTACAACGAGCTTACAATAGAAGTCATTGCCGAGTCGTTTGAGAGAGCGGTTGAAACGGCATACAAGGCCGTTATGAAGCCAAAGGAAGGCACAATTTTGACGGTTGCGAGAAGCGGAGCCGAAAAGGCACGTGAGCTTTGCGAAAATGCCGAAAATATGGAGCAATATTTTACGGCTATACTTGAAAAAATGCAGGAAACCCTTGATTATACACCCGAACTCCTTCCGGTTCTTAAGGAAGCGGGCGTGGTTGACTCAGGCGGTCAGGGACTTCTTGAAGTCATGAAGGGGGCCTTTGCCGCTTTAAACGGAAATACGATTGATTTTGATTCGGTTACGGTGAATACGGGTGCGGGTGCCCACAAAGCAAAGGGCGCCGCATCAAACGATATATCAACCGCCGATATCAAATTCGGCTATTGCACGGAATTTATTATCCTTCTCGAAAAGGATTTCCCCGAAAGCGAAGAGAGAAATTTTAAGGAATTCCTGGAATCGATCGGCGATTCGATAGTTCTTGTTGCAGATGATGGTATTTGCAAGGTGCATGTTCATACAAACGATCCCGGTGCCGCATTTTCAAGGGCGATAACATACGGTCAGCTTACTCGTATGAAAATCGACAATATGAGAGAAGAGCATAACGAGCGTGTTATTTCGGGCGTTAACGAGATCTTAAAACAGGAAAAAGAAAAAGAAGAAAAGAAAGAGGAGCCTGTAAAAATAAGCAGTGAACCCCGTAAAAAGGACGGCTTTATTGCGGTTTCTTCGGGAAGCGGTTTAAGTGAAATTTTTGTAGGTCTCGGTATAGACAAAATAATCGAAGGCGGACAGACGATGAACCCTTCGACGGATGATTTTATGAATGCCATCGAAGAAATCAATGCGGACAATATCTATATTTTTCCGAACAACTCAAATATTATTCTTGCCGCAGAGCAGGCAAAAATGCTTACGGATGACAAGAATATAATCGTAATTCCTTCAAAGACGGTTCCGCAGGGGATTACGGCAATGATAAATTACATGTATGACAATTCCGCCGAAGATAACGAAAACGTTATGACGGCTTCGCTTTCATCGGTAAAGACGGGTCAAATTACGTATGCCGTAAGAGATACATCGATTGATGGCTTTGATATTAAGCAAAATGACATAATGGGACTTGACGACAAGAAAATTCTGGCTGTCGGAACCGATATCTGCGAAGTCGCATTTGAGCTTGTATCTCAAATGATAGATGACAATTCTGAGCTTGTTTCGGTATATTATGGCGCCGATACGGACGAAAGCGACGCTCTTGCACTTTCTGACAGAATTTCATCCGCTTTCCGCAATGTGGAAGTTGATGTACATGCCGGAAATCAGCCTGTATATTATTATATTGTTTCGGTTGAATAATTAAATAAAAAAAGCGTATGCCGAATTGCATGCGCTTTTTTTATACAAAAAAAATCCGGATTTCCCATATAATAAAAAAACGCTCCGCTTAAGTATTTTAATATTTAAAATTCCTTGAATACGACACTTTTAATTGCTATAATCAAATACAACATTTGGTACGAACAAAGAAAAACGGGTCAATATATGGAACTTACCGACAAAATTTCAAATATAAAGGGAATAGGCGAAAAAACCGAAAAATTGTTCAATAAGCTCGGAATCGATAGCGTCGGAGAATTACTTACCTTTTATCCGAGAAGATATGAACAGTATCTTGATCCTGTGCCGATAAAGGATTTAAAGGAAAACGAAACCGGTGTGATTTTGGGACTTGTAAGCCGTGTTACGGAACCAAAATACAGTTCAAGGGTAAAAGTTTTGACATGCGTTGTATCGGACGGAAATGACGAAATCGAGCTTATTTGGTTCAATGAGCCTTATGTTAAATATGAATTAAAATCGGGATATCATTTTATTTTCCGGGGAACGGTCAAAAGTAAAGGCAAAAAATTACAGCTTGAACAGGCAAAGGTATATAAAAGAGAGGATTATTACCGCCTTCAAAACGCCTTGCAGCCGGTTTATCCGCTTACACACGGACTTTCAAACAAAACAGTAACAAAAGCCGTAAAAAGTGCGCTTGAGATTTCGGGAGATTTTCCTGAATTTATTCCCGCGTCGGTAAGAAAAGAGTTTGGACTCATAAAAAAAAGCGCGGCAATAAACGAAATGCATTTTCCGAAAAGTAAGGACACGCTTATAGAGGCAAGAAAAAGTCTTGTATTCGAAGAATTCTTTTTGTTTAAATTATTCTTAAAGAACATGGGTGCAAGCAAAAATTTCGTCAAATCGGTTTTTGAATTCAAAAATTTTGATGCGGCTGACCAATTAATAAAAAATCTTTCTTTTGAGCTTACATGTGACCAGCAAACAGTCATAAACGATATTAAAAGAGACTTTATGTCGGGACATGTCATGGCGCGTCTCATAATGGGAGATGTGGGGAGCGGAAAGACAATTATTGCGGAAACGGCATTACTTATTGCCGCATCAAACGGATACCAGGGAGCAATTATGGCACCGACTGAAGTGCTTGCAACGCAGCATTATAAGCTTTTTTTAAAAGATTTTGCTGCATTCGGAATCAGATGCACGTTGCTCACCGGATCGATGACTGCGGCGGAAAAAAGAAAAGCATATAAAGACATAAAAGAAAAAAATACGGATATAGTTATCGGAACACATACGCTTTTTCAGGAAAATCTGGAATTTAATTCGCTCTCATTATGCATTACCGACGAACAGCACAGGTTCGGCGTAAAACAGCGCGAAAATTTTTTAAAAAAAGGCGAAAATCCGCATGTTCTTGTTATGAGTGCAACGCCGATTCCGAGAACGCTTGCGATGATGCTATACGGAGACATGGATATTTCAAAAATAGGTACAGTTCCGAGTACACGTCTGCCGATAAAAAACTGCGTTGTGGGGACGTCGTACAGAGAAGCTGCATATAAATTTATTTATGATGAAGTAAAAAAAGGCGGTCAGGCTTATGTTATCTGTCCGATGGTTGATTCGGACGAAGATATGTCGCTTCAAAATGTAACGGATTATTCAAAAAAATTACGTGAAAGATACAAAAACGAAATAAGCATCGAAATGCTTCACGGAAAAATGAAGCCGCAGGAAAAAAACGAGATAATGAACGAATTCGCAAGCGGTAATATAGATGTCTTAGTCTCCACTACTGTCGTAGAAGTGGGCGTTAATGTTCCGAATGCAACAACTATGCTTATAGAAAATGCAAACAGATTCGGCCTTGCGGAGCTTCACCAATTGCGGGGAAGAGTGGGGAGAGGCGACAAACAGTCCTATTGTGTTTTTATGTACGATAACATAACGGAAGAGGGAAAAGAACGCTTAAATACGCTTGTTAAATCAAACGACGGATTTTTTATCGCTGAGGAGGATTTGCGGCTCCGTGGCCCCGGAGATATCTTCGGAGCACGCCAAAGCGGTGAAATGTATTTTAAAATTGCCGATATATATAACGATGCAGATATTCTAAAAAAAGCGTCGGATGCCGCCGATAACATAAGTGATAAAGA
This sequence comes from Lachnospiraceae bacterium, assembly GCA_963649295.1. Taxonomy (GTDB): domain Bacteria; phylum Bacillota; class Clostridia; order Lachnospirales; family Lachnospiraceae; genus RGIG3528. The sequence continues at coordinate 4,117 of CAVJHK010000056.1, read as the reverse complement.
AATCGAAAATATTTTGCAAAAAATGTATGAAAGCGGCGCGAAAGATATATTTCCTTTTTTTGATAATTATGGTACGATATAAAGATATGTGAAACGAGATGTTTCATATGCTGAGAGCCAAAATTTAATTTACTTTACGCAGATAAAAATATTATGTCAAAGACCGGATATTCCGAAGAACAACTTTATAAGATTGCACATGACAATTACAGGATTTTAAAGAAATTCTGTGATTTGCTTTGCATGGAAGGATACTGGGAAACGGCCGAAAGAGTACTTGATATGTCTGCTGAGCAAATTCTTGATATATATGTTGAATCGCTTCTTGTATGCTTTTCGGATTTTTGCAATATTTTAAACGATACGGAAAAGCATTATATAGCAGCACTTTCCGACAATATCAAAAAAATCATAACAGACGAAAAGGACCAAAAAAAATTACTCAGTAATGCCGCTCGTTTTCAGCGTACTCCGCCGATACTTTTTCAGCTTTTGTCTCTTCGCGATATCGAAAAAAATTCAGGTACGGCAGCATTGTTTTTTGATGCAATCGTAAATCTGATGCTTAGCCTTATTTATCATGCCAAAGACGAAGCACACGTGGCTACAGCAACAAAATATCTCGGAATTTATTTTGACAAAGTAGGAACATTTCTTACAAATAACAAAAATCCAAAGCAGTCTGTCGACAGCAAATATATTTTTAAAAAATTATGCAGAGGAGAACTTTTAAACAGCGCAAAAGAGATAGAAGAGGCCGATTGCGATTTTGAGGCATATAAGATTAAACACTTATTTTATTCACCCGATCAATTAAAACCCGTTGCGAGCGTAACGGTTTCAAAATATGCGGAGCGTGACGAAAACGGCATTTTAAAAGATACGATAGACCCGGCGGAAGAAATAGGAAAAAATACATACGAAACCGGAAACAGTGACCTGAAAGATTTAAATTCATCCGAAAAAAGAGATAAAGCGGAAAATGAAAATCAAAAAGAACAAGTGCTTTTAAAGGCAGTTCATGATTCAAAGCTTGACGAAGTTTTATCGGAACTTAATTCTCTTGTCGGAATGGAAGAGGTTAAAAAAGAAATAGAGTCACTTATCAATCTTATCAAGGTCAGAAAAATGCGTGACGAATTCAAGCTTCCGCAGCCCGAAATTTCTTATCATATGGTTTTTACCGGGAATCCGGGTACGGGAAAAACAACCGTCGCAAGAATTGTTGCACGTGTTTATAAAGAGCTCGGCATTTTGTCAAAAGGGACACTTACGGAAACGGATCGCTCGGGACTTGTTGCGGGATATGTGGGGCAAACGGCACTTAAGGTGAAGGAAGTTGTCGAAAAAAGCCTCGGCGGCGTTTTGTTTATCGATGAAGCATATGCTCTTGTGAGTGAATCGGCAAACGATTTTGGAAAAGAGGCGTTAGATACTCTTGTCAAACTTATGGAAGACAACAGAAACGACCTTGTAGTGATAGCTTGCGGATATACAAAGGAAATGAAAAATTTCCTAAAGAGCAATTCGGGACTTGTTTCAAGATTCAACAGGTTTATAGAATTTCCTGATTACAGTGACGAAGAACTTACCGAAATCATGGAAAAGACGGCAAAGAAAAACGGATTCGTTTTGGAAGACGGAATTAAAGAAAAATTGCTTGATTATCTAAAAAACATGCCGGAAAACAAAAAATACGATTTCGGAAACGCAAGAGGCATCAGAAATTTATTTGAGAGCATGATGGTGAATCAGGCAAACAGGGTTGTAAAAAGCGAAGTCTGTTCGATGGAACAGCTTACTGAATTAAAACAAGAGGACATTTCGTGGTGAGAGACAGAAACTCATTGATTTCAATAATTATGCCTGTTTATAATGAAGGCATGCATATTAAAAATTCCGTAAAGACGGTGCAGACGATTCTCGAAAATGCGGGAATTAATTATGAATTTGTGCTGATTAATGACGGCTCAAAGGATGACACATGGAAGGTACTTACAGAGCTTTCGGCGGAAAATAAAAGAATCCGTTCCGTCTCCTTCAGCCGCAATTTTGGCAAGGAGGCGGCGCTTATGGCGGGACTTGACACGGCAAACGGAGCTGCGGTTGTCACTCTCGATTCGGATTTGCAGCATCCGCCTGAGCTTATTCCGGAATTTGTGAAAATATGGCTTGAAGAATGCGTTGACATAATTGAGGGCATCAAGTCCGACAGAGGTCACGAAAACAAATTTTATCGTTTTACGGCAAATCTTTTTTACAAAATTTTATATAAGCTTACTTCGATAAATTTAAAAAACGCATCGGATTTTAAGCTGCTTGACAGAAGCGTTGTAGAAGCGATAAAAGAAATGCCCGAAAAAATCACTTTTTATCGTGGAATGTCCGCATGGGTCGGATTTGAAAGACGCGTGATAGAATTTAAGGTAAAAGACAGAGTGGCAGGCACTTCAAAATGGAGCTTTAGGTCGCTTTCGGAGCTTGCTCTTACCGCAATCACTTCATATGCGTCGGCACCTTTAAAGCTTATATGCTTTCTCGGATTTCTGCTACTTTTTATATCGATAATATTTTCGGTGCAAACACTTGTGCGTTATTTTATGGGGGCTTCTCTGCAGGGATTTACGACCGTAATTTTGCTTATATTGTTTATCGGAAGTGCGCTTATGATCTGTCTTGGAATCATAGGGCTTTATCTTGACAGAATTTATCACGAAATCAAAGGACGTCCGCGTTATATAATTTCAAAAAGAAATAATTGAGGTTTTTATGCTTGGTATTTTTTATATATTTATATGCATAGTTACGGGATATATGTTTTGCAAGATTTTCTTTCCGCGTCTGATCGAAAATGCATATATCAAAAAAAGTAACGGCGCTACCGTTTCGTTACCGTCGTATTATGTGCTTTTGCCTGCCTGGTATCTGACGGGAACGCTTATTGTAACGTGGCTTGTATATATAGTTTCTTATATTTGCAAAAACGAACCTAAGCCGCTCATTTTCGGAAATGTCATAGTTCTCGGAATGCTGCTTGCGTGTTTTGCTTTCTTTTACGGAATGAATATTTATCACAGAAAAATACGGAAGCTTGATTTTAACCTGCTTCGCGAATTTTTTTGGAACGGTGATCTGTTATATGCGGTTTATTCGTTAATTGTGCTTTCTTTTTGCATAATTATCATGTACAGAAGCTTTAATGTTACCGGTGACACAATGAATGTGGGACTTTCCGTATGGGGAGACTTTGGTGCACATCTCGGAATGATAAGATCGTTTTCTTACAGCAACAATTTTCCGACAGGATATACTTATTACGGCGGAGCAGATATCAGATATCATTTTATGCATGAATTTTTGGTCGGAAATCTCGAATTTCTGGGCTTAAGAATCGATCATGCATTTAATATTCCAAGCATTTTTAATCTTTTCTCGGTTTATATGCTTTTGTTTACGCTCACCGTTCGCCTTTTTTACTCAAGGCTTACGGCATGCATCGGCGGACTTTTGTTTACTTTCAGAAGCTCGTTTTCGGCATTCGATTTCCTTGCAAACGACAGAACGGGGCATCCCATAAAAGCTTTAATTGAAAACACGTCATATTTTACATATTCCGATTATCATGAAGGCTGGGGCTTTTGGTGTACAAGAGTTTTTTGCAACCAGCGGCACCTGGCATTCGGCATGACCGCAATTTTGCTGTCAATTATCATTTTTCTTCCGTATCTGCGTGAAATGGGAGACAATATGGTTGCGTTAAAGAGCGAAGGAATGCTTGTAAAAGACGGAACCGAATATACGATAAGAAAAACAAGATGGTATGATTTTGTTAAGGTATGTTTTTTTTCACGCGATTCGTTTGCGCTTAAAAATCCGAGAATTGCGATAGGCTCGGGTCTTTTTCTCGGAATGCTCGCATTTTGGCACGGATCATGCGAAATTGCGGCACTTGCGATGCTTTTCTTTATGGCAGCGTTTTCGGTATGCAGACTTGATTATCTTATTGCGGCAATAATAGCCGTTGCTTTGTCATTTGCGCAGACAAATTTTTTTGTAAACGGATCGGCGGTGTCACCGTCTTATTATTTCGGATTTCTTGCGGAAAACAGGACTGTGT
>CAVJHK010000055.1:0-11914 GCA_963649295.1 Lachnospiraceae bacterium | reverse complement strand
TAAGGGGAATGGTCGAAATAATCAAAAAAAATCCGGATGACAAGGTGAGAGTCAGCAACTGCATCAAAAAAATAGAGATAAGCACAAATCATCTGCTTACACTTATCGATGAAATACTTGATATGTCAAAGCTTGAGGGGAATTCGCTTGAGATTACGACTGATTCGTTTGATATCACGGAGGTGCTTGACGATGCATATGCTTTTGCAAGGGATGAAGGCTCCGAACGTGACATAAGGGTATATCTTGACAAATCCGAGATTACGGTTTCAAAGATAATCGGCTGTGAACTTTATACAAAGAGAATATTTTACAACATAATCAGCAACGCAATTAAATTCAACAAGGATAACGGGAGTGTTTCGATAGATGCGTCGGAACATATAATCGACAAAAAACATATCGTGTATACGTTTTCAATCGAGGATTCGGGCATCGGCATGAGCAAAGAGTTTGAGACCAAGGCCTTTGAACCTTTTACGGAGGAAAATTCGGGCGTCGGAAGCGAGTACAGAGGAACGGGACTCGGGCTTTCGATTGTCAAAAAGCTTGTTTCGGCGATGGGAGGCAAAATCAGCGCCGAAAGCGAACTCGGAGAGGGAACCACGATTACGTTTTCGCTGCCGTTTGAGATAGATGCCGATTATGATATTACCGAAGAAGAACGCGTTGACAATATGACGGGTGATATAAAGGGCTCTCATATGCTGCTTGTCGAAGACAATGAGCTTAATCTTGAAATAGCAAAATTCATGCTTGAGGACAAGGGAATAATTGTCGATACTGCCGCAAACGGACTTGAGGCTGTCAAAAGATTTGATAAGTCCATTCCTTTTACATACGACTTGATTCTCATGGACATTATGATGCCTGAACTTGACGGAATCGAGGCGTCAAAGAGAATAAGAAATCTTTCGCGTGCGGACGCGAAAATAGTTCCGATTGTCGCTCTTTCCGCAAATACATATGCGGAAGATATAAAAGCATCAAAGGATGCGGGAATGAATGACCATCTTGCAAAGCCTATCGAGGTTGAAAAGCTTTATTCGGTTATTACAAAACAGAAAAAGCTTTATGATGCAAGACGCATAGAAAAACCTTACTCACAGCTTTTTACGGGAAAGGATTTGTTATAGTTGATTTTACAGTCGTTTGCATTTGTTAAAGGTATATATACATATGCAGGCGACTTTTTTTGTGATAAAAATAAAAAAATTTAATTTGACCGAAACGAAATTATTTTTGTTTCGTTATATATGACAGATATACAGATGCAAAACAACGAAAGGATGTGAAAAACACTTGGGAGAAGACAAAAAGCCTCAAAAAAAGATGATTGAGGTTAAGAATCTCACGAAGATTTATAAGATGGGCGATGAAAAAATTGTTGCCGTTGACAATGTGTCATTTGACGTTCCGGAAGGAGAATTCTGTTGCCTCATCGGTACGTCGGGCTCGGGTAAGTCGACTATTTTGAATCTTCTTGCGGGGATAGAAAAGGCAACATCCGGTGAAATACTTTTGAGAGGCAAAAATATCACAAAGATGAGCGAAAGCAAGCTTGCCTATTTCAGACAGTCGAGTCTCGGATTCGTATTCCAGTCATACAATCTGATAGGAACGATGACAGCCCTGGAAAACGTTGAGCTCCCTTTGGTATTTAAGCGTACCAAAAGGAAAATGAGACAGCGCCTTGCAAAAGAGATGCTCATAAAGGTAGGACTTGAAAAGCGAATGCGGCACAAACCGTCCGAAATGAGCGGCGGACAGCAGCAGCGTGTGGGAATAGCGCGAGCGTTCGTTGCAAAACCAAAAATAATTTTTGCCGATGAACCGACGGGTAACCTTGACACAAAAACAACGGTTGAAGTAATGGCGCTTATCCAACAGATGGCAAAAGAAAATCATCAGACAATTGTTATGGTAACTCACGATCCGTCCCTTACCGGATATGCCGACAGGGTGATAAGGATTTCCGACGGAAGAATAGTTGAAACAAAGATTAACAATCAGGAGACAGAATCATGAAAAACTTTTTTAAGAAAATAACAGGCGTCGCTTTGGCGACGGTGCTTGCCGTTTCGACATCGCTGATTTCGACAAATCCGGCAAGTGCTTATGCGGCAATTGCCGCATCCGCAGAGGATTATGCAAAATATGATACAGACAGGATAATTCAGGAGGACTCCCAACTGGTGCTCACATCGGGAAATGACAGATTTACCGTCGAAGCCGGAAAGTCATATACAATCGTTCAGAGATTTTTGCTTAAGGAAGGGACGATAAACTATGATAACCCCGTATTTATAGTAAAATCGACGGGTGATACCGTGTCTGTGGATTCGGTTACGGTAACGCAGGTTGACACATACAATTACAGTACCGTAAGACTGAGATACAATAAGATGGTTGAGGTTACTTATGAACTCAATATCAGCAGTCTTGCAAAGGTAGGTCAATATACATATACAATCACGGCTTACAATTCAAAGGTGTCCGGATATGAACCCGATTATACAACGCCCATATATGCAAATACAGGCGGATTTCAGGTTACGATAGATGTGGTTACGGCATGCAGCACACCGCTTTTTGCACTCACAAGTGAACCTCAGGTGACGGGAAAGGCCGGCGAATATTTTACGATACCGGTCGATATGGTAAATACGGGTGAACTTGCCGCATATGATGTTTATGTTGCACTTGCGGGCAACGATTCGCTTATTTCGGCGACTACGGCTATGAAACAAAAGGTCGATACGGCGGAAGCGGGAGAAAGCATTCATGCCCGATTTACTTTTAAGGTGGACCCGGAAGCAAAATCACAAAAGTTTATGCTTCCGATTACCGTTACGTGCAGGGATTATTCGGGAAGCGCATATTCGGATTCAAGTTATTATGTAATTGTTGATATTGAAGGCAAGGAAGAATTTTCCAAGGATTCGAATTATGTTGTAAAAAATGTTGTTCAATCACCCGAAAATCCAAAGGCGGGTGAAAATGTTACGCTTACCTTCGAACTTCAAAATTATGGCGATACCGATCTCAAAAACATAAAGCTGCTTCTTGACAATGTTTCGGCGGCGGGCTTTGAACCAATAAGCTCGGATCCCTATCTGATGCTCGGAGATGTTGAAGCGTGGGATTCAAAAAATGTCACGGTGACTTATAAGGCAGGAAAAAATATTTCTTCGGGAACCAATCTGCTTTCCATGACATTTGACGGCGAAGACAAACACGGAACAAGCGTTAAAGGAAGCGCAACCGTATATGTTCTGAATTGTGTGCAAGGGTCTGTGGGCGACGGTGCGTCGGTTTCAAAGCCAAAGCTCATGGTTACGGATTTTTCGACCGATCTGACGGAAATCGTTGCGGCAAGCAAATTTAATTTTACATTTAAGATTAAGAATACAAATTCGGAAACAACGGCAAAGAATATCAAGGTAACCGTTACAAGCTCAAACTTCTCGGTTACGGCAGGCGGAAATACGTTCTTTATCGATGAAATCAAGCCCGGCCAAGAACACGAGCTCACAATCAATTTGAAGGCAGGCTCGGCGCTCACGACAAACGCATATCCGATATCGGTTTCCATGGAATATGAATATGATGCCGAAACAAAGAATACGGAAAACGGCAACAGCGTTACGGCAACGGATGAGATTTTGCTGCAGGTATCTGAGCTTCTCCGTGCACAATGCGAAAATATTTCTGTCGGCGACTGGGATACGCCCGTTGTCGGACAAAATACATCGCTTTCCTTTGAATTTTACAATATGGGCAAGTCGATGCTGAATAACGTCTATGTGACGATTGAAGGCGACTTTGAGCTTGCTACGGGAAATTCGTATTATGTGGGAAATATAAGCGCCGGTAATCCGGAATATATCGAATGTACGGTTCGCCCGCTTGCAAGCGGAAATGTTAAGTGCAAGCTTGTTGTTCATATGGAAGATTCAAACGGTGACGAAGTGACAAGAGAAACAGAGACGACGGTTTATGTTGCTGATTCGCAAAGCGCAAGCTATATGGACAGTGGCGATTTTCTTGACGACAGCTTTGTTGCGCCTGATTACGGCATCGATGACAATATGGGAATAAATGACGACGGCACGGCAGTTGATGCGGATTCTGTTATAAATCCCACCTCAATCAAGATTGCGGTTGCGGCTATAGTCGTAATCATTGCGGGTGTTGTTGCGATAATTGTTGTCAAAAAGAAAAAGAAAAACAAAAAGAGCACGGACGAATTTGATGATTAGTGAGGACAGAATATGAATTTATGGGATTTGTGCAAGATGGGAATCAGGAATCTGTCCCGCAGAAAAGCCCGAACCGCCCTCACGGTCATAGGTGTTGTGATAGGCACCGTGTCAATCGTATCGATGGTTTCGATAGGTATAGGAATAAACAAAACCTTTGAAGAAACCTATATGGAAAACGGTGCCATGACAATCATCCAGATCCAGCAGTATTCAAGCAACTATGACTCGGACGGCAACTGGACGGGCTCCACAAAACAGACTCTTGACGACAATCTTGTGGAACAGCTTAAAAATATCGAGCACATAAAAGCAATTGCCCCGATTATTGAGCAAAGCGTAAATTTGAAATGCGGAAAATTTTCGACATATGCGCAGATTAAGGCAATCGGACGTGAAGCCTTTACGGAATTCGGTTTTCCGGAGCTGACGCTCGGGACATATCCGACTGAAGGCGACAACGACAAAATTGTTTTTTCAAGTGAATCGCTCAAGGATTTTTATTATTATTCAAACAGAAAATATGAAACAAAAGAGGTTGATCTCACGCAAGACAGCATTGTTGTCACGTTTCCTGAATACAATTACACACGCAATCCGCGAAAAAAGGAATACAAAATCAATATAACACCCAAAACGGATAATTATGCCGTTATGGCGGAATCCGACAACTGGGATTACAATTACTATTGCTATATGGATCTTGATTATTTTAAGCAGATCTGGAAGGAATATACGAGCACGCTTACCGTTGCGGACAGAAAAAAGGCTCTTGCCGCTGTCGAAACTTATACAACGATTTATGTTAACGTTGACAATATCGAAAACGTAACGGCGGTTCAGGAAGAAATAAAGGCACTCGGCTACGGCACCTACAGCGACATGCAATATCTTGAGCCCTTGCAGGAAACGTCAAACATGATTCAGGTTGTGCTCGGTGCGATCGGTGCTCTCGCAATGCTTGTTTCGGCAATCAATATCGCAAATACTATGGTTATGTCAATTTATGAACGCACAAGAGAAATCGGTATCATGAAGGTGCTCGGGTGCAGAGTTACGGATATCAGGAGACTGTTTCTTTATGAGGCGGCTCTGATCGGCCTTATCGGCGGAATTATAGGAATTGCCTTAAGCTACGGTGTTTCGTATGCAATAAACAAATACGGTGAACCGATTTTTGCGGCAATCATGCAGACAAGCTATGTTTATGACGTTGAAGGCTCGAGCTTTTCGGTTATCCCGATATGGCTTCCTTTTGCGGCAGCGGTATTCGGAATGCTTGTGGGTGTTGTGTCCGGATATATTCCCGCACGCCGTGCAACAAAGATTTCGGCAATCGAGGCAATGAAGTCAAATCAATAGTTCTTACGGGAAAAATGTGCATATATAATAAAGCATACGGAGAAAAGTGCACATACAGATAATGCCTGCAGGAAAAGTGTACATATAAAAAAAGAGGCGGCTCTTACGGAAAATGAACGGGCCGCCTTTTTTTGTTCGGCGAAAAAAATAAGAAGGACGGATGGCAAAGAAGAGGAACCGGCGGCAAAGAAAGCACGACATAACACTCACTTTTACTTAAAGTGCCTTGTCGCGGGTTTACGGTTTATGGTATAATGCGGCTTATCGGAAGTTGATTTTTGACTTCGCACAACGAAGCAATTGTTTTACGCTTTTGTGCCGCATATACAGGATGCCAACGGGGAGCATGGAGAGAAGGAAATGTTATGGGAAAAAAAGACGAAGTGAATCTTGTCAATATCAAATTCAAAAACAGTATCAACAAGAGAAACATAAACCGTGTTTTTATTGCGTCGATATCCGTATGCATATATCTTTTGATAAATCTTATTTTTATCAACTTTGTATTTTTGAATGCTCTTACGATACGCTTTGACCTGGATTTGGCAATCATTGCGGTATTGTATGCGGTATGTGCGGCCTTGGCATTTGTGACGGGAAGACTGGAGTTGCCGGGATATTACAAATATGTGTCGTACCTTTTTGTTCTGATTACACTTTATTCCGGAACGAGGCTTTCGATATTGACGGTACGGTACGCCCTCGGCTCCGTAATATATTATATAATGCTTGTTATGATTGCATTTGTGGTTGTGGCGGACATAAAATTGTATGCCTGCATTATGATATTTGAAATATTGTCGCTTTTGATTGTGGTATTAACGGGGCAAAAAAGCGGAAATCAGCTCGCATACCTTGATTATGATTTTGCTGTTCTGTTCCACGGCTTAAGCTTTCTTGTGTCAAGAGACAAGTGGAAATATATGAGAGAGCACGTGCATCTTGAGCTACGTGACGAAAAAAATACGCAGATATCCGAAAAGGATCCTTTGACCGGTCTTGTGAACAGGTACGGCTTAAACGAAGCAACCAAAAAACAATTTGAAGAATGTAAGCGTGACGGCAGCTTTGTCGGTATTGCGATTCTTGATATAGATCATTTCAAAAAATACAATGACGCGTTTGGTCATCCGCGAGGAGACGTCTGCCTAAAGAGTGTTGCAAAAAGTGTACGTTATACTGTCGGAAACAGGGGCGTTGTGTCAAGAATCGGCGGTGAGGAATTTTTGATATTTATGTGCGGAGGAAATGCCGCAATAATGAATGCAATTTGCGAGGATGTGCGCAAAAATGTCGAAGAAATGGCAATTCCGCATGCTATGGGCGACGGTTCCGTAGTCACGATAAGCGTCGGACTTTATGTTGCCGTTCCGACGGAAAAATCTACTTTCGGCGAATATTATACAAAGGCCGACAAGCAGCTTTACAAATCAAAGGAAAACGGCAGAAATCAGGTTAATTCAAACAGAAAACGATAAAGAAACTCACGTATTTTGCGTTTTATGCGATACGGAAGAAAAAAATTGAGGTATATGTGTATGGGCAAATATTTTGGAACGGACGGCTTCAGAGGCGAAGCAAATGTTGACTTAAACGTAAGCCATGCGTTTAAGGTAGGGAGATTTTTGGGATATTATTACGGGCGCGATCACCGCGCAAAAATAGTAATAGGAAAAGATACCAGGCGTTCAAGCTATATGTTTGAATATGCCCTTACGGCGGGGCTCACGGCGAGCGGTGCGGATGCGTATCTTTTGCACGTTACGACAACGCCGAGCGTTTCTTATGTTGTAAGAAGTGAAAATTTTGACTGCGGAATAATGATTACGGCAAGTCACAATCCTTATTATGACAACGGAATAAAGGTTATAAATTCGGAAGGCTTCAAGCTTTCGGCGGAAATTGAAGAAGAAATCGAAAAATACATTGATGCGGAAAATGATACAATTCCTCTTGCGACACGCGATGCGATAGGGAAAACGGTTGATTATGCAATCGGAAGAAACAGATATATGGGGCATCTTATTTCTCTTGCGACAAGGTCGTATGAGGGAAAGAGAGTGGGGTTAGACCTTGCCAACGGTTCAGCAACAACCGTTGCAAAGGGTGTTTTTGACGCACTTCTTGCAAAAACCTATACAATGGGAAATGAACCGAACGGATTAAATATAAATCTTGACTGCGGATCGACGCATATCGAAAAATTCCGTGAATTTGTCGTTAAAAATTCGCTTGACGTGGGATTTGCATATGACGGCGATGCTGACAGATGCTTATGTGTGGACGAAAAGGGAAATATTGTCGACGGTGACAGAATCCTTTATATTTGCGGAACATATATGGCTGAGCACGGTGAACTTAACAATAATACAATAGTCACGACCGTCATGTCAAATCTCGGACTTTACAAGGCGCTCGAAGCCAAAGGCATAAAATATGAGCAGACTGCGGTAGGCGACAAATATGTTTTTGAAAATATGATGAAAAACAATCATTCGCTCGGCGGTGAAAATTCAGGACATATTATTTTTTCAAAATATGCAAAGACGGGCGACGGAATACTTACTTCGATAAAGCTTATGGAAGTGATGCTTGAGTCAAAAATGCCTCTTTCCGAGCTTTCAAAGGATATGAAAACATATCCGCAGGTGCTTAAAAACGTTCGCGTTAAAAATAAGAAGGATGCAATTACGGATGAACACATAAAGGAAGCCGTCAAAAAGGCGGAAACGGAAATGGAAGGAAAGGGCAGAATTCTTCTTCGTGAATCAGGTACGGAGCCCGTGATAAGGGTTATGGCGGAAGCGGAAAATACGGAAATTTGTGAAAAAAAGGTTGATGAACTGATAGATGTGCTTGCAAAATGCGGACATGTCTGCTAAAATAATTTGATTGCAGACTTGAATTACATAAAAAATAAAAGTTCCATCACGAAAAGGAGTAAAAAGTAAAATGGTTAAGGTTGAACAGCTTGAGCAAAAAAATATGGTAAAGCTCATCATTACGGTAGAGGCAGCTGAATTTGAAAAGGCAATAGAAAAGGCATATCAGAAGAATAAGAATAAGATAAGCATTCAGGGCTTCAGAAAGGGCAAGGCTCCCAGAAGCATTATAGAAAAGATGTACGGCAAGGGCGTTTTCTTTGAGGATGCCGCAAACGAGGTTATTCCGGAAGCATATTCGGCAGCTGCAAAGGAATCGGGACTTGATATAGTTTCACGTCCCGGAATCGATATCGTCGAAATTGAATCGGGAAAGGATTTTGTTTTCTCGGCAGAAGTTGCAGTTAAGCCCGAAGTTACTGTAGAAAATTATAAGGGAATCGAAGTTGACAAGGTTCCCACAGAAGTTACGGATGCCGACGTTGATGCGGAAATCCTTAGGGTTCGCGAGCAGAACTCGCGTCTTGTGAGTGTTGACGGCAGACCTGTTGAAAGCGGAGATACGGCAATCATCGATTATGAAGGCTCTGTTAACGGCATTCCTTTTGAGGGCGGCAAGGACGAAAATCATGAGCTCGTTATCGGATCTCATTCGTTTATTGACGGATTTGAGGATCAGATTATCGGCCATAACATCGGTGACGAATTTGACGTAAATGTCACATTCCCCGCAGAATATCACGAGAAGTCACTTTCGGGAAAGGCTGCCGTATTTAAGACAAAGGTTAATGCAATCAAGATCAAGGAACTTCCCGAGGCAGACGATGAATTCGCACAGGATGTATCCGAATTTGATACAATCGACGAATACAAGGCTGATGTAAAAAAGAAGCTTACGGAGAGCAAGGAAAAATCCGCAAAGGCAGCTAAGGAAGACGCAGCTATCGATAAGATCGTTGAAAATACGACCTTTGATATTCCGGACGTTATGGTAGACACCCAGGCAGAGCAAATGTACGATTCCTTTGCAAATAGGTTAGAGAGTCAGGGACTTTCCATGGATATGTACTTAAAATATACGGGTCTTGACGAAGAAAAGATGATGAAGGACATCCGTCCTCAGGCAGAAAAGAAGATCAAGACAAGACTTGTGCTTGATGCGATTGCAAAAGCCGAAAATATCACCGCTTCCGATGAGGAAATCAACGACGAAATCAAGAAGACGGCAGAAACTTACGGTATGGAAGTCGACAAATTAAACGAACTCATTACCGATACCGAAAAGAAGAATATTGCCGAAGACGTATGCGCTTCCAAGGCACTTGATATTGTTTATGCAAATATCGTTGAAAAATAAGTGGATTTAAGGATCTTTGAAGGATTATGAATTGTTGCCGGATTTGAGTACTTTTGCAGGGATTTAAGACAAAGCAATCCGTGCAACACCGAGCTTTTATCGGAAGCAAAGAAATAATTTCCGATAATTTTCATTACAGAAAGGATATATAATGAGTTTGGTACCTTATGTTATTGAACAGACAAGCAAGGGCGAACGTTCTTATGACATTTATTCACGCTTGCTGAAGGACAGAATTATTTTTCTCGGAGAAGAGGTTAACGAAACAACGGCAAGCCTTGTTGTGGCACAGCTTTTGTTTTTGGAAGCCGAAGATCCGGGAAAGGACATATCTCTTTATATAAATTCCCCCGGCGGAGTTATTACGGCCGGAATGGCAATTTATGACACAATGAAATTTATCAAATGTGATGTTTCAACCATATGTATAGGCATGGCCGCAAGCATGGGAGCATTTCTCCTTTGCGGCGGAACACGCGGAAAACGCTATATTCTTCCCAATGCCGAGGTTATGATTCACCAGCCGTCGGGCGGCGCACAGGGTCAGGCTACCGAAATCAATATCGCAGCCGAGCATATCCTTGCGATAAGACGCAGACTCAATACGATTATGGCCGAAAATACGGGCAAATCCTTTGAAGAAGTAAGCCGTGACACGGAACGCGACAACTGGCTTACCGCTGAGCAGGCTCTTGAGTATGGGCTTGTGGATAAGATTGTTACACACAGATAATCGGAGGAACTATGGCTAAAGCTACAGGTGGTGTTGTGCATTGTGCTTTTTGCGGCAGAACGATTGATGACGATGTGAGACTTTTTTCGGGTGTTGATCCGGGAACTTACATTTGCAGTATGTGTGTCGACCTTTGTCACGATTTGATGGAGGAAGGTGAAGACGAAGCACCGATTGACAAGGCATTAAAGAGCCAAAAGAAGAAAAACGGCAAAAAAAATGCTGCAGAAGAAATCAATCTTCTCCGTCCGGTCGAAATAAAAAAATTCCTTGATGATTATGTTATCGGTCAGGAAGATGCAAAAAAGGTATTGTCCGTTGCCGTTTACAATCATTATAAGAGAGTTTTGTATGAGACAAACAGCGATGTTGAACTTCAGAAGAGCAACGTGCTTATGCTTGGGCCTACGGGCTCCGGCAAAACATATCTTGCGCAGACGCTCGCAAAACTCTTAAATGTTCCTTTTGCGATTGCGGATGCAACAACGCTTACGGAAGCCGGATATGTGGGCGAGGATGTCGAAAACATTCTCCTTAAACTTATTCAGGCGGCGGATTTTGATTTGACACGTGCCGAGCACGGAATCGTATATATAGACGAAATCGACAAGATTTCGAGAAAATCGGAAAACGTTTCGATAACGCGTGATGTTTCGGGTGAGGGTGTACAGCAGGCACTCCTCAAAATCATCGAGGGCACGATTGCGTCGGTACCTCCGCAGGGCGGCAGAAAGCACCCCAATCAGGAGCTTATAAGAATAGATACGACGAATATCCTCTTTATATGCGGCGGAGCCTTTGACGGACTCGAAAATATTGTAAAACAGCGAATAGGAAAGAAAGCCATAGGCTTTAACGCAACGATTCTGGATACGGATGAGTCAAATTCCGGCGAATTCTTTAAGCAGGTGATTCCGGAAGACCTTATGAAATTTGGGCTTATCCCCGAATTTATCGGACGTGTGCCCGTTACGGTTGCACTCGATAAGCTTGACGAGGCGGCGCTCATAAGCATTTTGCGTGATCCCAAGAATGCGCTCACAAAGCAATATAAGGCTCTCTTTGAACTTGACGGAGTTGAACTTGACTTTGACGAAGATGCCTTAAAGGAAATCGCAAATAAAGCACTTGACCTTAAAACGGGTGCGAGAGGTCTTAAATCCATTGTCGAAAAGATTTTGCTTGATCCCATGTATGAAATTCCTACAAATACATCGATTTTAAAGTGCATTGTCACAAGAGATGCGGTCACGGGTGACGCAAAGCCTCTTTATGAGGTTCGTCCCGAACGAAAAAAATTAAAAGCGGAAGCATAAAT
>CAVJHK010000054.1:0-12049 GCA_963649295.1 Lachnospiraceae bacterium | reverse complement strand
TTTTTGTCCGTACCGGAAACATTTTTTGTAAAACAGTTCTTTTTTAACACGTCTTCCGGAATTTCGATTACGGTGTCATAATAGCCTATAGCCGCACCCGAATCCGCAATTCCCGTATAAATTATGTCTTCGCCCGCCTTGATTGTGAGATTTTTGCCGTTGTCCACACTGTCAAGCGTAAGTACAATATCCGTGCCTGTCATCTCCGCAATCATCGTATAAGAAAAGCTTCCGCCCTTTAAGGCTCTTCTTGTCGTATTTTCTGATGTTTCACCTATTGAGCCCGTGCCCTCTTCCGTCATCATATGAAGCTCATCATTTTCATACTGACCATAGCCCGGCTGCACTGTATCAAGAAGATAAGTGTCATTTCTCTTATTCTTTTTGTCGGAAAGCGCCGCGAGCGAAGAAAGTGCCGACGCCTCATCGGTAAATCCGAAATATATTCCGTAGCGCTCTTTATGTTGTCTGTAATGAATCACATAAGTAAGCTCGGAATCGGTATTTGTAAGCGTAAATCTAAAGCCGTCCGATGTATTCGTTTTCACCATATATGTGTTGATATTTTCCATATAATCGGAAACAGAATCCGCATAAACCGTAATCTTTTCGGAACCCGACAAAATATATTTTGTGCTGAACACCCTTGCCGCCGGAATCGTTACATCCACGCCGGTAGTGGTTTTTGCCATGTCGTCTGTGCCGAGAAGCGCCGATAGCACAAACGGACCGTATTTGAACGCATATGTGTTTGTGCCGTCGGGAAGATTGTAAGCTGTAACTCCCATCGGAAGCTTGATCGTGATCACGTCGCCTTTTTTTAAAGATTCGCTTATTACCGCATAGCCGGTTATGGCTGCACTTACGGGCTTATTTTCCGTTATATTGTCATTTTTCGTATTTAAAGTTGAATCCGTATTTACAGCTTTTCCCGTATTTACAGCTTTTTCCGTATTTACATTTTTTTCCGTATTCCCGGCTGAGTCCGCCATTACTGCAGCCGTATATTCTACATTTTGCCCGTTTAACGTGATTACGGCATCTTTCTTTAACCACTCGGGAAGCCTGAACAAAACTGTACCGTCATAATCCTTATTCACCGTATAGGTCATGATGTCGGACCGTGTCAAATCTCCTTTTGCGGAAATAGCATAATCCGACGTCTCAAGATCCGACGCAATATATTGATTTATAACCAAAAATTTCTTATTTTCCGTTTCTTTGTGAAAATAAAAGCTCTCCGAAAGCTTTGTAAAATTTTCCATTCCGGAGCCTGTGCAGCACCAGAATTTGTTGAATCTTTCGCCGTAAACCTTAAAATATCCGCTTGCCATGGGCTGGAAATAGGTTGTCATGCCGTTTTCCGGATTTTGAGACGACATAATCGAATTTATAAGCGTGTTCTCATACCAATCGGCATATTTCACATCGCCCGTAATCATAAAGAGAAGCTTTGTCAGCTTTAGCATATTGTAGGAATTGCACGTCTCACAGTTGCAATTTGTGCGCTCCGCATCAAGTATGTCATCCCTGCCGAAGTGCTCCCATTCGCTGTTTCCGCCGGTGATATAAGAGTGATCGTTTACCACAAGCGTCCAAAATTTTTTGGCATAATTTAAATATTCCTTTTCGCCTGTCACAACATATCTCTTGAGTGCGCCAAGGAACTTTGGGATAGTTGTATTTGCATGAAGATTGTTTAATACGTTGTCGCCCGCGTCGGCACGCGCCACCTTTTCAAATAATGTTGTCTGGTCAAAAATATGTGCCGCCTCAAGATGAGTGCTCTTATTTGTGAGAAGATATGTATCATAAAGCACATCGTTCATTCCGCCGTATTCTATTCCGAGTACGGTGCTGCGTGTTGCGGATGACCACTTTGAGACCCTCCCATATACCCAGTCCGCAAGGTTACTTGCAACGCTGTGTGCGGTTTCTGTGAGAGCCTTAAGCCTTTCTTTTTCTGCCTCATCCGAAATATTTAAGGCGTCCACATCCATCCCCGCTGTGCTCACAAGTCCTTCCATGATCTTGTGCATCGTATACCACGGAACCCAGGCCTGAGTCGTAATATTTGTCTGATTTTTTTCGACATTGTCAAATTGCTTTTCGATATTTGATTTGTCAATTATCGTTGCGCCAAACACAAATCCGGTGCCGACATTATCCTGACACTCTTTTATGCCACGGGTAAGCGAAACAAGTATATCAAGAAGCTTCCGACGGATTTCGGGATATTTGCAAAGCGTCTCATATGCTCTCACACACGCGGTCATATAGTGTCCTATCGTATGTCCGCCGATAAGAGACGTTTCCCAGCCGGAATATCTTGTTTTTCCTTTCATATCAAGCCCCGCAGTTTCCCTGAAGCCCGCAAGAAGCCTGTCCGTATCGAATGCCAAAAGATAATCCGCATCCTTATGCAGAGCATTCTCATAATATTCATCCGTAATTGTCACATCCGACAATGAAAAAGCAGAAAGTGAAGTCATATCGATTTTTGCCTTTTTCCTTTCCGTATTCCTTATTAAACCGATTATTCTTTCCCGTCCTTTTTTCCGAATGCGACATAAAGCATTTCACATGCAGTCACAATTCCGGTAATTATCGACGATATTATGCAAATCGTGCATTTTCCGAGAGACATGAAGAGTAAAAGAATCCCTGACATGCCTGCGGAAACCGCATAAAATTTAATGTCCGGTGCATTTTTCTTTAATGCGAATTTTCTTGTCGAAACATATATCGTAAACATTGCCAAAACCGCAATAATGAATATATGCATTATGCATGCGGATGAATCAGTTTCTGTATTCGCGCCGACCGTTGAGCCGTTATCGGCATTTGTACCCGCGGATGAATCAGTTTCTGTATTCGCGCCGACCGTTGAGCCGCTATCGGCATTTGTGCCCGCGGATGAATCAGACGATATATCTGTTGAAATATTTGCTGACGCACTGCCGGAGCTGTCCGAATTACCGGATGTGCCGCCCGCTATATCGTCTTTTGCCGGCGCATCGGTTGTTTTGGGGCTCTCTGTTATTTTTGGTATTTCCGTTGTCTTGGGGCTCTCGGTTATTTTTGGGATTTCCGTTGTTTTGGGAACCGGAGTCAGAGTTGCAATAATTTTTGCTGTGGGAGTTACGGTTATTTTTTGTGTAACTGTTATTATAGGTGCAGCCGTTGTTGTGGGGGTAACTTTGATCGTGGGCGTTACAGTTATCACAGGCGTAACCTTTGCTGTCGATGCGGGAGTTATCGTCGGACTCACCTTTATTGTCGGAGTTACGGTTAAATTTAAAGTCGGACTTATCGAGCCGCTCGGCGTTAAGGTGGGTTTTATGGTTTCGTCAGGCACAAGTCCTTCCGTAACAAAGCTCACGCTTTCCGGATTTTCTTTGTCAACAACATTAAGAACCACTCCGTAGCACGCCTCGCCGCCAGCAACCGAATCGGCATAAATTTCGATACCGTAAGTTCCTACGGGAAGAGCATCAAAATTAATATTTTTGCTTATGTCGCTTAAATCACATTCATTTAACTTTTTTTCCTGTACAATTTTTTCATATGCATACAATGCTGTTTCGATTTCATATTTGTAGACCGTTATACCGATATAATCAAGCCATCCTTTTTCCGAAACAATCACACCCTTAAGTTCGAACGAATCTCCCTCATGTAACACGGTGGGAATCACATATTTTTTAAGTTTGATTTGATTTTCCACAGAAAAAGCCATCGCATTTTTGCCGTCTGCATATGCCTTAATCCCAAAAAGCTTTCCGAAAAGGGCAAATATTGTCACAAAACAAAATACAAACCGTGCAATTGCCCTTTTGTTTTTTTTCATAAAAACTGCCCTCCAAACATAGGATAACAGCATGATAACATTATTTTCATGCGTTTTCCATATCGGAAGGGCAAATTTATGTAATTTTCACAAAAAGAATTATCTGTTTTTTTAGGGCTTCAATTGATTCGGTTAAAATTATCCCATCACCGCAATTACATTATATTCCTTTTTGCCTTTTTCGTACGGGATAACGGTGCCTTTTATTTCTTTTCCGTCAACAATCAGTTGCTTTATTCCTTTTTCCGTACCGGATTCTTTTTTGATCTCGATATGATATACGGCATCCCTGTATGTTCTTTCTATCTTAAAATCACCGAAATCCTTCGGAACACAGGGATTAACGCAAAGTCCGTTAATCGTCGGATAAATTCCCAGAATATACTGTGATACATTTGTAAATGTCCATGCGGCTGTTCCCGTGAGCCAGCTGTTTTTGGCTTCTCCAAAGAATTTTGCGTCGGCGCCCGCAATCATTTGCGAATAAACATAAGGCTCCGTGCGGTGGATTTCGCTGATATCCTCTATATATGCGGGGCACGTTTTCTTATATATTTCAAATGCCCTGTCGCCGTGTCCGACAACGGTTTCCGCAATAGAAACCCAAGGGTTGTTATGACAGAAGATCCCTGCATTTTCTTTGTATCCAGGCGGATAGGAAGTAATTTCGCCAAGCTCCAATCTGTATTCCGTATACGCGGGCTGCAAAAGCATGATTCCGTATTTTGTATCAAGCTTTTCTTTTACGGACGCAAGGGCCTTTTCGGCATTTCCTTCTTTTATGCCGATACCTGCCATCACGCACATTCCCTGAGGCTCAATAAATATCTGTCCCTCTGTGCAGCATTTGGAACCAACCTTGTGGCCATATGCGTCATAGGCTCTCACAAACCATTCTCCGTCCCATCCCGCATTCATTACGGCATCATAAAGCTTTTTGACTTCTGCTTTTACGCGCTCGGCTTCCGCAGTATCTCCAAGCGCTTCTGCCATATCGGCATATTCAAGGCCGTATTTGACACTCATGCCGCCTATAAATACGGATTCCGCAACGGGTCCCTCCGACGGACCAAACGTCTGGAACGATTCGCCAGGATGCTCCGAAAAGCAGTTTAAATTTAAGCAGTCGTTCCAATCGGCACGTCCGATTAACGGTAAGTCATTCGGCCCTTTGTGATTTATAATATAGTCAAACGAGCGCTTTAGGTGTTCCATAAGCGACGTTGCCTTTGACATATCGTTGTCATAAGGGACGCTTTCCTTTAATATACTCAGATCGCCCGTTTCTCTCACATATGCGCTTGTGCCCGCTATGAGCCACAAGGGGTCATCGTTAAATCCGCTTCCGATATCGGAATTTCCCTTCTTGGTGAGCGGCTGATACTGGTGATATGCGCTTCCGTCTTCAAATTGCGTTGACGCAATATCGATTATCCTTTCGCGCGCACGATCGGGAATAAGATGCACAAACCCGAGCAAATCCTGTGCGGAATCACGAAATCCCATTCCGCGCCCGATTCCCGATTCATAATAGGACGCAGATCTTGACATGTTGAACGTAACCATGCATTGATACTGGTTCCATATATTCACCATACGGTTCAGTTTTTCGTCCTTTGAATATACCCGAAAGCGGGCAAGGAGATTATCCCAATAATTTTTAAGCTCCAAAAATGCCTTATCCACCTGTGCCACGGTTTCATAACGCGCTATGCACTCTTTTGCGAGCGTCTTATTTATGACATTTTTCTTTTCCCACTTTTTGTCATGCTCGTTTTCGGCATATCCGAGCACAAATATAAATTCGCGTGTTTCATTTGGCTTTAAATCAAGGTCAATTTCATGCACGGCAACTGGCGACCAGCCGCTTGCCACCGTATTTTTGCATTTTCCCTGTACCACGACATCCGGCTTATCCGCACCGTTATACATTCCGAGAAAATCGTCACGGATTGTGTCAAAGCCCGAGATTTCACTGTTTACCGAAAAAAACGCATAGTGGTCGCGGCGCTCTCTGTATTCGGTCTTGTGATAAATCGTGCTTCCTTCAACTTCGACCTCGCCGCAGCTTAACAATCTCTGAAAATTTTTCATGTCGTCGTCGGCATTCCATAAGCACCATTCGACATAAGAGAAAATCTTCAGATTTTTTTCTGTGCCCGAATTGTTTGTGATTGTAAGACGGTTTATTTCACAGTTGTCATTTACGGGAACAAATGCGAGAACGCTTGCCTTTATACCGTTTTTCTCGGACGAAAATCGTGAATATCCTATTCCGTGACGACATTCGTAAGAATCAAGTTCCGTCCTTGTCGGCTGCCAGCCGGGATTCCAAATCGTATCGCCGTCTTTGATATAATAATATTTGCCGTTGTTGTCATAAGGCACGTTATTGTATCTGTAACGTGTGAGACGAAGTAATTTTGCGTCCTTATAAAACGAATATCCGCCGCACGTGTTTGAAATGAGCGAGAAAAATCCGTTTGTTCCAAGATAATTTATCCAGGGGAGCGGCGTGCGCGGTGTTGTGATCACATATTCGCGCGCGCTGTCGTCAAAATATCCGAATTTCATATAACCTCCAAAAATATCATCCTTTTACGCTGCCTTCCGAAACACCCTTTATGATGAATTTCGATAAGAACAAATATACCACAATTACGGGAAGAATCGAAAGAAGTATCAGCATATAAACCTTGCCCATATCAAATTTTGCATAATCCGCCGAGCGAAGCGCCGCAATCATCATGGGAACCGTGCGGAGCTTGGGCTTGTCTAGGATCATGCCCGGGATAAAGAAGTTGTTCCACGATGCCACAAACGAAAAAATCATTTGAACGGCAATAGCCGGCATCATAATAGGAATAACTATTTTGTTGAATGTGTAAAACTCGTGTGCTCCGTCAACTCTTGCGGCTTCCACAATCTCGAGCGGCAATATGCTTTCCATGTATTGCTTCATATAGAATACAACAACAGGTGCGGCAATTCCCGGGATTATGAGCGGAATATAATTGTTTGTGAGATGAAGAGTATTGCAAAGCTTTACAAATCCCACCGCCGAAATCTGGGAAGGAATCATCATGACGGCAAGTATAAACGTAAATGCCGCTTTTTTAAAGCGAAATTCGTAACAATGTATTCCGAATGCGGTAAGAGCCGAAAAATACGTGGTGAGAACCGATGATGCCGTTGCTATAAGGAATGAATTCAACATTCCCCTCGGAATATCTATTGACTGGTCGTTCCAGGCATTTTTTAAATTTACAAAAAAGTTGTTGTTCGGAATAAGCGTAAAGCCCGAGCTTAACTGTGCCTTTGATCTTGTTGCATTTACAAACAAAAGGTAAAAGAAGATTAGGCAAAGGAACGCAAGGAATATAAGTATCGCATAAACTATTATTCTTGAAATAATGAGCATTATATGCCCTTTTTTGCTGAGTCCGTAAATTGATTTATTTTTATCCGTTTTCATTTGCGCTTTCCTCCCTTCTTATAGCTTGATCTTGTGCCGTCCTGCGTGAGTAAGAACTTATATACAAGGAGACTCAGTACAGCCGAGAAGATGAATATAAGTACCGAAAGCGCACCTGCGGAGCCGTAGTTCTTTGAAGCGCCGAGCTTTTGCTGAACGCTCATTATGAGAGTCATTGTCGAGTTGTCGGGTGTACCCTTGCCGGACGAAAGGATATAAGGCACATCGTACATATTGATACCGCCGATAAGCGATGTGATTACCGCATAAATTATAATAGGCATAAGAAGCGGAAGCGTAACCTTAAAAAACACCTTTATGCTGTTTGCGCCGTCTATCATTGCCGCTTCAAAAAGCGACTGGTCGATTCCCATGATGCCGGCCATAAGGACAATCGTCGTATTTCCGAACCACATAAGGAAGTTTATGAATGCGACAAGCGCTCTTGCCCAGCCGACATTGTAGAAGAAATCGAAGCTTTCCTCGATGACGCCCGCATCAAGAAGAAGTGAACGCACAGGCCCCGTCATTCCGAATATCGTCCAGATGAGCATTGAAAAAGCCGATGCCATGATTAGGTTCGGCATATAAATTACCGTCTTAAAAAACGGCTGTGCTTTTATATTCAATCTGAAGCTTGTAAACCAAACGGCAAGGATAAGTGCAATAACGAATTGGGGAATTGCGCCCATTATCCACATGATCATCGTATTGCCCGCATATTTGATTATCGTGGGCACGCCGTCAATGCGCATTTGGAAAAGCTTGATATAATTGTCAAGTCCCACAAAGTTGGGGCCGATTTGCTTTAGGCCCTCTTTGTACATTTCAAAAAAGCTGTATACAAAGGTCAATACCTGAGGAATGAATGACCAAAAGAAATAAACAAGGAAAAACGGGAGAATAAATATATATCCCCATTTGGAATAATTTATACCGTGTTTTTTTGCCGTAATGTTTTTTTTCATATTTTTCTCCGAAAAAATCCCGGTGGGATGTGAAGTTTCTTTTTTTTAAAAGAATCGCCGTGCCGGGAGTCCGACACGGCGACCTGATTGCATTTAAATCATATTGCTTTAAATCGTATAATTTTAAAGCATATTGCTTATGGGTTTACTTACAGATTTGCTTATAGCTTTACTTCTTGATATTGATGCTCGGATATGTCTCTGCTACATAGTTGTAGTAGTTTTCCCAAGCCTTATCCTCTGTAACCGTACCCTTGTAGTATTCCTGCATCTTGTTCTGGAGACCTTCGTTGAGAAGCTGGTCATACTGTGTATGATACTGCCAAACGATGCTGTCGGTCATCTTTGCGAATACTGCGATATCGTTCTGTCCGCCAAGGAAAGCGTTGCCGTAAGAAGCATCATTTGCAAATTTTTCAACAACCTTCTTGTTGTTGGGGAACTGACCCTGTTCGGAAACAAGCTTTGTGCATGTGTCTTCGTCGTTGATGAATGCGTTCATGATATCTGCAACAAGGTCTGCATTATCTGTTCCGTTTGCTGCAAGAAGCCATGTGCCGCCCCAGAAGTGAGCCTGAGGTCCCTTACAGATTGCCCAGTCACCGGATGTGCCCTTTGTTTCGTCAAGGGCCTTTGTCATACAGAAGTTGAAATACCAAGCGGGTCCGAAGCAGCAAAGAACTTTGCCGTCTGCGTAGAACTGGTCTGTCTTTTCGTCATCCCATACGCCTGCTGTAAGTGTATAACCGTTCTTAACATAATTTTCTGTCTGATCGAGCCACTTTGTGATCTGAGGATCGATATTGAGGTTGTTGTTCGAATCAACCCATGCGGATGTGCAATTGTTGGAGAATACACGGAATGTCTCTGCGAAAGAGCCTGTCATGTAATATCCCTTTTCCTTTGCGGCCTTGGCAACTGCGTCAAATTTATCCCATGTCGAAACAGCTTCCTGAACCTTATCCGGATCGTCTGTTCCGAGAACAGCCTTGGCTATCGAACGACGATAAACCATTGCGGAAGGACAGCACTGGAAGGAAACACCCTTAACAACGTTGTTTGCATCCGAGCAAGCCTGAACGGTGTAAGCATATGTGTTTGAAAAATCGGTAACACCAATCTTTGTTACGTCAAGCGTCGCATCGCTGTCAACATATTTGATAATGTAATCTGCCTCGGCAAGGAATAAGTCAACCTTGTCATTTGCGGAAGCCGAGCTCTGATTTGAAAGAGCCTCGTCAAGCTTCTGCTGATAGAGACCGCCGTCGGATGCATTGATGATCCAGTTAACCGTGATGCCTGCGGGAATCTTTGATGCATAATAAGCATCGAAAAATCCCTTGAATTCTTCGTTCCATGCATAGATGTTGAGGACTTTTCCGTCGTTCGAATACGTATAATCGGAATCCCCACTCTTGCTGCCGCAGCCTGCACAGAGACTTACGACCATCGTGAGCATCATGAATAATGCTACAATTCTCTTCTTCATAAAATTACTCCTCCATTTGAAAAAGTTTTTTATATAAACCGCTTTGCGGCTCATATCGTTAAATAAGCTTTTTGACCGTTTTGCCGGCATATACTTCGCCATTTATGACTATTTGCTCGGCGATTGTGGTTTTGGGCTTTTCGATGTGATTAATGAGCTGTTCGGCTGCCTTGAGCCCTATGGCTATAGTGTCCTGCTTGAGCGTTGTAAGCTTTGGTTCTATGTGGCGTCCGAGCCTGATTCCGTCATATCCCGCAACCGAGATGTCATCGGGGATCTTGAGCCCCATCTCTTTTATTACGTTGATTCCGCCGAAGCACGAGAAGTCATCCGGATAAAGAATACATGTGGGCGGTACGGAAAGCGAAAGGAGCTCTCTTGTCATCTCGCCTGCTATGCGTGTGTTTCTGTAGGGTGATTCCTTTATATATTCGTCCGGCACTTCTATGCCAAAGCTGTCAAGCGTGTTGTAAAAGGATGTAAGACGTGCCTTTGCAACCGCCGATTCCGGTCCGTGGACAAATGCTATGCGCCTGTGTCCCTCGTTGATGATATAGGTGACAAGATCATGCATACCCTTGACGTTGTTTGATATGATCGAAGAACGTCCGTTATAGGAGTGGTCGATCGTGACAAGCGGAATGTCGCTGTTTACAAGCTCTTCGACTTCGGGATCGTAAAAGTTCACGCATGCGATTACCACTCCGTCAAATCCGCGGTAAAGACAATGCTCAAGATAAGTCATGCGGTTTGGGCGGTTTTTGTCGCCGTTTATGAAGGTGATGTCATATCCGCGTGCTTCTGCGCCCTTTTTAAAGCTTTCGAGAACAAACGAAAAATAGTCATGTGTAAGTCCGCTTTGGGCTTCGTCGGCAAAAAGCACTCCGATGTTGTATGTCCTGTTTGTCTTTAATGCTCTTGCAATCGAATTGGGAAAATATCCCATTTCCTTTGCCGTGGTGCAAATGAACGTCTTTGTCTTTTCGCTTACGTCATTTTGTCCGTTTAAGGCTTTGCTTACCGTGGCAACACTTACATTGCATTTTTGAGCTATATCTTTAAGTGAAACCATTTTTGCAACCCTTTCCGAACCCGTTTTACGAAAACTTTTACGAAAATGAAAGAGAAAATCCGAAACTTTTTAAGTAACTTATTGGAAAATCACGAAACTTTTTCGAAATCGTTTTCGTAAACATAGTATATATCAGTTTAAATAAAAAAGCAAGCACTTTTTAAATATTTTTTGTGCATTTTTTAACGCAACTGTTGAAAACGTTACCAATTACGAAAATAAGAATAAAAAATCCATGCGATTTTGGGCTTTACAAAAGAGAAAACAAGCGAAAACTAAGATTTTAACGAAAACGTTTCAGAAATATGTTAAAAAAAAACGAAGCCTTTACAGGCTTCGTAAAAAAAGACCCGATTCATCATTCAATCAAATTTAATATGTCACGTTCAGCCCAATATTCATTCGGATAAATCGACAATTCTTCCTTATGCTTTCGAATAATTCTAGTCGGCACCTCTGTATTGTCATAAACATGCATAATGTCGCATATTTCAAGGAGTTCTTTAATATTACCGAGCGATTTGTAATATCGTTCAACAATCTTTGTTTTATCCACATCATGGCCGCCGGATGCAACTCTTGTTTCCACTCTTGCCGCATTAATCTTTGGATCGATGGTCAAAATAAAAATACATTTTATGAAATATCCTTCCCGTTTTGCCTTTCTCAAGATATTCATTTTATATTCCGACGACAAAACTGTTTCAAATGTAAAATCTTCCTTTTTCTCAATCGATTCATAACGCATTTTATCAGCAAGCATTGCCGCATTCATATTGTCCATTCCGGTTGCGGCAACAATATCATCGGCATTTGTATATTTTCCCGCTTTTTCAAAAAAACCGGTAACGGTGCTTTTACCAGACCCGTTCGGCCCGGCAAAAACAAGAAGCATAGGCTTTCTATTCTGCATATTTTTTTTCTCCGTTTGCATATTCGACATAAACTTTTTTCTTTTCTTTATCATAACCCGCAATCGGCTTCTTGCAAATTTTTGCCTTATTTATAGCTGCTTTCACTGCTTCCACAGCCCTCTCATCCATTTCAAAATCCGAAACGGTCAACACATTTTTTTCTTCTTCATGTGAAACCACCTTTATACTTTTTCCTTTTTCCGTTCTGATTGTCGTCATATTTATCCTTGTATGATGATTTCAGAAGCAAAATCAACATTTTCCTTTCTTTTTGATTCTGT
>CAVJHK010000053.1:5287-12194 GCA_963649295.1 Lachnospiraceae bacterium | reverse complement strand
GAAAAGTTCCAGGGATATTTATTTGCGGAGCCCATGTCTGCGGAGGATTTTGAAGCAAAATATATGGGACTCGGCACCGGCGCGGGAGACAACGACGAATCGCTTGAGGAACTCATTAACAGCATCGGAAAAGACCACGATGGGAATGCCGAAGAGAGCCCGGAAGAGAATGGCAAAGAGAGCCCGGAAGATAGCCCGGAAGGGGAGGCAGAAGAAAGCGCCGAAAACAGCACGGGAGAGAGCTTGGGAGAGAGCGCCGGGATTAAGGAAGACAGAGAAAGCGGCAAAAAAGACGAAAATAAGGACAACGCCGAAAATACGGAAAATTCTGAAGAGCCCCAAAAAATCTAACATCACGGATAATGCGGATAAATCCGCAAATTAAGTAAAAAAATCCCAAAAATCGGAATAACGAGGGATAAGTTTACAATTCCGGGAATTAAAAAAAAGTAAAACCTTGATATGCTTAAACAGCATACGAAATATTAATAATACCGGAAGCATTTTAGGATTCACATGAACAAAAACCAGATTCTGAAAAAAATAAAACAAAATAAGTATATCGCCGCAATCAAGGACGACGACGGCTTAAACAAAGTCTTAATGCTCGACATCGGTGTTGTTTTTGTGCTTTACGGTGACGTAATGACTGTTTCGGAAATCGTAAAAAAAATCCGTGATGCGGGAAAGGCGGCAATTGTTCATATGGATCTTGTCGGCGGCCTTTCCGCAAAGGAAGTGAGTGTAGATTATATCAAAGAAACCGTTCATGCGGACGGAATAATTTCCACAAAGCAAAATCTCATAAAACGGGCGCGTGAGCTTGGGCTTTTTGCCGTAATGAGATTTTTTGTGATAGATTCCATGGCGCTTGTGAACTTAAACCGCCAGTGTGCGGCGGTATCACCCGACTGTATCGAAATTTTGCCGGGACTTATGCCAAAAATAATCCGGCATATTGCGGATGCCGAGCATGTGCCCGTTATTGCGGGCGGACTCATATCCGACTCGGAGGACGTAAGCGCTGCCTGCAATGCGGGAGCGATTGCGGTTTCAACAACGCACGCCGAGCTATGGGAAAATTCCGGCAGCCTTTGATATGATTTTCACAAGGCCCCAAAAGGCTTGACATCAAAAGAATAAGATAGTAGAATACCGCCTTGGTTGTGTTTTTTTGAAAGGAAAAGGTAAAGCCAAATGGCCAAGATGAATATTCAGCTGTCGGATCACTTTGATACAAAAAAACTTTTGAGATTTGTTGCACCGTCTGTCGGAATGATGGTATTTATGTCAATATACGGTGTTGTGGACGGATTTTTTGTCTCAAACTATGCCGGAGCAACGGCTTTTGCGGCAATAAACCTGATTATGCCCTTTCTTATGATATTTCAGGCTGTGGGCTTCATGGTGGGCACGGGCGGAACGGCTCTTGTGTCGATGAAGTTTGGCGAGGGGAAAGAAAAGGAAGCAAACGAAATTTTTTCGCTTCTTATATATCTTGTAATCGCAATCGGTGTTGTACTAACCGTAGTCGGTGAAATTTTTCTTGAAAAGGTCGCAATAAAGCTTGGTGCCGACGAAGGAATGCTGCCTTTTTGCATTTCATACGGGCGTATAATCATGGTTTCTCTTGTTCCCGCAATGCTGCAAAATATGTTCCAGTCATTTCTTGTAACCGCCGAAAAGCCCAAGATGGGCTTGTGGCTTACCGTTATGGCGGGCGTTGCAAATATGTTCCTTGACTGGCTATTTGTGGGAGTCTTTCCGTTCGGAGTAACGGGAGCGGCTGTCGCAACGGCAATCAGCCAGGCGATCGGCGGACTTATTCCGCTTATATATTTTATATTCCCGAATTCCTCAAGGCTTCGCCTCGGAAATGCGGTAATGAGCGGCACTTATATCTGGAAAGCCTGCTCAAACGGCGCTTCTGAATTTATGAGCAATATTTCTATGTCAATCGTAAACATGCTTTACAATAAGCAGCTTCTTAAATATGCGGGTCAAAACGGTGTTGCCGCATACGGAGTGCTTATGTATGTAAACTTCATTTTTATCGCAGCCTTCATCGGTTATTCCGTCGGAACGGCACCGCTAATCGGATACAATTACGGCTCGGAAAACCATGCGGAACTAAAGGGACTCTTAAAGAAAAGCCTTAGGATAATAGGAATAACGGGAATTGTGATGGTAGTGCTTGCATTTGTGCTTGCGACACCGCTTTCACGCCTTTATGTGGGCTATGATGCCGAGCTTATGAATATTACCGTTGACGCATTTAAGATTTACGCCTTTACATTTCTTCTTGCGGGCTTCAATATCTATGGCTCGTCATTTTTTACCGCACTCAACAACGGTGCGATTTCGGCGGGAATTTCGTTTATGAGAACGCTTGTATTTCAGATTATTTCGGTGCTTGTGCTTCCGATTTTCTTTGGACTTAAGGGAATCTGGTATGCCGTAATCGTTGCCGAAATTTTGTCTCTCACGCTTACGGTTTATTTCTGGATTAAAGAAAGAAACAGATATCATTATGCGTAGAGGATTGATTTGTTAAATATAAATTTCGGTACAAACGTTGACTAAAAAATAATAAATCTGCCCGTCATTATTCATGATGGGCAGATTTTTAGGTTTCTTGAAATTATTTAATATTCTTCGGCCGCATATACTTCGTCCGGTACAGGAATTTCTGCGGCTGCGTCCGAAATATCATAGATATTTACCCATATTGAATTAAGCATAAAAGCGGAGGACAATTTCTTATTTTCTTCTGAAATCATTATTCCCGTAGGGGCAAGCGTTTCATAATCAAAATATGCCGTAAGCTTAAAAGTTGTTTTAAAATTATTTGACGCTTCCGCATCCGACAGCGTGGTTATTATGGGATTTAAATCAATCTTGCAATCGGCGGTTATTTCATATCCGGAGTCCGGGCTCTCGGATACAAGTGAAGCATTAGAAAGCTTTATTTCACCGAGCTCCGAAAAATAAGTAATTCCGGGGTATGCAAGGTTTTTTGTGCGCTTGTTCCAGGTGTCGGGATAATCCTCATAATTTTCGTAAACGGTATATCCGTTATTTTTTGTCACAATGTATGTTGTCTTGCATTCGTATGTATGTGTGTCGCCGACATCCGTATAGGTGTCTGTCTTAAGGTGTGTGACATTATCATAAGTGTCCGCATAGGTATAATTTGTATAATACATGTTTTCGCTGCAGTCGTTTTTGTCCGTATGAAGGATATCCATAAAAATATCCGTGCTGTACATTTTGTCTGTGAGCGCATTGGTAAGCGATGCGATAAGGGACGCGGGCGTACGTGGTATATCGGTGGGCGTGGCGGTCGGCTTAACTGTCGGAGAAAAAGTAGCGGTGGGCTTAATAACCTGCGATGTGGGAGTAGCGGTAATCCGATTTGTCACAACGGGCGCTTTTGTAACTTCACTTGTTGGGAAAGGTGCTATGGTCGGATATGTGATTTTGGGTGTTTGTGTGGGAAGTATAATTGGCGTAACGCCGGGTGCACCAGGCGTAATATTTGGTGTGCCGGGGGTCACGGTCGGTATTTGCGTAACGCTTTTTGTGGGCACGGGTGTTGCAGTTGCCCATGTATAAAGCGTCCTTGTGGGCGTGGGTGTGGGTGCGCTTACGGGATTTTTGCGAAATCCTCCCTCAATATTGCATCCGCCTAATAATGACAATATAACAATTGATGCGGCTATCGTTAAAATGCTTTTGATATTTTTCATTTTGACCTCTTAAATTATGTATTTGTATTTTTATTAGTATATCCGGCTCTGCTTTTATGCAGGGGTGCAATCAACTTTGATAATTGCGTCTATAAAAGCGGCACTATGTGTTCCTGAATTTTATAAATTATTTGTGCCGGCATGTCAAACGATATATCGGCATGTCAAACAATATATCGGTATACCTAACAATATACCCGTAAAAATATTGATTTTGTATCAAATTTTATATCGGCAAATTTATCCGATAATGTAATAATACGGTAATTAAAACGTTTTGGTTTCGGCGCATGGTCATCAAGGGGAAATTTTACCCTTATTGATTATATTTTATTTATTGCAAATTTTGAAGTACGGTGGTAAAATTCCAACAGAAAACAGCGAAAAGTGCTTTTAAAACATATTCGAAACAAACATTTAAAACAAACCTTTAAAACAAACATTCAAAACATATATTCAAAGCGCGCATTTCGTTGTCAAAATCAAACAAACATTTGCGAGAGATTCGGAGTCATGCGATTTGTTGCGGCTTTAAGGATTCTTTAATCCGGTTGGCCGTGATATTTTGTGTGGCTCTTTTGTTATGCGGATAATGAAATATGAATGTACCGGGATTTTTTTTGGTGTCGGCAGTATCCGCAAGGGCAGACAATGACAGTTTATTTTTAGGCAAAGTTTTGGGAGGTAAAAATGAGAGACGTTTGTATTATCGGTGCGGGCGTGACGGGATGTTCGATCGCGCGCGAGCTTTCAAAGTACGATCTTGATACGGTTGTGCTTGAAAAAGGACTTGATGTGTGCGAGGGCACGTCAAAGGCAAATTCGGGAATAGTTCACGCAGGCTTTGATGCGGAGCCGGGAAGCCTGAAGGCGAGGCTCAACGTTCCCGGCAACGAAAGAATGGAGGCGCTTTCAAAGGAACTTGATTTTTCTTTTAAGAAAAACGGTTCGCTTGTTCTTTGTATGAGCGAGGACGGAAGAGAGACCATAAAGCATCTTTACGAAAACGGACAAAAAAACGGCGTAAAGGGCTTAAAAATCATTGAGCATGACGAAGTTTTGGCACTTGAGCCAAATGTATCGGATGCGGTCGTATGTGCGCTTTATGCGCCCACGGGCGGAATCGTGTGTCCTTTTGAGCTCACGATTGCTCTTGCGGAAAATGCCTGCGTAAACGGCGTCAGGTTTGAATTTGACAACGAAGTGACGGGCATTAAGCAGTATCCCGATTATTATGAAATAATTACGACAAAGCAGACAATTGAGGCTCGTGTCGTAATAAATGCCGCAGGCGTTTATGCGGATAAGATTCACAAGATGGTAAGCCGCACTCCGCTCAAAATAATCCCGAGGCGCGGTGAGTATTGTCTGTATGACAAGACAGCCGGCAATATGGCAAGCCATACGCTTTTCCAGCTGCCGTCTGCTCTCGGAAAAGGTGTACTCTTTACGCCGACCGTTCACGGTAATCTCCTTGTGGGTCCGACCGCCGAGGATATTGACGATAAGGAGGGGACATATACAACACGCGCGGGAATGGGATATGCCATAAAAAAAGCTTCCGAAAGCGTAAAGGAAATGCCTGCTTTCAGAAAGACAATAACAAGCTTTTCGGGACTTCGTGCGCATGAGACACGTGATGATTTTATAATAGAAGAGGTATCGGATGCAAAGCGCTTTATCGACGTTGCGGGCATCGAGTCGCCGGGACTCACATGTGCGCCCGCAATGGGAGAATATGTTGCGGGCATTGTTCTTCCGATTCTGAATCCCAAAATAAAAGAAAATTTTGTCGCAAAACGTACTGGAGTTCATCATATGGCGCTTTTGCCGCGGGAAGAACAGGAAAAGCTCATAAAAGAAAATCCGAGCTATTCGGTAGTCGTATGCCGCTGCGAAATGATCACGGAGGGCGAGATACTTGACGCAATCAGAAGACCGCTCGGAGCACGCACGCTTGACGGAATCAAGCGCCGCACACGCGCGGGAATGGGAAGGTGCCAGGCGGGCTTTTGCACACCGAGAACGGTTGAAATTCTGGCTTCGGAGCTCTCTGTTCCTATGGAAGAAGTATTAAAGAGCGGGAGGAATTCACATGTATTGTAAAGAATATGACATCGTGATAATAGGCGGCGGCCCCGCGGGGCTTGCTGCGGCGCTTGCGGCACATGAAGCGGGAGTGGATAGCGTTGTGATATTGGAGCGCGATTCGCGTCTCGGCGGAATTTTAAATCAGTGCATTCACAACGGCTTTGGACTTCACACCTTTAAAGAAGAACTTACGGGGCCCGAATATGCCGCAAGATTTGTGAGCCGTGTGCTTGATGAAAAGATAGAATACAAATTAAATACCATGGTTGTGTCCTTGTCGGAAGACAAGACCATAACATGCATGAACAGAACAGAGGGGATGTTCAACATAAAGGCAAAGGCCGTTATCCTTGCAATGGGATGCAGAGAGCGTCCGAGAGGTGCCTTGCAGATTCCGGGATACAGGCCGGCGGGGATTTTTTCTGCCGGCACTGCGCAGCGCTTTGTGAACATTGACGGCATTATGCCGGGACATGAAGTCGTAATACTCGGCTCAGGAGACATCGGACTTATCATGGCACGCCGCATGACGCTTGAAGGCGCTAATGTAAAGGTTGTTGCGGAGCTTATGCCCTATTCCGGCGGTTTAAAGCGCAATATTGTTCAATGCTTAAACGATTTTAATATTCCCTTGCGGCTTTCGCATACCGTTGTCGACATAAAGGGAAAAGAGCGTGTCGAAGGCGTTACGATTGCCGAGGTTGATTCGCATAATGTGCCTATTCCCGGGACAGAAGAATTTTATTCGTGCGACACGCTTCTTCTTTCGTGCGGACTTATTCCCGAAAACGAGCTTACAACCGGCGCAGGAATTAAGATAAATCCGATTACGCAGGGCGCATATGTCACAAATACGCTTGAAACAAGTATCCCCGGAATTTTTGCCTGCGGAAACGTGCTTCATGTACATGATCTTGTGGATTATGTTTCGGAAGAAGCGGGAAATGCGGGCAAAAATGCGGCTGCTTATGTGATGAAGAGATGCACAGGTGCTGTGGATAATGCCATACACGATACCGCAAACAAAAACACGGGCTCAATTATTACGCTTTCTGTCGGAAAGGGTG
>CAVJHK010000053.1:0-4768 GCA_963649295.1 Lachnospiraceae bacterium | reverse complement strand
TCTGCGCCTGTTGCAATAGGTGACGTAATCTGCGATAATATAGCGGAAACGGGAGCTTTGCTTGTTGCCACAAAGAGTGTGGAAACGGCATAGGATTATAAGTCACATTAAACGGAGAGGTTTTTTATAATGGAAAAAAAATACGTAATGGCGCTCGATCAGGGGACGACAAGCTCCAGATGCATTCTTTTTGACAAAAAAGGGAATATTTTGAGCCTTGCACAGCGCGAATTTGAGCAAATTTATCCGCAGCCGGGATATGTTGAGCATGATCCCATGGAAATCTGGTCTTCAGAGCTTGCGGTTGCGGCTGAGGCAATGGCAAAAATAGGCGCAGATGCATCCGAAATTTCTGCGCTCGGAATTACAAATCAGCGTGAAACAACAATTATCTGGGACAAAAAGACAGGTATTCCGATCTATAATGCGATTGTCTGGCAATGCCGCAGAACGGCGCCGATCGTCGAAGAGCTTGTCAAAGAGGGAATGGGCGAATATATAAGGGAAACCACGGGACTTGTGCCCGATGCTTACTTTTCCGCCACCAAGATCGCATGGATTCTGAATCATGTCGAAGGTGCGCGCGAGCGTGCACGCAAAGGTGAACTGCTCTTTGGTACGGTTGACACATGGCTTATCTGGAATCTTACACGCGGCCGTGTTCACGCAACCGATTATACAAATGCGTCAAGAACGATGCTTTTTGATATCAATAATCTCAAGTGGGACGAAAAATTATTAGATCGTCTCGGCATTCCCGAAAGCATGATGCCGAAGGTTTATCCGTCGATACACAATTTCGGCAAAACTGACAGAGGGTTGCTCGGCGGTGAAATTACAATAGGCGGTGCCGCGGGCGATCAGCAGTGCGCACTTTTCGGTCAATGCTGCTTTGAAGCGGGCGATGTCAAAAATACCTACGGCACGGGCTGCTTTTTGCTTATGAATACGGGAGACAAGAGGATAGAATCCGAACACGGCCTTGTAACCACAATTGCCGTAAGCTCGTCAAAAAAAATAAATTATGCGCTCGAAGGCAGCGTTTTTGTTGCGGGTGCGGCAATACAATGGCTTCGTGACGGTCTCAGAATGATCAAAAATGCCGCTCAGTCGGAAGAATATGCGGAAGCTGTTTCGGACACGGACGGAGTGTATATTGTGCCCGCTTTTACGGGGCTCGGAGCTCCTTACTGGAATCAATATGCCAGAGGAACAATAGTCGGAATCACGCGCGGATGCACAAAGGAGCATTTTATCCGTGCAACGCTCGAATCGATCGATTATCAGGTATACAGCGTTTTGCGCGCGATGGAACATGACCTCGGCAAAAAGCTCACAAGCTTAAAGGTTGACGGCGGAGCGTCCGCAAACAATTTTCTTATGCAGTTTCAGGCGGATATTTTAAAGACCAGGGTGCTGCGCCCAAGGTGCATCGAGACAACGGCGCTCGGTGCAGCCTATGCCGCCGGGCTCACATCGGGATTTTGGAAGAGCGAAGACGAAATTAGAGCAAACTGGGATTTGTCATGTATCTTTGAGCCCGAAATGCCGGACGAAAAACGAAAAGCACTTCTCCATGGCTGGAACAAAGCCGTGCGCGCCGCACTTTCGTGGCAGGAAGATAACTTCGAGGAAACGGATATTTAAAAATTGTCTGCAAAAAAAATAAAAGCCCCTTTTCTGTATGGGAAAGGGGCTTGTTTATTTGTATTAAGGGGATTTTTGCTTTACCGGGGGGGGAGTCCCCCGGACCTTTGTCCGTTTGACATTTTCTATCAAAGTGTTAAAATACCCTTACCTTTAACGGCAATCTTTTTTTGGTTTACCGCAAAAAAAATAAGTTTTTTAAAAGGTAATTTTTATGTCTTCAAATTCAAAAAAATACGAAATAGATATGTGTACGGGCTCGTTGTTCGTAAAGATGCTCAAATTCACGCTGCCGCTTATTTTGTCAAGTCTCCTGCAGCTTCTTTTTAATACGTCGGATTTGATTGTTGCGGGAAAATTTGCGGGACAAACGGCACTTGCATCGATTAGCGGCACCGGCTCGCTCACAAATCTCATCATAAATCTTTTTGTGGGACTTTCGGTCGGCGCAAACGTATGTGTCGCAAAATATTACGGACAAAATAACGAGCGTGACGTGTCCGAAACCGTTCATACGGCTGTTCTCATAAGCCTTATTTTTGGTATTTTTCTTGCCGTGTTCGGATTTTTTATGGCGAGGCCGTTACTTCGTCTCATGGATACGCCCGAAAACGTAATCGACGGCTCGGTCCTTTATATGCGCATTTATTTTATAGGAATGCCGGTAATCATGCTTTATAATTTCACCTCCGCCGTGCTTCGCGCGGTCGGAGACACACGTCGTCCGCTTTATTATCTCGCTTTTGCGGGTGCGATTAACGTATTGCTCAACCTTTTCTTTGTAATCGTTGTGGGAATAGGAGTTGCCGGAGTTGCGATTGCGACTGTTGTGTCACAGGCGATTTCCGCGGGACTTGTATTAAATACGCTCATTCATTATGACGGATGCCTAAAGCTTGATCCAAAAAAACTCAAAATCACTCGTCACAAGCTTCTTCAAATGATAAAAATAGGGCTTCCGGCAGGTGTTCAGGGCTCCATGTTTTCGATATCAAACGTGCTTATCCAGTCGTCCATTAACTCATTCGGAGATCTTGCGATGACGGGAAATGCGGCTGCGCAGAACATCGAGGGCTATGTTTATGTCGGAATGAATTCGTTCCACCATACAACGCTTTCTTTTACGAGCCAGAATTACGGCGGAAGAAAAATTAAGCGTATCCGCCGTGTTGTCATAAACGGGCTTATTTTTGCGACAGTTGCGGGACTTGTGCTCGGCACAATCGCATATATTTTCCGTTATCCCCTACTTGGACTTTACGTGGCTGAATCTCCCGATTATAATGAGATTATCGAATATGGTGTGACCAGGATGACCGTCATCATGTTTACGTATTTTACATGCGGCACAATGGACGTGCTTGTAGGCGGTCTCAGGGGTCTCGGCAAATCCATTCCGCCCATGCTTATCACAATGGCATTTGTGTGCGGCTTCAGAATCCTTTGGATTTATACCGTTTTTGCCGAGGTCAGGACGCTCACCTGCCTTTATGTTTCCTATCCCGTTTCGTGGGTACTTGCCACAATCGCGCAGGGAATATATTATGTGATTACATACAAAAAAGTCAAAAAAATCTTGGCTTAAGCAAGAGACTGTATAATAAAAAAGTGCTTGAGCAGGAGAACGCACAAAAAAAATGTTTAAGCAAGAGGCTGTACGATGAAAAAAATAATTATGACCGGCGGCGGCACGGCAGGGCATGTTATGCCGTGTCTTGCGCTTGTGCCCGAGCTTGCCGCGCGCGGATACGAAATTTATTATATAGGCACCTATAACGGAATAGAAAAGGTGCTTGTTGAGGAGAAGGGGCTTAAATACTTTGGAATTTCTTCGGGCAAATTAAGGAGATATTTTTCTTTTAAAAATTTTACGGATCCTTTCCGTGTGATTCACGGATTTTTTGAAGCAAAAAAGATAATAAAAAAACTAAAGCCGGATATCGTTTTTTCAAAAGGGGGTTTTGTGACAGTCCCTGTCGTTTTTGCTGCGCACAGGCTTCATGTTCCCATAATTTCCCATGAATCGGACATTACTCCGGGGCTTGCGACAAGGCTTTGTATCAAAAAAGCGGATTATATTTGCACGGGATTTAAGGAAACACTCAAATTCCTGCCCAAAACACGGGGCATATATACGGGCTCTCCGATCAGAGCGGAATTATTAAAGGGCGATAAGGAAAGAGGTTATCGGTTTACATGTCTTACCGGTGACAAGCCTATAATCTTAATAATCGGCGGAAGCACGGGCGCGTCCAAAATAAATGAATCGGTTTATAATATTTTGCCCACTCTTTTAAAGGATTACGGTGTGATTCATATTACGGGAAAAGGCAAAAAAAATCCCGGATACGATAATCTCCCGGGTTATATAAGCTTTGAATATGTGGGCGCAGAACTAACTGATATTTTTGCGGTTTCGGATATTGTAATTTCGCGCGCAGGTGCAAATTCGATATGTGAGCTGCTTATGCTAAATAAGCCTAATATCCTGATTCCCTTGTCTTTAGCCCAAAGCCGCGGAGATCAGATTTTGAATGCGGATTCCTTTGAAAAGCAGGGCTTTTCGTATGTTTTGCGTGAAGAGGAAATCACAAACGAAAGCCTCATTGCGGCAATTTCTTATGTGCTTTCAAATAAAGAAAAATATATAAATAAAATGAAACAGAGCATTTCGAATAATGCGGTAAAAAATATTGCCGACATAATAGATACAAGGGTCAAACAAGAATAAGCATTCGCTTTTTAAAATAAACCGAAAGGAAAGGCAAAATGTCTTATACAGCACTTTACAGAAAATTCAGACCGCAAACCTTTGAAGACGTCAAAGGCCAGGATATAATCGTTTCCGCGCTCAAAAACCAAATTGCGGCGGGGAGAATAGGTCATGCCTTTC
The DNA here is from genome assembly GCA_963649295.1 of Lachnospiraceae bacterium. Lineage (GTDB taxonomy): Bacteria > Bacillota > Clostridia > Lachnospirales > Lachnospiraceae > RGIG3528. The sequence continues at coordinate 228 of CAVJHK010000053.1, read as the reverse complement.
TTTTTACGGGTACGAGAGGTGTCGGAAAAACCACAGCGGCAAAAATACTTGCCCGTGCGGTAAACTGCGAAAATCCCCAAAACGGCGATCCGTGCGGCGAGTGCGAAATGTGCAAAAAAATCCTTGCCGGCACGTCGATGAACGTGGTCGAAATGGATGCCGCATCAAACAACTCCGTCGACAATATCCGTGAAATAATCGACGAGGTTGAATATTCGCCCACGGAAG
>CAVJHK010000052.1:0-12231 GCA_963649295.1 Lachnospiraceae bacterium | reverse complement strand
AGGACGATAACGCGGGCGATACAGGCAAAGATACCGGAGATACAAGCGATAAAGACAATACCGGTGAGGACCAGTCGGGCAATAAGGACGATAACGCGGGCGATACAGGCAAAGATACCGGAGATACAAGCGATAAAGACAATACCGGTGAGGACCAGTCGGGCAATAAGGACGATAACGCGGGCGATACAGGCAAAGATACCGGAGATACAAGCGATAAAGAAAATACCGGCGAGGATCAGTCCGGAAATAAGGATGATAACGCGGGCGATACAGGCAAAGATACCGGAAACATAAGCGATAAAGAAAATGTCGGTGAGGATCAGTCGGGCAACAAAGACGAATCTGCCGGCGACGGAGAAAAAGATCCCGGAGATTCCGGTGACAATGCGGGCGGAAAGCTTAGCGAAGACGAGATAATGTCAGGTGCGGCTCAAATAGAGTTTGACAAAAACAAGGCGGAAAGTTCGCTTATGTATTCGGATATTGCGGGACTTTTAGATAAGCTTAATCTGTCCGACACACTCGAAATGAAAGTTGATGCCACGTCATATCAATATGTTCAAATAGAAATCAGCGGCGCGGTGCTTTTTGATGCGGGTTCCGATCAGGTTAAAAAAGACGCAATGCCGATTTTGTCAAAACTCGGCGATATATTAAAGCAATATCGAGGATACAAAATAGAAATAATCGGACATACCGACAATACGCCCACAAATACGGCAAAATTCTTGAATAACGATATTTTGTCGGCATGCCGTGCAATTACGGTTGCGACATATTTTGCGGAAGACAAAGGACTCGGATGGGATAATATTTATTATGCCGGAAGAGGCTCGCACGAACCCGTTGCAGACAATTCCACAGCTGTAGGAAGAGCAAAAAACAGAAGAGTGGAAATAAGATTATACAATCAAAGAAGCTCAAATTAAGGGCACGGAGGCTTTATGAAAAAAAACATACTTGCAATAGCAATACTTGCTGCGGTAATTGCAAACATAATTCTTTCTGCTGTGACATTGTTTGCGATTGTACCTGCGGCAAACAACACAAATATGTTAATCAAAAAGATTTGTACCGTTATAAATCTTGAACTCGAAAATCCGGATGCTTCCTCTTATACATCCGTTCCGCTTAAAAATCGTAAGCCTTATACGATAGGCTCGGGACTTACGATAAATTTAAAAAAAGCTGACGGCGAAACAAAAAACCGTTATGCTCTTATCGATTTTACCGTAATTCTTAACTCTGCGGCTGCAGATTATGCGGACGTTACGGCGGTTATTACGGATCAGTCGGCAATTTTGAACGAATATCTGACCTCACTTGTAAGAGGATATACGGCTGACGAAATGAACGACGAAACAGTTATAAATACGATTAAGGGCAAAATGCTTTCGTATTGCCGCACGTATTTCAGAAGCTCGGATGCGGAAGCAAGCGATGAGCTTGTTGTTGATGTTACACTTGCCATTACGATTAACTAAAATATTTTACCTAAAGTCAGAAATTAATAAGCTTTTGCTTAGGCGAAAGCTTCAATTATGACAAAAAATAACCATTGCAAAGGACATTTCTATGGGAGACGTACTGTCCCAAAAAGAAATAGATGACCTGTTAAAAGCATTTTCCACAGGTGAGATTGACGCAGAAGAGCTCAAAGAATCAGATGACGTCGTTGTCAAAAACTACGACTTTTCACGTCCCTCAAAATTTTCAAAGGAACACCTTCGAACACTCGAAATTATCTTTGAACATTTCGGACGTCTGCTTTCGACGCACTTTCCTGCTTATTTGCGTGTAAGTACGCAAATAGAGGTTATAAATTCAGAAGCAATCATTTATGCCGAATTTACGAATGCGCTCTCAAATCCCGTTTTGCTCGGACTTATCGATTTGCAGCCGCTAACGGGAAGCATAATAATTGAGCTTTCCGAAAATATAGGATATGCGATTATTGACAGAATGCTCGGAGGATCGGGACTTCCTCTCGAAAAATCAAGAGCCTTTACCGAAATCGAAACAACAATCTTAGACCGCATTTTCGTAATGATAACAAACCAGCTTGCGGAGCCCTGGAGCAACGTTGTGGAGCTTGAGCCGGTATTTACAAAAACCGAAACAAATTCACAATTTGCACAATTTATAAGCCCGAATGAAATGGTTGCTCTTATAACGATGAGCATCAAAATCGGTACGGTTGAAGGTATGATGAACGTATGTATACCGTATACCGTTATCGAGCCTGTTATAGACAAACTCAATACCAAATATTGGTATTCGACGATGCAGGAAAAGAATGATGAAGTTTATAAGCAATTCATCGAAGCAACTATTTCAAAGGCAAGAGTTCCCATTAAAGCTGTTCTCGGGCGCAGTGTCATATCGGTTAACGATTACATAAATATGACAAAGGGAGATATTATAAAGCTTGACAGAAAAGTTTCTGATGAGCTTGACATATATGTCGGAAATATATATAAATTTACGGCATTGCCGGGTGAATCTTCCGGCTCGTATGCAATAAAAATCGCTTCTGTAATTAAGGAGGAAGAATAATTATGGATGGTTTGTTATCCCAGGAAGAAATAAATGCATTATTTAATTCGGTTGACGATTCGGATGATGACGCTTCAGAAAGCGCGAACAATTCCGAAAAACTGACAAACGAAGAGCGCGATGCAATAGGCGAAGTATCAAACATATCCATGGGAAGCTCGGCAACGACTCTTGCCGCACTTGTAAACCAGAAGGTTGATATTTCGACTCCGTCGGTCAGCATAATGACATGGGATGAGCTTGTAAATTCCTACAGCAAGCCCTGTATTTTCATTCAGATTCTTTACAAAGAAGGACTTGACGGAAACAATATATTGATTTTAAAGGAAAATGACGTAAAGGTAATTTCCGATCTCATGATGGGCGGAGACGGAACGAATACCGAAGGCGAACTTTCCGATCTTCATTTGAGTGCGATAAGCGAAGCAATGAACCAGATGATGGGCTCTGCTTCTACCTCGATTTCTTCAATGATAGAAGCAAAGGTTGATATTACACCGCCGAGCGCTTCACTTATTGATATGTCAAATGTCACGGATGCGGCTTCGATTGCGCCTTTCCTTACAAAGCCGTTTGTAAAGGTTTCTTTTAAAATGACAATCGGAGATCTTGTTGACAGTGAGCTTATGCAGCTTTATCCGGTTGATTTTGCAAAGAGCCTTTATCAAAAATTTATCGGTGAAACGGAAGAGGCGGCCCCCGCTCCCGAACCCGAAAAACCTGCTGCATCCGTAAACACATCGCAGACACAAAACAATATGTCAGGCAGCGATATGTTTAATATGCAGAATCAAATGAATTCGGGAATGAACATGGGAATGCAGGGAATGAATCCCGGTATGAATATGGGACAGATGAATCCCGGCATGAACATGGGACAGATGAACATGGGGCAGAATATGGGCTATGGCATGGGTATGATGCCGGGGCAACCTGTTCCCAACATGCAAATGCCTCAAATGAATTTTGTTCCTCAGCAAAATGTAAATGTTTCGAATGCCGAGTTTCAGCCTTTTATGCAGGTTCAGTCGCCCTTACTTCAGACCGAAAACATCGATCTCCTTCTTGATGTTCCGCTCGAAGTTTCGGTAGAACTCGGACGCACAAGCAGGACAATAAAGGAAATTTTGGACTTTGCGCCGGGTACGGTTGTAGAGCTTAATCGCCTTGCAGGTGAACCGATAGACGTTCTTGTAAACGGAAAATATGTTGCCAAGGGAGAGGTTGTTGTCATCGGCGAAGCTTTTGGTATAAGAATTACGGAAGTCATAAAATAAATCGAAAATAAAGATAAACTCACTTATTTTGGCTTTATTTATCGGATTTTTATGCTATAATCTTTCATATATTTATAATCATACTAATTTTAGGAGATAAGAATATGGCAAAAAGTATTTTGATTTGTGATGATGCGGCATTCATGAGAATGATGATAAAGGACATTCTTACAAAGAACGGCTATGATATTGCCGGTGAAGCCGAAAATGGTGCGGTTGCCGTTGACAAATATACGGAAACAAAGCCCGATCTCGTTATGATGGACATCACAATGCCTGAAAAGGACGGTATCCAGGCTCTTAAAGAGATTCGTGCAAAAGACGGCAATGCCAGTGTTATTATGTGTTCCGCTATGGGTCAGCAGGCGATGGTTATCGAATCCATCCAGGCAGGCGCAAAGGACTTTATCGTTAAGCCTTTCCATGCAGACAGAGTTCTCGAGGCGGTAAGAAAAGTAATCGGCTGATTATGGGTAAATTATCTTTTCCGGATTTATTTTTGACAATCAATACGGGGAAGAGCGTAAGCTCATCCGCACAGAATTTGTTTGAATTTTTTGGGATTTTGATCATTTTTGTCATTGTTCTTTTGGCATGTTATTTCACAACAAAATTTGTTGCAACAAAAAATATCCGCCAAAAGAACACAGGCAATTTTGAGCTTATAGAAACATATTGCATTGCAAGGGAACGTTATCTTTTGCTTGTCAGGATTTGTAATAAATATTATGCGCTTTCCGCAACAAAAGACAATGTTAATGTAATTTGTGAAATTCCCGAAAATGAGATAGCAGAGACTAAAAATACGGCATTGAAAACAACTTTTTCCGCCGTTTTTGATGCAATGAAAAAAGCATCAAAAAAAGAATCCGGTGACGCTTGCACCGATATCGAATCCAATAAAAATGAGGACTCCGGTATCGATAACGAAAATCACACGGAATAAGCCTTTATTGGCATATATAAAATTATTTTTTTAAGGTTATTGGGTTATGATGAAACGGGTTAATAATTATAAAAAGCTTTTGGTTTTTGTAATTATCGGAATAATCGTTTCAATAACCTCTTGTTTTATTTCAGGAAATCATAAAGCATCTGCAACCACATTTACGGTTACTCCTATTCCTACAATTGCTCCAATCGGTTCAATTACGGATACGGATGAAAATTCGGATTTGAATGTAACCGAAAATACCGGAAATTCTTCCGATTCAAATACCGAAAATCAAAATTCAGCATCCTCCGGCATCAACATAAACGGAAATGTCGGCGGTGTTGACATATCTCTGTCGACAAACAACGATGACGATGCGAATAACGGTCTTTCGACAACACTCAGAATGCTGATTGTTTTGACCGTTATTTCTCTTGCTCCTTCCATTTTGATAATGGTAACGAGTTTTATGCGCATTCTCATCGTTTTTCATTTTGTTAGAAGCGCAATAGGAATGCAGTCCACGCCTCCGAATCAGATTTTAATAGGACTTGCGCTTTTTCTCACGCTTTTTATTATGAATCCCGTTTTTTCGGAAATAAACGAAAATGCGATAAAACCTCTCGAAGCCAACGAAATCACATATGAAGAAGCTATAGAAAAAGGAATCGAGCCTTTGCGTGAATTTATGTTCGGACAGATAAGAGACGAAAAAGATCTGACTTTATTTTGCAATATTGCGGGAATAGAGTCGGTTACCGACCTTTCCGACATTCCCACATATGTTCTTATTCCGTCATTTATAATAAGCGAGCTCAGAATCGCTTTTTATATGGGCTTTATAATATACGTTCCGTTCCTTGTAATAGACATGGTTGTTTCGGCGACGCTCATGTCCATGGGTATGATGATGCTTCCGCCGACAACCATTTCAACGCCTTTTAAGATTCTTCTCTTTATCGCCGTTGACGGCTGGGCACTTGTTATCGAACAGCTCCTTATGACCTTCTATTAGCGGAGGTGATAAATTTGAGCTTTACCTTGTCAAATCTCGAAATGCTGCTTTTTATAGCAGCGCGCATCACGGGCTTCATATTTACGGCACCGCTTTTTTCGGTTAAAAACGTGCCGCAGCGCGCAAAAGTGCTTTTCAGTGTCGCGCTCTCGATTATTGTATACATAACACTGAAGGGAAATTATATTGAATATAACGGCATTATCGAATATACGGTCATTCTCATAAAAGAAGTTTTGTGCGGAATGACGCTCGGACTTTTTTGCCATATCGCATATTACATAATTACGATGGCGGGGCAAATGATCGATACGGAAATTGGATTTTCGAGCGCTCAGGAATTTGATCCGTCGACTAACATTCAAACGACGATATCAAGCACGTTTTTCGGCTATGCGGTCATGCTTATGCTTATTGTCACAAATATGCATTTGTATATCATAAAAGCCGTCATCGATTCGTTTAAAATTGTTCCTGTCGGGGGTGTTTCGATTTCGGGAAACATATTTAATGTAATGCTCGGGTTTATACGTGATTACATGATTATTGCATTCAGAATAATTTTGCCGATATTTGCCGCAATGCTTGTTGTAAATACAATACTTGCAATTCTTGCAAAAGCCGCACCGCAAATGAATATGTTTGTCATAGGTTTTCAGCTTAAAATTTTTATCGGACTCATGGTACTCATGATTATGATGATGTTTTTGCCAGCGATATCCGATTTGATTTTCAACAAAATGATAGAATATATGAAAGAAGCACTTTATTATATGGGAGGAGGAACTTAAAAATGAATGAACAGACGCTTATAGACATATTTTCGGAAGCGCTTCTTGTTACATTAAAGGTTGCCGCTCCGATGCTTCTTTTGTCCCTTGTGCTCGGGCTTATCGTGAGTCTTTTTCAGACAATCACGTCAATCCAGGAGTCGACGCTTACTTTTTTGCCGAAGCTCCTCGGAATATTCGTCATATTGATGCTTGCGGGCAGCTGGCTTCTTACGACGCTTGTCGAATTTACGGAAGAACTTTTTAATTTTTCTTCATATATCGGATAAAAATGACGGAAGAATATATTTTTGACATTAATAAAAAAAATATATATTTAAGACTCAATCTTCAATTGTTTGCGGAGGGTGGTTCTGCCGACAAAACGGAAGAGCCTACGGCAAAAAGACTTAAAGACGCAAGAGATGAGGGGCAGGTTGCAAAAAGTCAGGAGCTTGTTACTGCGGGGATGCTTTTTGCCCTTTTTCTTTCGATAAAATTTTTTGCGACTTTTATACGTGACAATCTTATGAAGGCTTTCCCCGAAAGCTACAACACAATGTCAGTTTATGCGGTTGAAAATCCCAATTCAAACTTTATCGTAAGTTTAATAAACAAGGCGATCGTAAGAATAATAATTACATCGCTTCCGATTCTCATTTTTGCGCTTGTTGCGGCATTGTTCGTAAATTTGATTCAGGTTAAATGGAATCCGACAACCAAGCCCTTACAGCCAAAAGCCGATAAACTTAATCCGATGACCGGACTTAAACGAATGTTTTCCGCAGAAAAGCTTTTTGACCTTATAAAAGCGATAATAAAAATTATTCTCATATTTTGGATGGCTTATTCGGCGATAAAAGACGAAGCTGACAAAATAAAAATACTTTATGAGCTCGAGCTCATTCCGGCGATTGCTTACATTTGTAATTTTATAGTGGATCTCGGCTTTAAAATTTCGGGCGTATATCTTATAATAGGATTTGCGGATTTTTTGTATCATAAATGGAAATTCCACAACGATATGAAGATGTCAAAGCAGGAAGTAAAAGACGAATTTAAGCAGCAGGAAGGCGACCCTCAGGTTAAAGGAAAGATTAAATCCAAGATGAGAGAGGCATCGCAGCGAAGAATGATGAAAAAGGTTCCTGATGCGGATGTCGTAATTACCAACCCCACGCACTTTGCATGCGCGATCAAATATGACAAAGAAAAATCAAAGGCGCCCGTGCTTGTTGCAAAGGGTGCGGATTATATAGCACAAAAAATCAAAGACATCGCAAAAGAAAACCGGGTTCCGATTGTCGAAAACAAGGCTCTTGCAAGAATGCTTTATTTTAACGTCGATTTGGATGCGGAAATTCCGGAATCCTTATATGCAATGACAGCGGAAGTTTTGGCATATGTATACAGTCTTAAGTGAGTTAAGGAAGCTGCCGCAAAAATAAAAGCAAGAAACCGGCTAAAGTTTTAACAGGCATATATAAAAAAATAAGAACGGAGGGATAAGCACATCATATGAAAAAAAATGATATATTTGTTGCAATTTACATATTATGTGCGATTTTATTCCTCATCATACCGCTTCCGACGGCATTGCTTGATGTTCTTATGGCTTTCAATATCGCCGTTGCTTTTATAATTTTGTTTACGGCACTTTTTTCGGTCGATGTGCTTCAAATGTCATCGTTTCCGTCAATGCTTCTGTTTACGACGATATTCAGAATATCGTTAAACGTTTCTTCGACAAGAAACATTCTTGCAAACGGATATGCGGGTGAAGTCGTTGCGGCTTTCGGCGAATTTGTCGGCGGCGGCAACATTGTAATCGGAGCAATCGTATTCATTATACTTATAATTGTCCAGTTTATGGTAATCAACAAAGGCTCTGAGCGTGTTGCCGAAGTTTCCGCAAGATTTACGCTCGATGCCATGCCCGGAAAGCAAATGGCGATAGATGCAGACTTAAACACCGGTGCAATCGATGACAAACAGGCTCAGGCAAGACGAAAAAAAATCCAGGACGAATCTACGTTTTTCGGAGCAATGGACGGTGCCACAAAGTATGTAAAGGGAGACGCAACCGCGGGTCTTTTGATTACGATCATAAATTTTGTCGGCGGAATAATTACCGGAATGATTTTTCAAAACATGAGTGCGACTGATGCGCTTAATGCATATGCGCTTCTTACAATCGGTGACGGCCTTGTGTCACAGATTCCGTCACTTGTAATATCGCTTTCTACAGGTATAGTCGTTACAAAAGTGTCATCCGATACGGACACGGGAGACATGCTTATCGGTCAGCTTTTTTCGGCACCGAAGGCACTTTATATTGTCGGCGGAGCGATGGTTGTACTCGGACTTTTTACAAAGCTTCCCACACTTGTTTTTGCAATATACGGAGTAATATTTATTCTGGTTGCAAGGTCGATGCAAAGCAAGATGGAAGTCGCAAATGTTGAAAAAGAGGTTTCGGAAGTCGAAACAAGTGCGGAAGAAATCAGAAAGCCCGAAAATGTTGTTTCACTCCTAAATGTCGACTCAATAGAACTTGAATTCGGATACGGAATTATTCCTCTTGCAGATGCAAACCAGGGCGGAGACTTACTTGACAGAGTTGTGCTCATACGCCGTCAAATTGCGCTTGAATACGGATGCGTTGTTCCGACCATAAGAATGAGAGACAATATTCAGCTTAATCCGAATCAGTATATTATCAAGATAAAGGGGATTCAGGTATCGGACGGAGAAATTTTGTTTGACCATTATATGGCAATGAATCCGGGATATGTTGAAGAAGAAATTACGGGCATTCCGACATTTGAGCCGTCCTTCCATTTGCCCGCAATATGGATTACGGAATCACAGCGCGAAAGGGCGGAATCGTTTGGGTATACGGTTGTAGACCCGCCTTCGATTATCGCAACTCACATTACGGAAATTATCAAGCAGCATCTTGATGAACTTCTTACGCGCCAGGATGTCCAGAATCTCATCAACAACATTCAGGAAAATAACGCAACCGTTGTTACGGAGCTTATTCCAAAGCTTATGAGTATCGGTGAAGTGCAAAAGGTTTTGCAAAATCTTTTGCGTGAAGGCATTTCAATAAGAGATATGGTTACGATTTTGGAAACGCTTGCAGATTATGCTGCAACGACGCGCGATACCGATGTTTTGACCGAATATGTGCGTCAAAGCCCGAGTATAAAGAGATTTATTTCCACAAAATATTTTCCGGCAAATGTGCAAACAAATGTTGTGACTCTCGATCCAAAAATCGAGCAGGAAATAATGAATTCCGTAAAGCAAACGGAAACGGGCTCGTATATTGCCATAGATCCCGAAAAAAATCAAAAAATCATGCGTTCCGTAAAGGAAGAAACGGAAAAATTGGAAGGTCTCGGAGGAAATCCGATTATTATTACTTCACCGATAGTTCGCATGTATTTTAAACGTATGACAAAAGATTATTTTTCTGATCTAATTGTTGTTTCCTACAACGAAATAGAATCAAATGTTGAATTACAATCAGTTGGGATGGTGACTGCCTAATGCTCATTAAAAAATTTGAAGCGCCGACCGAAAAAGAAGCTCTTAAAAAAGCCAAAGAAGAGCTCGGTAAGGACGTTATAATCACACATATCACAACGCTTAAGCCAAAAGGCTTTTTTAAGATATTTAAAAAGCCTCTTGTTCAGGTGACCGCGTCCGTTGAAACGGAAACAAATTTTGACAAAAAAGTGTTCGCACCCGTACCCCAAAATATTCCCGCCTTCCAAAAAGCCGCGGCCGAATATCAAAAGGGAAAAGGTACGGATATGTTTGCCGTAAAAGAAGATGACAAGACTTTCCCCATAGAGCATGTTCTTGACAGCCTTCAATCGATTTTGGAAAAGCAAAACGGTGAAAAAATTACATCCGACCTTGTACAGAGAACAGAACCCGAAAACACGCCCGACAGTGCGGCAATGACATGCTTTAAGATGGTTTATAACAAGCTTCTTGCAAATGAAGTGGAAGAGATTTACGTAAACAAAATCATGTCCGAAATTGAATCGTCCGTGCGTCCCGACGCGGATATAAAAACAATTCTTTCAAACATTTATCAAAAACTTGTATTAAAACTTGGACAGACAAGTACGATAAAAATATGTGAAGGGAAAACAAAATTTATATTTTTTATCGGTCCCACCGGTGTCGGAAAAACAACAACAATCGCAAAGCTTGCTTCGAGCCTGAAACTTGGGCTTAAGGCAAAAGTTGCTCTTTTTACGGCGGATACGTACCGACTTGCTGCAATAGACCAGTTAAGAAGCTATGCTTCGATACTCAATATTCCCCTCAAGGTTATTTATTCAGAAGCTGAAATGAAAGAAGCAATGGAAGATTTTTCGGGATATGATGTCGTGCTTATCGACACTGCGGGAAGAACTCTCAAAAACCGTGAGCAGCGAGATGACATAGAAAAGCTTATTTTTTCGGTTCCGGAACAATACCGCGAAACTTATCTTGTTTTGTCCGCAACAACAAAATACAAGGATCTTGTGACGATAACCGAAGGATATTCGGAAATTACAAAATATAACCTTATTTTTACTAAATTGGACGAAACGGATTGCATCGGAAATATTTTGAATGTAAGAATGCTTACCGATGCACATCTTGCTTATTCGACAAACGGACAAAACGTCCCCGACGATATACAAAGAATTAATCCCCAAAGTATTGCAAAACAATTGTTGGGAGGTGTTGATTGATGGACCAGGCAGAAGTTTTAAGACAAATGGTTTTTAATAATACGATAAAGCCGTCCGCACGCGTAATTACGGTTACAAGCGGCAAAGGCGGAGTGGGAAAATCAAGTATTTCCCTAAATCTTGCGATGAGCATGAGTAAGATGGGTAAAAAGGTGATTTTGCTCGATGCGGATTTCGGACTTGCAAATATTGAAGTTATGCTCGGTACACGCCCGAAGGCAAATCTTTCCGATCTTATGTTTCGCGGAAAAGACATAAAAGACATAATTATCGACGGACCGGAGGGCATAAAATTCATTTCGGGAGGTTCGGGAATCCAGGAACTTGCCAAAATGACAAAGGAGCAATGCCTGTATCTTACAAAAAAGCTTGCGGAGCTTGACGATCTTGCGGATATTATCATAATTGACACGGGTGCGGGAATCTCGGACAGTGTCTTAGAATTTGTCGCATCGTCAAACGAAGTACTGCTTGTTGCAACTCCCGAGCCTACATCGATTACGGACGCATATGCGCTCCTTAAGGCATTAAACAGAAAATCCGAATTTTCAAAAAGCAGTACGGTAATCAAAATGGTTGCAAACAGAGTGCACACTGAAAACGAAGGCAAAAATGTTCTTTACGAAAACATGAAAAATGTTGTCGGAAGATTCCTTAACATTTCGCTTGAATATCTCGGATCGATTCCTGATGACAAAGAACTTCAGCGCGCGGTAATGCGCCAAAATCCGATTGTTGTAAGTGCACCGGATTCGCCTGCGGCACGTGCGATTACAGAAATGGCAAAGGTACTCTTAAACGGAGACGAAAACCTATCCGCCACAAAAGAAGAAAGAGGAATAACGCTTCTTTTTTCAAATCTTATACGTACAAAATTTAAAAAGAAGAAATAAAAAAATGCAGACAACAATCC
>CAVJHK010000051.1:0-12242 GCA_963649295.1 Lachnospiraceae bacterium | reverse complement strand
AGCCTCTTTATGAGGTTCGTCCCGAACGAAAAAAATTAAAAGCGGAAGCATAAATTATAGGGCACACTTCCGGGATATCAAATGATTATTTTAGATATCCCGGAAGTGTGTTTTCTTTGTTGAATTTCTATAAAATTATTGGTAGAATGGGGAGAGAAGGTTCAAAAGACTCAAATTTTGACACTGATTTTTTGTAAAAAGAAATTTGGCATTTTGGACAACAAAATCACAAGTGGGAAAATTATGAAACGCAGACCGCAGGATGAAAGAACAATTTCCGATATTTTAAATAAAGCATTTTTACGAAGTACATTTGTGCAAATTACGATAGTGATTGTGGCATGTCTGTTTTTGTTTGCTTATGTTCAATATGTAAACTGCTCTTATATGACAAACCTCGCAGTCAAGCTTGTTGACAGTCACATGGAGGCAACAATCGATTCGTATATGAATATTGCTGACGGACTCGGACTCGCGAGCAGGCTCTCAAGTGACGAAAGTACGGCGGAAGTAAAGAAAAACATGCTTGATGCGATTATGGAAGAATATTCTCTTACGGGCGCCGGTGTGATTTATGCGGACGGTGGGAATGTAAACGGAGAAATGTTTAAGCGGGCAACAGGGCTTTATAAAAGCGCATTAAAGGGCAAAATTGCCGTCGGCGGGCCGTATACCGGAAGTGACGGCGTGACGAGCATATTTGTTGCGGCTCCGCTCATAAAAACGGAAAATAACACGGAAAGCATTTCCGGTGCGGCATTTATTGCTTTTCCGATAACGGAGCTTTCGGGAGTTACGGATGAAATAGGTCTTAAAAACGATATATATATTTTTGCGGTAAACAAAAATTCTCAAATCATATTCGGATATGACAGCCACGAAAAAGAAACGGGTACATTTGATTCGGAAAAAAATATCGTCCAAAAAACATTGTCCGCAATGAATGACGGAAATTACGGATACGGGATTGCAACGCAAAACGGTGAAACATATTTTTACAGATATATAGGCACGTCAGACACGAGAGAGTACGGAATATGCATAGGAATCACGTTTTTTAACATTACTTTTTTATCGTTTATTATTGCGATTGTTGCTTTGCTCTGTATAGGCATATCGATAATAAGAACAAACTTCAGTGCAAAACGCGTTGTGGACAACATTGCCGACAATTTTTCGGAAATGTCGAGAAATATCAAAAATGTTGCCGAAAAAGGATTTGATTCGTTTAAAAATGTTAAGCGTGATACGGATGCTCCGATTGAGTACAACATGATATCGGATGCCATGGAATCGATTATGGAGCGCCTTGACGTTGCGACGAACGATAACAGGGAATTTTTGGATTCCGCCGTTATCACTGACCTGATTGACGGAGACATAATAAAATATATCCACGGATATTATAAGGATGTTTTTAATGTAAATGTAATTATTGCGGATTCGAAGGGAAATGTGTTAATAAGCGACAATCAAAAACATCTTGTTGACGTAAATGCACTTCGTGATGACGAAAGTGCTGCACTTGTCATGTTAAACGACAGGGTGATAGGCTCGGTTATATTTAAGATGTCGGAAATATCGCTGATTGACAGAGCATCGGCTACAGAGCATGCCTCTTATGTTGCCAAGGTGCTTGAAACGGTTGCCGGAGGAAATTTCCGCAGAAGCCTGCAGCACAGAAACAAGCTGCGGGAGGTGAAGGGAACGTATGACAAGATCTCCGAAATAGCCTCCGAAATTACGATTATTTCAAGCAATGAAGCGCTTAATGCAGAAAGAATACTAAAAAGCCGTGAACGAACGGATTACAAAAAGGAAATAAAACATTTTATTGATTTTGCATATGATATGGCATCAAGAAGCGAAGATATGATAAGTACCAACGAGGAGTCAAGCTTTGCCATGCAAATAAGCGAAGAAGAATATGTCACAAGAGAGCTGTTTGACGATGTGCAAAAAAAGATAATGAATTTGCATGAAGAATTAAGCGAAAGATTCAATGTTTATGTAAATGACGATGTGCCCGAAAAACTGTACGGAGACGAAAATGCCTTAAAGAGAATTATCGAATCCGCATGTGCGAGCGCTTATGACGAAAACGCACAGGGGAATATGGCAATTCATGTGAGCGCAGATATCTCCGGATATGCAACGATGCTTAAGATAGGCATCTTCGGAAACAGAAGGCTTTCGGAAAGAGATTATAAGCGCGTCCGCGAATTTTTGGAGGAAGATGCGGAAAGTGCTTCAGTGACGGGCTATGTCGGTGTAAACAAGCTCAAAGCGATAAGCTTTGTGCGCTCCGTAAAACGCATGAACGGTACAATAGAGCCAAGGCGTCGCTTTACGGGTGAAACGGAATATACAATTTTGATTCCTCAGCTTGAGGTGGAAGACGATGAGTGAAAACGAATTTGAACGAATATCGGAACTTTTGCTTGAGCTTTCACAAAACGAAAGCACCCGCAGGATTTCCGAAGAATTAAAATATGAATTTACAAGCCTCAAAAACAAGTATGTGAGAGATGCGGCAAGACGGGAAAACAGAATGCGTCTGTCGGATATCAGGCGCGTCAACGAGGCGTTTGAGGATGCAGTCAAAAATGAAGAATTTTTGGTCTATTATCAGCCAAAAGTAAATCTTAAAAATTATCGTGCCGAGGGTGCGGAAGGATTGTGCCGCTGGATGCACGAGGGAAAGCTTATTTATCCTGACCGCTTTATTCCCGCGCTTGAATACAGCGGCAGAATAGAAGATCTTGATTTTTATGTGCTTGAACATGTGTGCAAGGACCTAAAACGCCGGATTGATGCGGGGAAAAATACTGTCCAGATATCGGTCAATTTTTCGCGTATCAATATCGGAAAAGAAAGACTTTTGGAGCGCATAATAGAGACAATAGATAAATACAAGGTGCCTCATTCCTATATTCAGATTGAGCTTACGGAGACATTTACTGAGGTGGAATTTGACGATCTTCGCGATCTTCTGCTGGGACTTCGTGATGCAGGTATCAGCACGGCAGTTGATGATTTTGGGACAGGATATTCTTCGCTTAAACTTATCAGCGAGCTTCCGTGGAATGTGCTTAAAATAGACAAGAGCCTCCTTCATGAAGCTGAGCGCGAAGGATCGAATGAACATCTTATGCTTCGCCATATAATAGGAATGGTTCTTGATATGGGAATGGAATGTGTGGTTGAGGGTGTGGAAACCCAAAACGACGTAAAAATCCTGAAGGACAACAAGTGCTTTATGGCACAAGGGTATTATTTTGACAAGCCCATAGCCTGTTCGGAATTTGAACGGGTGCTTGACAGAACGAATTTTAACAAAAAGAAACAATGAATTTTTTTGCTTTTGGTAATTTGATATTATCGAAAGCTTTTTTTGCCTGTTCTTCGTCCTTAAAAAGTCCATAGACGGTCGAGCCGCTTCCGGTCATGAGAGCAGTAACAGCGCCTTGACTTAAAAGGAGTGCTTTATAAGCGTTTATTTCGGGATGGAGAGCGCAGGCTGCATGCTCCATGTAGTTTTCGGCGGACATACAAAGTAAGTCCTTGTCATGCGTCTTTATGGCATTTATGAGCCTTTCGGTATTCGGATGCGGCATATCCGAATATGAATCCGTGAGTGCATACATTTCTTTTGTGGAAAGCGAAAAGTCCGGCTTTATGAGGAGGGCAGTGAGTGTGGGTGCAGGCGGCAAAACGGTTATTTTTTCGCCTATTCCCATACATAGCGCCGTTCCTCCGTATACAAGAAAGGGCACATCCGCACCGAGCGACACAGAAATATCCGCAAGTGTTTTTGTGTCAAGATTTATATGCATCATGTCGTTAAGTATAAGCAGAACGGCAGCGGCATCCGCACTGCCGCCGCCGAGCCCTGCACCATCCGGAATGTTTTTTTGCACCCGGATAATTATTTTAAAGTGATTTTTGCTTTTTGCCGCTATATCGCACATTAATTTTGCGGCTTTATATACAAGGTTATTTTGGCCCCATGTGATATTGGGGAAATCGTCTGCATTATCGCAGGACACGTGCACCGTCGATCTCATGGATTCAGTCACCGACAGGTTAATATTGTCCGCAAGTGTAATTGTCTGCATGACGGTGGATATTTCGTGATATCCGTCGGGACGTCTGCCTGTTATGTCAAGTGTGAGATTGAGTTTTGCGTGTGCCTTTGTATAAAGTTCCATATTTGTTCCTTGTGATATTTTTTGATATTTCTTTTGGTGTCAATGTATATTCTTTATAAAGAATGTCATATCATTTTTGAAATTTTTTTAGTATCCCTTATTTACTCGCTTACGTGGTCGAGCCCAAGGTCGATAATCGATCTTACATGGTCATCGGCAAGTGAATAAAATACCATTTTTCCGTCACGCCGCGCGGAAATCAATTTTCCCTTTTTTAAAAATGTAAGCTGATGAGATACGGCGGACTGGGTCATTTTGAGTTTTTCCGCTATGTCTCCTACGCAAAGCTCCGTGTCAAAAAGAGCATAGAGTATCCTGATCCTTGTTGAATCACCGAAATATTTAAAAAGCTCTGCGAGGTCATATAAGGTGTTTTCGCTTACCTTCTGCTTCATTTTGCTCTCCTTATGTATAATGCCCGCATTGCGTTCAGAACGGCAATTGCCATAACTCCGACGTCCGCAAAAATTGCGAGCCACATTCCGGTAAGACCGGTTGCGGTGAATATAAGACATATAAGCTTTATACCGATTGCGAATACAATGTTTTCGTTTGCGATAAAATGTGTTTTGCGTGCAATTTTGATTGCAAGTGCGATTTTGTCGGGGTCGTCGTCCATCAAGACAACGTCTGCGGCTTCTATTGCGGCATCGCTTCCGAGACCGCCCATTGCGATTCCGACATCGGCACGCGAGAGCACAGGAGCGTCGTTTATGCCGTCACCGACAAAGCAAAGAGTGGATTTGTTATCGGTATTTTTATTAAGCAATTCTTCCACCTTTGCAACCTTGTCAGCGGGAAGAAGTTCGCCGTAGTAGTTAGAAATACCAAGTTCCTCCGCAACACTTTCCGCAACACGCACGGAGTCACCCGTAAGCATGACGGTGTCGTGAATACCGAGAGCATTTAAGTCTTTGATTGATTTCTTTGCCGTATCCTTTAAAACGTCTTTTATAAGAATATGACCGGCATATTCATGGTTTACCGCAACATGCACAATCGTTCCGACGTGAGAGCACGGGACGGGTGTGATGTTAAGCTTTTTCATGAGCTTGTCGTTACCGATTGCAACGACAAGCTTATCATAATTTTTAAATTCACCCGTAGTTTTAATCGTTGCGATAATGCCGTTTCCGCCAAGTTCTTCCACGGATTCTATTTCGTCCAAATTGATTTTTTCATTATAGGCTTTTATGATGCTTTTTGCAATAGGATGGGACGAGGCACTCTCGGCATAGGCAGAAAGACGTAAGAGCTCATGCTCGTCAATTGTATTATGGTGAATGCCCACAACCTCAAATACACCTTTTGTCATTGTGCCTGTTTTGTCAAATACAACGGTTTTTGCTTTTGAAAGCGCATCGATATATCCCGAGCCTTTTACAAGGATGCCGTTTTTGCCTGCACATCCGATTCCTGCAAAGAAGCTTAAAGGAATGCTTATTACAAGTGCACAGGGACAGCTTACGCAAAGGAACGAAAGCGCACGGTAAATCCATGTCGAAAATCCGGCGGGATTTCCGAGGATTAAATTAATTACCGGCGGGATAAGAGCAAGCAATACCGCACTTCCGCAAACAACCGGCGTATATATGTGCGCAAATTTTTTGATGAAGTTTTCGGATTTTGCTTTTCTTTCGGATGCTTCACGCACAAGCGTAAGTATTCTTGAAATTGTTGATTCCGAAAAATCCTTTGTTGTTTTTACCTTTATTATTCCCGTTAAATTTATTGAACCGCTTAAGACTTCGTCATTTTCTGTGACATTTATGGGAAGGCTTTCTCCGGTGAGTGCTGCGGTGTCAAGTGTTGAGGAACCGGATACAATCTGCCCGTCGATAGGAATTCTTTCGCCCGGATTTACGGTTATGATTGTGCCGGGACAGACATCTTCCGGTGACACGCGCTTAATTATGCCGTTTTCTTCGATATTTGCATAATCGGGGCGAATGTCCATGAGCTCTTCAATGTTTTTGCGGCTCTTTCCGACGGCATAATCCTCAAAAAGCTCACCGAGCTTATAAAATACAATAACGGCAATGGCTTCCGTAAATTCGCCGAGAGCTATTGCACCGATTGAGGCAACGGCCATAAGGAATACTTCGTCCAAGAACTCACCGCACAAGATGCTTTTTACGGAATTTATTATTACGTCATAAGAAACAACAAGATATCCGAGAGCAACAAGGATATATTTTGCGACGGGCGGAAGCGAATCACCCATAATTAACAGAACAGCAAGTATGATTGACGAAAATATGAGCTTTACGATTGTGATACGGGGATTTTCTTCGTCTTCTTCGTCATCGTCGTCGTCAGCATCTGCGGCTCCGTGTGCATGCTTTAATTCCTTATCTTCGTCATGGCATGCCGAAGAGTGGCAGTGGGAGTGACTGTGGCTGTGATTGTGGTCATGGCTATGTTCGTGATTGTGTGACATATTAAAACCTCCATTGAACATTTGAACATTTATTCATACGTTCAATATATCACCTTTTTTTTGGTTGTCAATACCAAATGTTACAATTCTGAAAGATTTTTGACTTCCTTTTGACAAAAAAACGTGGTAGACTTTCGAGAGCGTAAAGGAGTACGGATGAATTCAAACAAAAACAAAAATTTAAAATATATAGCGGTTTCCTATTGTATTTTTATGGGAATTATTTTATTTGCGAGGTTTGGAACATATATAAAAGGAATTCCCTATCTCACACAGGTAAAATTACATTTTAAGCCTCAAATCTGGGACAGTATTCCGGGATACTTTAACAACCTGATAAATCCCAACGAATCGCTTATCGTTAAGGCAATTGCATTCATAAATCTTGTGGGAAATTTTGTTTTCTTTGTTCCGATTGGGATTTTGTTGCCGATATTCTTTAAGGCATTCAATAAGATATATGTTTTTTTGCCAAGTGTCATAACGATGATTTTTTTGATCGAATCGTTACAAATGATAACGCTAAGGGGAACATTTGATTCGGATGACATTTTGTTAAACAGTGTGGCGGCCTTGTGCGGATTCCTGGGATACAAGACATATTTGCTTGTGTGCAAAAAAAGTACGGGAACGGAACAGAACACGGGAGAGGAACAGAATACGGGAACGGAAAAGAATACGGGAGCGGAAAAGAATACGGGAGCGGAAAAGAATACGGGAGCGGATGTCAAATTATGATTGAATTTTCGGAAGAAGACAGAAAGGCAATTAACGAATTTAAGAACACGGTCCCCATGAGCTTTCAAATGGAAAGAGAGTTTGTTGGACTTTGTTCTTATTTATATGTAAATCAAGTGTCAGTTTCAAAGTACCTTGATATGTTTTTAAATCAAAATTTAACATGCGGAGAAAAAATAAAAAAGAACAGATCAAAGCAGATTCTTGAATTGATGCGAGAGGATATAATAAGAAATATCGATGTAAACCCGATCATAATAAATAACAATTTTCCAAAAAAACAAAAAATCACGGCATGGGTGGAAGAAAGCGTAAAAGACGATGAGTTAACCAAAGAACTTATTAAAGACGCGGATAATGTGATTTTTATAAAGCATTATAAGGATATCTTTAATGCAAAAATACATGATTTTAAGGCCGAAAAATACAGCCGAAATTTTATTGTCGCAAGGAATACGGAAAAGCTTATTTATCCCGGAGCGCCTTTTTGCCAGAGCTTCGGAAACGAAAATTTTTATTATGCTTCGTGCGTCAAAAATTGTATTTATGACTGCGATTACTGCTTTTTGCAAGGAATGTATCCGAGCGGCCTGCCGGTTTATTTTGTAAACCTTCGGGATTATTTTTTGGAGCTTGACCGCATTTTAAAAGAAAAACCGGTTTACCTGTGCGTTTCCTACGATACGGATTTGCTTGCGCTCGAAAATAGGATACATTATGTGGATAAGTGGATAAGTTATTCACAATTTAACAAAAACCTGAAAGTGGAAATACGCACCAAATGCGGAAACAATGCCTTCTTTTCGGACTACGACATGCGTGTTAAATCAGGATTTGCGGAAAAATGTGATAATGTTATATTCGGGTGGACAATTTCGCCGGACTTTGTTGCAAGCCACTTTGAAAAGGGGCTTCCGAGCACGAAAAAAAGAATTATTGCAGCAAAAAGTGCGATAGATGCGGGATTTAAGGTTAGATTATGCTTTGATCCGATGATATATCACAAAGATTACCAAAAATCATACACAGAATTGTTTAAATACGTTTTTTCACAAATTTCGCCGGAAAGTCTTTTGGACGTGAGCGTGGGGGTTTTTAGGATTTCAAACAATCTTTTAAAAAATATGCGTGATGTAAATCCCGTGAGCCCCGTTACGTGCTTTCCCTATATTACGGAAAACAAAGCATGTCACTACGGCGAATTGTCGCATGAAATGATTGATTTTGCAAAAACGGAATTAATTAAATACTTGCCGTCCGAAAAAATATTTGCATGGGACGGAAATTAAAACGGATTTGAGGGTAAAATTAAAGAGATATTTGCAAGCGATGATAAGGAAAAAATATATTTACCCGCAGCGGGAATTGTTAATAAAAATAAGTTCGGTAAAGCATAAAAGCTTTATCGAACTTATTTTTATTATGTCGGTTATGGTTAAATTTTTAAGAGGTGAGTCAATCCGTCACCTTATCGAGTGCTGCACTGATGTCGCTGATCAAATCTTTTTTATCTTCAAGTCCGCAGGAAAATCTTACGAGGTTTGGCAAAATTCCGCATGCCTTAAGCTGTTCGTCGTTCATCTGGCGGTGGGTTGCGTTTGCGGGATGCAAACAGCAGCTTCTTGCGTCGGCAACGTGTGTTTCAATTGCGGCAACATGAAGATTCTTCATGAATGTTTCAGCTGCCTTTCTGCCGCCTTTAAGTCCAAAGCTTACAACGCCGCAGGAGCCGTTGGGAAGATATTTTTCTGCGAGTGCGTGATATTTATCACCCGGAAGTCCGCAATAGTTTACATATTCGATCTTGTCATGAGAAGCCAGGAATTCTGCAACGGCTTGACCGTTTTCGCAATGTCTTGCCATACGCACGTGGAGGCTCTCAAGACCGAGATTGAGGATAAAAGCATGCTGAGGCGACTGAATCGAACCAAAGTCACGCATGAGCTGGGCGGTGCACTTTGTGATAAATGCGCCTTCCTTGCCAAACTTGGTTGCATAAGTGATTCCGTGATACGAATCGTCGGGAGTACAAAGTCCGGGGAACTTGTCCGCATGTGCCATCCAGTCAAAGTTTCCTGCATCGACTATGCATCCGCCGACCGCAGCACCGTGTCCGTCCATATATTTTGTGGTGGAATGTGTGACAATGTCCGCACCCCACTCGATGGGACGGCAGTTTACGGGAGTAGCAAAAGTGTTGTCGATGATGAAAGGAACACCATGCTCGTGAGCAACGTTTGCCCAAAGCTCAATGTCAAGCACGGTAAGTGCGGGATTTGCGATTGTTTCGCCGAATACCGCCTTTGTGTTCGGGCGGAAAGCGGCTTCGATTTCTTCTCGTGTTGAATCGGGAGAAATGAATGTAAAGTCAATTCCCATTTTCTTCATCGTAACAGCAAAAAGATTGAATGTTCCGCCGTAAATGGAGCTTGATGCGATAACGTGATCGCCGCAGGTGGCAAGATTGAAAACGGCATAGAAGTTTGCGGCCTGGCCCGAAGAAGTGAGCATTGCGGCTTTTCCTCCGCAGAGCTCGGCAATTTTTGCCGCAACAAGGTCGTTTGTGGGATTTTGAAGTCTTGTATAAAAATATCCGCTTGCTTCAAGATCAAAAAGCTTTCCCATGTCCTCACTTGTGTCATATTTGAAAGTTGTGCTTTGGTAGATGGGTATTTGACGGGGTTCACCGTTTTTGGGAGTATATCCGCCCTGAACGCATTTTGTGTTTATGGAATAGTTTGACATATGGCTCTCCTTTGCATTATTATTAGATGATATCGTGTGCTGTACAGGCACCCTTATCACGATTATTGAAAGGTATCTTAATTCAAGAATACTTTCAAGTCAAGAAAAAAGACGGACGACTTTAACAAAAATTCAATTTAAGGAAGAAAAGAGGCATATCATGTCAAAAAAATATACGGTAAGGTGTAAGGCGCTGCTCCCAAACGGAGAGGGACTTGTGAATTTTAATCATTCGGATTTTGGTATAAAAGGCGTGCTCCCAAAAGAAAAATGCAACATTGAGCTTGTTTTTAAAAAGAACGTGACGGATGCACGAGTCACAGATATTTTGGAGCCTTCTTTAGACCGCGTGCCGGTCAAGTGCCCCGTATACGATAAGTGCGGCGGGTGCAATTTGCTTCATATGTCATATGATGCGGAGCTCAAATTCAAGGAAGATAAGGTAAGGGAATTATATAAGGATTTTGATGTGACCGTTCTTCCGATTATAAAAAGCCCCGTTCCCGAGCATTACAGGAATAAAGTATATGCAAGCTTCGGATTTAAGAAAATAAACGGCAAAATAAGACAGATTGCGGGAATGTATGAGGAGAATACAAGAGAAGTCGTGCATTTGAGTGATTGTCTTATTCAAAATAAGACAGCAAACGATATAATAAAGACTGTCGTTGCCATTATGAACGAAACAGGCACAAGAAGTTATGATATTAAGACCGGGACAGGCACAATAAGGCATGTTTATATAAGAGTATCTCATGAGAGCGGAAAAGTGATGCTTGTTATAGTAACAGGGGAACCAGAGTTTAAGCTTAAGAAGGTTTTTGTGCAAAAGCTTACCCAAAAATATCCCTGTATCGAGACGATTGTGCATAATATCAATACAAAAAACACCGGTATGATACTGGGAGAACGCAATATTGTACTTTTTGGCAAGGGATATATTACCGATGAAATCATGAAATGCAAATTTAACATATCACCCAAATCGTTTTACCAGGTGAACCCCATACAGACCGAAAAACTGTATGAAACGGCACTCAAATTTGCCGAGTTGTCAGGAGTAGAATCGGTAATTGACGCGTATTCCGGAATCGGAACGATTTCGATTGCGGCATCAAAACAAGCAAAAAAGGTTTTTGGAGTCGAATTAAACAGGGACGCAATTAATGACGCAAAAGAAAATGCCAAATTAAACGGCTCTACCAATGTCGAATTTGTAAACTCCGATGCCGGTGAATTCTTAAAAAATAATGAATTAAAAATAAATCCTGATGTAATTTTTATGGACCCGCCCCGCGCAGGCGCAGATGAAAAATTTTTGAGCGCCGTTTGTACGGTAGCACCCAAAAGAATAGTTTATATATCATGTAATCCGGAAACTCAGGTGAGAGATGTGAAATACCTGACCAAAAACGGATATGAACTAAAAAAACTTCAGCCGGTCGATATGTTTTCGAGAGTGGGCCACGTGGAGACGGTGGTAGGACTACACAGAAAGGATATGTAGAAATCCTTGAATTTTCGCACTTTGTAGAGTTTTTCAGCTTCAACAGGATTGCTGAAAATCACAAGGAAAAAGAGCTTGTGAGGAAGGTAACGGTTGTTGTGGCATTAGACCTC
Source organism: Lachnospiraceae bacterium (assembly GCA_963649295.1). Classification (GTDB taxonomy): domain Bacteria; phylum Bacillota; class Clostridia; order Lachnospirales; family Lachnospiraceae; genus RGIG3528. Next base: position 488 of record CAVJHK010000051.1, on the reverse strand, counting down.
GGTTGTGGGAACACAAATAATTCTGAATATGAAAGTAAATAGAGAACTATCGGATATGTTGACAGAACGTAGGGATACTTGAAAGAGTGTCCCTATTTTTTATATTAGGGCATTCCATTAGGAGTGCCTTTTTTAATTCAATTTAAAAGGAGGTTCATTATGAACAACACAGCGTTAGGAGCAGAAAACAAAAAGGAACAGACAATCAATTTTATCAGCGAAGCACATGAAAAATTCTACTATGAAAAATTAAAGGAGGTACGCTATCAGGATGTGTACCACAAGGCACTTTGCTATTGCCTTGGTATCAGCGATGATACGAGAAGAAATGTTGAAAGCATCTATGATTTTAAGACGGGATGTGTAAAAACTGAGTGCTTGCATGAGGGCTGGCTGACCAGTGGCAGTATGAAGGTGGTGCGAATGGCCTTTTTTTTCTTTTATTTTCGCAGCTTTGTGCGATAGAGTGTACTTACAGAAATTCCCGT
>CAVJHK010000050.1:0-12455 GCA_963649295.1 Lachnospiraceae bacterium | reverse complement strand
CTTATCAACGACCAAAAATAAAATTTTACCGGGAGTCCACAGATGTCAACAGATGAATCCTATCTTGACAGTCTCTTAAATGGGCTTGATTCCGATAACAATAATTCAAATGACAGACTTTCGGCTTTCAAAAAGAAAGCCGAAAGCGTTTCACCGGACGATAATGATTTTGAGGGTGTTAAAGATATTGTCACGGATGAAACAAACGGCATTTCGAAAGATGAAAATCAAAGCGCTTTTGAAGAAAAAACGGAAGCGGATGACGAAAAAAAAGAAAAAACGGAATCGGAATTCTTTGAATTGGTTGATACGAATGAAAACGAGCCCGAAAATCTGACTTTGGATTACACAGCAGGGGAGATTGACAATTATAATATTTTTGATGAATACGATGACAAAGTTATCGATAAGATGATTGATGAAGAGCTTTCCAGAGAAGAAGACGAAGGAGAGCCTTTTGTTATGTCGGAAAATAATGATGATTTTGCGAATGAAGAAAACGTACGGGATGAAGATTTAGATTTTATTTATCCGGAACCCGAAAGCATACGAAATGAAGACGAAGAAGATGCTCTTGCGGGGCTTCTTGCAAGGCAGGTTGCGGATCTTGACGCCGAAGAAAAGGAAAGTGCATACGGAGATAAAATTTTCGGAAATTTTGATTTCGACGGAAATTCGGATGAAACGTATGCAGAGGACGATAAATCCGGTTCGGAAGCAACCGCTGAAGAGGAAGAATTTGATAAATCCCAAAACGACCTGTTTTCTTTTTTGAACACGGAAGAGGTTGAAACTAAAGAGCAGGAAAACAAAAAAGCGGACACCGAAGAACAGAAAAATGAAGAACAGGAAAACGAAGATACCGAATTTGCTGATTCGGAAGATATATTTGCGATACGTGATGAAAAACATGAGCAGGTTGTTTTTGATGACTATATGGCAAATGAGGACAACAAGCAGAACAAAACGGATGATGACAATCTTATTGATTCAAATGAATCAAATAATAACGAATTAAGTAGTGATTACAATGAATCCGAAAGTTCTATACTTGGACTTGATTCACTTTTTGGTCCCGAACCCATAGAAGAAATCTCAAATAAAAATTCGGCATCCGATTTTTTGGGCGATGATGCAATGGATACACTTGACGAAAGTGACATTGCGGCACTTGACGATCTTTTTAACGAAATTGATGTAACAACAACTGCAGATACAGAAACAAAAGAAGAAAAGTCCGAGAAGGTCAAAAAAAATAAAGTTCCCTGGTATATAAAGATCTTTGGGAATGTAAGCATACCTGAAGAAAAAATAAAACCGGAGCCGACCGAAGAAGAAATCGCAAAACAAAAAGAAGAAGCCAAAGCCGCAAAAAAGGCGATTGCCGAAGCCAAAAAAGCCGAAAAGGATGAAAAAAAGAAAGCGGCTGCAGAAGCAAAGGCAATAAAGCAGCGTCAATCGGCTGAGGAAAAGGAAGCAGCGAGGAAAAAGAAGCTTGAGGAAGCAAGCAATCTTATTCTTGAAGATGCCGGTAATACAAAAAAATTAAATAAATGGGGTATCATAGTTGTATTCTGCCTGTTTATGGGGATTGTATTGCTTGTGGTAAGCGGCGGCAATACGGTATCCTATAATATCGGAATAAGACAGGCAACGAAATATTTTGACAATGCGCTTGTTTACGGAGATGTGTCTTATTATACAAAGGCGTATGACAAAATATATGGGCTGGATGTCGAAGAAGAAGACTATGAGATCTATGACAAAATTCTTACGGTTAATTATGTTAATACACAATTGACTGCCTATACAAGTCATGCAGGGACTGACGATTATGCTGCGGGACTTAACGATCTTTTTAAGGGATTGCTGAGATTCAGAAAGTGGTTTGCACATGCAACCGCAATCGGTGCACAGGACGATATTTATCTCGTGCGTACCGAAATATACAATAAGCTTTGGGAAATTTACGGAATAAACGAAGACGAAGCAATGTTTGTTTTGGAACATTATGATTATTTGAAAGAAACTTATTCCGAAAACGAAGCAAATGTATATTATACAAGATATATTTATGAGAAGGTTGATGCGCTCGGACTCGGGACGGGCAGTACAAATTAATTTGATTTTGTATAAAGGGCGGAGCATATACTCTGCCCTTAGTTGTTGAATTTTTTTGGAGAAAACTGATGATTGCGATAGTTGATTACGGAGCCGGCAATATAAAAAGCGTCGAAAAGGCGTTTGATTTTTTGGGAGCAAAAACAATTTTGACCGCCGACAGCGATATTATATTAAATTCCGATAAGGTTGTGCTGCCGGGTGTGGGTGCATTCGGTGATGCAATGGAATTACTTGATGGTTCGGGGCTTTCAGGCACAATAAGGGAAGTCGTAAAAAATCAAATTCCGCTTCTCGGCATTTGCCTCGGGATGCAAATGATGTTTGAAAAAAGTGAAGAAGGCGTGGGAGCATCGGGCCTGGGAATTTTCAGGGGAAAAATAAAGCGCTTTAAGGAAAAAAAAGATTATAAAATTCCGCATATAGGCTGGAACGAGATAAAAATAAATAAGGACAGCCGTCTTTTTAACGGAATAAATGAAAATTCTTTTGTATATTTTGTACATTCCTATTATCTTGATGCTTTTGACAAAAATATAGTTGCGGCAACATGCGATTATATCAATACGTTTGATGCGGCAATTGAATCAAAAAATACGTTCGCATGCCAGTTTCATCCCGAAAAATCGGGTTCTGTCGGACTTAAGATATTAAAAAATTTTGCAGAAATTTAGGAGTCATTATGCTTACAAAACGTATAATTCCCTGTCTTGACATAAAAAACGGAAGAGTTGTGAAGGGAATAAATTTTGTTGACTTAAAAGATGCGGGAGACCCGGTGGAAACAGCGGCAATTTACGATGCTGCGGGAGCCGACGAAATAGTTTTTTTGGATATTACGGCATCTTCGGATAACAGAGGGATTTTATCAGATCTCGTAAGAAAAATATCGGAGGCGGTTTTTATTCCTTTTACCGTCGGCGGGGGCATAAGGACGATTGACGATTTTAAGGAAATTTTGCGCAGCGGCGCAGACAAGGTTTCGGTAAATTCTGCTGCGATAAATAATCCCGCGCTTATTTCGGAAGCCGCAAAAAAATTCGGAAGTCAGTGCGTTGTTGTTGCGATAGACGCGAAAAGAAGAAATGACGGCACCGGATGGAATATATATAAAAACGGCGGAAGAATAGATACAGGGATCGATGCAGTATTTTGGGCAAAAAAGGTTTGTGAGCTCGGTGCGGGTGAAATCCTTTTGACGTCAATGGATGCGGACGGTACAAAAAAAGGATTTGATTTGACGCTCACACGCACGATATCGGACACGGTAAATGTTCCGGTTATCGCATCGGGAGGAGCGGGAAGTTTAAGTGACTTTAAGGATGCGTTTACGGTAGGCCATGCGGATGCGGCGCTTGCGGCAAGCCTTTTTCATTATAAGGAACTTGAAATCCGTGAAGTAAAAAATTATTTGAAAGAAAACGGTATACCGGTCAGAATATGATAGATGAAATTTTTTCGGATTGGAATAGGATAATAGGTGCGGAAAAATCAAAGCCTTATTATTCATGTCTTATGGATTTTATAAAAAATGAGTATGAAAATTATGTGATATATCCGGAAAAAAGTGATATATTTAATGCTTTTAAATATACGTCATATAAAGATACACGTGTTGTGATTCTGGGGCAGGACCCCTATCACGAACCGGGTCAGGCGCACGGGCTTGCTTTTTCGGTAAAAGAGACAGTAAAAATCCCCAAAAGTCTAATGAATATATATAAGGAATTAAATGCGGAACTCAAGACTTTTGTGCCGAACAACGGAAATCTTACAAAGTGGGCCAAAGAAGGCATTTTGCTCTTAAATAATGTTCTTACCGTGCGTGAACATATGGCGGGGAGTCATGAGCATCACGGTTGGGAAGAATTTACGGACAACATTTTTTGGAAATTAAACGAAAAAAAAGAGCCGGTTGTGTTCTTGCTTTGGGGAAGCAAGGCCGAAAAAAAATCGGAGCTTATTACAAATCCGAGACACCTCGTGCTAAAATCGGTGCACCCGAGTCCACTGTCTGCATACAGAGGCTTTTTCGGATGCGGTCATTTTGCGGCAGCAAACGAATTTTTGGTAAAAAACGGATTTGAGCCCATAGATTGGCAAATCGAAAATATTTGATTATGAGGGTTAGAAGATGTCAGAAGAATTAACACATTATTATTTGGGAATCGATATCGGCTCGACAACGGTAAAGGTTGCAATTTTGAATGAAATCGGAGAAATTGTTTTTTCTGATTACAGAAGACATTATGCGGACATTCAAAATGCGCTTGCGGGAATTTTAAAAGAAGGAAAAGAAAAAATCGGCGAAGCGGTACTTTATCCCGCAATAACCGGATCCGGCGGACTTACGCTCGCAAATCATTTAAATGTTCCTTTTGTGCAAGAGGTTGTGAGCGTTGCGGGTGCGATAAGAGAATATGCGCCCAAAACCGATGTTGCGATAGAGCTTGGCGGTGAAGACGCAAAAATTATTTATTTTACCGGCGGAATAGAGCAAAGAATGAACGGAATATGTGCCGGCGGAACGGGATCGTTTATCGATCAGATGGCATCGTTACTTAAGACGGATGCGACGGGACTTAATAATTATGCGGCAAATTATAAGGCAATTTATCCCATAGCGGCAAGATGCGGTGTATTTGCAAAAACCGACATTCAGCCGCTCATAAATGAAGGCGCGTCAAAGGAAGATCTTTCGGCCTCCATATTTCAGGCGGTTGTGAATCAGACGATATCGGGACTTGCGTGCGGCAAGCCGATAAGAGGAAATGTTGCTTTCCTCGGAGGTCCGTTACATTTTTTAACCGAGCTTCGTGCCGCATTTGTAAGAACGCTTAATCTTACGCCCGAGAGCACAATTGTGCCAAACAATTCGCATCTTTTTGCTGCAATTGGTTCCGCATTAAACAGACTTAAAGGAAAGGACGATTCATGTGTTCTTCTTTCTGATCTTATCGAACGCCTTGAAAAAGGAATAGTGATGGATTTTGAAGTCGCACGTATGGAATCTTTGTTTGAAAATGAAGAAGATTATGACGAATTCATAAAAAGACATAAGCGTGCAACGGTAAGAAAAGGTGATTTAAAAACTTATTCGGGTAATTGTTATCTGGGAATAGATGCGGGCTCAACCACCACCAAGGTTGCACTTGTGGGTGAAGACGGAGCGCTCCTTTATTCGTTTTATCAAAACAACAACGGAAGCCCCTTAAAGACAACAATCAAGGCAATAAAGGAAATTGCGGATATAATGCCCAAAAGCGCGAGAGTCGTGAGAGCTTGCTCGACGGGCTATGGCGAGGCTCTTCTTAAATCTGCTCTTATTCTTGATGAGGGAGAGGTTGAAACGGTTGCGCATTATTTTGCCGCATCGTTTTTTGACCCTGATGTTGACTGTGTGCTCGATATCGGCGGACAGGACATGAAATGCATTAAGATAAAGAACCACGCCGTTGATTCCGTGCAGCTTAATGAGGCATGCTCATCGGGATGCGGTTCCTTTATCGAAACCTTTGCAAAATCGCTGAATTATGAAGTTGCCGATTTTGCAAAAATAGCTTTGTTTGCCAAACATCCCATAGATCTCGGAACAAGATGTACCGTTTTTATGAATTCAAAGGTAAAGCAGGCTCAAAAAGAAGGAGCGGAGGTAAGTGATATTTCCGCGGGACTTGCTTATTCCGTAATAAAAAATGCCCTTTATAAAGTTATAAAGGTGAGCGATGCAAAAGACCTTGGACAAAGAATAGTTGTTCAGGGGGGAACTTTTTATAATGATGCGGTTCTTAAGAGCTTCGAAAAAACAGTCGGAGCAAATGTTGTTCGTCCGGATATCGCGGGGATTATGGGGGCGTTCGGTGCGGCGCTTATTGCAAGAAGTCATTATAACGGACAGCCTACAACCATGCTTTCTTTTAAGGAGATCGAAGAGCTTACTTTTGATTCGACGCTTACAAGATGCAAGGGATGCACAAATCATTGCTTGCTTACGATAAATCATTTTCCCGGAAACCGCAATTTTATTTCCGGAAACAGATGTGAGAAGGGACTCGGGAAAGAAAAGAAAAATAAAGATATTCCGAACCTCTTTGATTATAAATTAAAGAGAGTTTTTGGATATACGCCGCTTGAAGAATTTGAGGCAAAACGCGGAACGGTCGGAATTCCGAGAGTTTTAAATATGTACGAAAACTATCCTTTCTGGTTTACGTTTTTTACGCGTCTCGGATACAGGGTTGTTTTGTCACCGCTTTCTTCAAAAAAGATATACGAAATGGGAATAGAATCGATCCCGTCGGAGTCTGAATGTTATCCGGCAAAACTTGCGCACGGACATGTGAGCTGGCTCATAAAGGAAGGCATCAAGTATATATTCTATCCTTGTGTAAGCTATGAAAGAATCGAATTTCCGGAAGCCGGTGATCACTACAACTGTCCCATGGTTGCGGGATATGGTGAAAATATAAAGAATAATGTAGAAGAGATAAAAAACTTTGGGATTAAATATCAAAATCCTTTTGTTTCGCTTGAATCGGAAGAAATCATAACAAATCGTCTTGTGAAATTTTTCGGAATCGAAAACAATATTCCGAAGGAAGAAGTGACTATTGCCGCACATGCCGCCTGGACAGAACTTGAAAATGCCAGAAATGACATGAAAAAAGCGGGCGAGGCTACGATTAAATATATCAGTGAGCATAAGTGCGAGGGTATAGTTCTTGCAGGACGACCTTATCATATCGATCCCGAAATCAACCATGGAATACCGGAACTTATCAATTCTTATGGTGTAGCGGTTCTTACTGAAGATTCGGTTTCGCATCTTGCAAAGACCGACAGACCTACTATTGTTGTAGACCAGTGGATGTATCATTCAAGACTTTATGCTGCGGCTTCGTATGTTCGCGAAAATCCGGATCTTAACCTTATACAGCTTTTTTCGTTCGGATGCGGACTTGATGCCGTTACAACCGACCAGGTTGCGGATATTCTTACGGGTTCGGGTAAGATTTATACAATGCTTAAGATAGATGAAGTGAGTAACTTGGGCGCCGCAAGAATCAGAATCAGGTCGTTACTTTCCGCAATCAATGACAGAAAGCAAAAGGGGATTACCAATAAGGTAAACGACGCAGCCTATCACAGAATTATTTTTACGGAGGAAATGAGAAAAACCTACAATGTTCTTATTCCTCAAATGACACCGATTCATTTTGATATAATTGCTCCGGCAATGAAATCATGCGGAATTAATATTGTTGAGCTGCCCGAGCCCACGCGTGACACAATCAATATCGGACTCAAATATGTAAATAACGATGCATGTTATCCGTCGCTTCTTATTGTGGGTGAAATGATAGAAGCCTTGCAGTCGGGAAAATACGACTTAAACAAAACAGCCGTAATCATAACCCAAACCGGCGGCGGCTGCAGAGCGACAAACTATATTGCGTTTATAAGAAGAGCACTCAAAAAAGCAGGGATGGAACAGGTGCCGGTTATTTCACTCAGCACCTCGGGAATAGAAAAAAATCCCGGATTTTCGCTTGAACCGAAAATGATTATCCGTGCCATGCAGGCGCTTGTTTACGGTGACATATTTATGCGTGTCGTATATAGGACAAGACCCTATGAGCTTGAACCGGGAAGCGTCAACAGGCTTCATGAAAAATGGAAGAAAATTTGTATAGAACAGGTTCAAACGGGGCACTTTAGGGATTTTAGAAGAAATGTTCGGCAAATCATAAAGGAATTTGATGAAATTCCGCTTAAGGACATAAAAAAGCCGAGAGTGGGAATAGTCGGTGAAATCCTTGTAAAATTCCTGCCTGCCGCAAACAATTATCTTGTTGATTTGCTTGAAAAAGAAGGCGCTGAGGCGGTTATGCCGGACCTCATGGACTTTTTGTCATATTGCTCATATAATTCGAATTTTAAGCATGAAGCACTCGGCAAGTCCAAAAAGTCGATGAGAATCAACAATATGATTGTAAAATTTTATGACTTTATGCGGAAGGATGCCGTAAAGGCATTAAAAAATAGCAAGAGATTCAGTGCACCCGTTCCGATTTCGGTGCTTGCAGACTACGCTTCTCCCATAGTTTCATTGGGAAATCAGACGGGTGAAGGGTGGTTTTTGACCGGTGAAATGATTGAACTTATTCATTCGGGAGTAACGAACATAGTTTGCTGTCAGCCTTTTGCATGCTTGCCGAATCATATTGTGGGAAAAGGTGTAATTAAGGAAATAAGAAATAATTTTAAGGAAGCCAATATTGTTGCGGTTGACTATGACCCCGGTGCATCTGAGGTAAACCAGCTCAATCGTATCAAGCTTATGCTTGCGACGGCTTTTGAAAATATGGAAAAACGGGAGCAATAACAATGAATGTCGAAGAAGCTTTGGATTATATACACGGGCTTCGCTTTATGAGCAAAAAACTCGGACTTACAAAAACCCGTGAGTTGCTTAAATTAACCGGAAATCCGGAAAAAAATCTTAAATTTATTCATATCGGCGGTACAAACGGAAAAGGCTCAGTGTCCGCTATGATTGCGGAAATCCTTAAAAGTGCCGGATATAAAGTGGGACTTTTTACGTCGCCTTTTATAATGCGCTTTAACGAGCGCATTATGGTAAGCGACGAAAATAACGAATCCGGGACACTTCCGGGATTTATTGAAATTCCCGATGAAAGCCTTGCGAGACTTACAGAAAAAGTAAAAAATGCGGTTGACGGTATGGAAGAGCCGCCGTCCGAGTTTGAGGTTGTTACGGTAATAGGTTTTTTGTATTTTCTGGAAACAAAATGCGATATTGTTGTTCTTGAAGTGGGCATGGGCGGTGAATTTGACGCGACAAACGTAATTCCAAAAAATGAACTTACAATCCTCACAAATATAGGGCTTGATCATATGCAATACCTTGGAAATACGGTTGGTGAAATCGCAAGAACAAAGTCCGGAATAATAAAAAAAGGCTCGGATGTTGTATTTTACGGTGAAGAGCATGATGCCTTAGCCGAAATTAAGAATAAATGCATGGAGACCGGTTCAAGCCTTATTGTACCGGATTTTAATGATATTAAAGTTAAAAAAGCAGATTTGTCATGTCAGATTTTTTCGTATGGCGGATTTGAAGATATCAAAATGAATATGATAGGAAGCTATCAAAGAAAAAATGCGGCTGTTGTAACAGAAGGCGTAAAAGTTTTGAGAAGACGCGGGTTTAATATTCCGGATACAGCAGTCTACAGCGGTCTTGAAAGATTTAAGTGGATTGCGAGACTCGAAAAAATAAACGATCATCCGCTTACATTTGTAGACGGATCACATAATCCTCAAGGAATGCGTGCAACAATTGATGCCATAATTTCATGCTTAAAGGAATATAAGGAAAAAAGGCCGAATGTAATATGTGTATTCGGTGTTATGGCAGACAAAGACGTATCGGGAATTCTTATAATTTTGTCGGAAATCGCAAATGAAATAATATGTGTAGAGCCTGTTTACAACAGGGCAATGAAGTGTGAGGAACTTTATATGCTTACTCAAAAAATTTGCGGTGAAAGCGTAAAAACAATAAGGAACGGCGGGAATGTCTCGTCCGGCATAAAACTCGGAATTTCTGATGCAAAGGAAAACGATATTCTGCTTTGCCTTGGCTCTCTTTATATGGCTTCGGAGGTTCGGGATTTTTTTGGAAAGCAAAATAATTAATACACATTTCTTTCATACTTTCGTGTTAATGTTTATCCGAAACGGAAGGTGATATAAATATGAAATCTGTTTACAAAATTATTATAGGTGCGATAATTATCGGAGCTGTCTCAGGTGTGCTTTTTCCGACAATAGAATATTTTAACAGTAAATCAAAAGTAGATGCGGCAGTTCAAAAATACGAAAAATTACAGGAAGAATATGCTTCTCTTGCAAGTGAAAGTGCTGCTTCGGTGTCGGATGATGCGTCAGGAATTTCGACTGTTGCCGCAAATGCCATGCCGGCGCTTGTGGCGATAAATGTTTCGGGCGTAACATATAAATATGATATGTTCGGAAGAGCGTATGCATACGAAACAACGTCAAATGCATCGGGGATTATTGCGGCTCAGAATGATGATGAAATTCTTATTGCCACAAATTACCACGTTGTCGACAATGCAGTCTCGGTTTCGGTGAATTTTATTGATGAATCAAGTGCCAATGCGGAGGTTAAGGCAAGCGATGAGTCTGAGGATTTGGCAGTGATTTCGGTTAAAATTTCCGATTTGTCGATCGAAACGCTTGCAAAAATCAGACTTGCCGCATTCGGAGATTCCGACAGTCTTGTGCCGGGTGAAATGGTGATCGCAATCGGAAATGCGCTCGGATACGGACAATCGGTGACGGTTGGGTATGTGAGTGCGGTTAACCGTGAGGTTACCGTCGATGAATATACAATGTCTCTTATTCAGACGGATGTTGCCATAAACCCCGGAAACTCAGGGGGGGCACTCCTAAATTCACGCGGTGAATTTGTCGGAATAAATAATGCCAAAATTGCCGATGCCGATGTTGAAGGAATGTGTTATGCGATCCCTTGTTCTACGGCAATTCCGATTATTGAGGGACTCATGAATATGACTGAAATTCCCGAAAGCGAGCAAGCCTATATAGGTATTGTCGGGCAGGTTATTACGAAGGATTATGCAACGGCTTACAATATGCCGAGAGGTATATATATTAAAGAAATAAAATCGGGTTCGCCGGCAGAAGCGGCAGGTCTTACCGAGGGTATGATCATTACCAAAATAAACGGCATTACGATAAACAGCCAGGAGGGATATGAAAAAACCGTTTCCTGCACGAGAGGGAACACAACCGGTACAATTACGGTAAAAATCCTGACGGAAGGTGTTTATGTCGAAAAAACATTTGATATTGTCTTCGGTACAAAAAATTAGTTGTGATTTTTTTGAGCCTTTTGAGCCTTGTATCATTGAAATATTAAGCTGTATTTGAGAGCATACCCAAAAAAAGGAGTTGTTTTATGGCTGAACTTTTGGATTATGTAAAATGGAGAGGAGATTTGACCGTTAAGCAGGACGAAATAAACAAAGTCGACTGCCTGATTTTTGCATGGCTTTCTTACATAGACATGCAGGGAATCGTTCCGTCCGATAATTTGAGTTGTGCCACCATCAAAAAAACAGCGGAAGTTTATTTGAAAAATCATGACGTGGACAAAATTGCAAAAGAATCGACATCTTTTACCAAAACTGCCGGAATTTTTTTGAGGGAATGCGCCCGATCCGAAAGATTTTCGGATATGGGTATGTTTTGCCACAGAAATGAGATTGTACCGAAAATTAATTCGCAATTTTCGGCTGTTACGGTCAAAGCGGATTCCAAAACATATGTTGTTGTTTTTCGCGGTACAGACGAGCACCTGATAGGATGGCGGGAAGACTTTAATATGTCCTTTATGAGTGCTGTTCCCGCACAGCAAAAAGCGCTTGATTATCTGAAAGAAATAGGTAGTTTGGTTAAAGGAAAAATTTATGTTACGGGTCATTCAAAAGGCGGAAACTTGGCGGTTTATGCGGCATGCAAGGCTCCTCAAAAAATAAGAGCGCGAATTCAAAAGGTATATGATTTTGACGGTCCGGGATTTATGGAAGAATCGATACTCGGTGATGGGCGTAACGATATTTTTCCGAAAACGGAATGGTTTACGCCGGAGGAGTCTGTCGTAGGCGCAATAATGAATGATTTAAGTCGATTTGCAATTGTAAAAAGTTCCGCAAAGGGTGTGATGCAGCATGATGCGGGAACATGGCAGGTGCTCGGAAAAGATTTTGTTACGGCAAATGAAATTAAGGCAGTCGGCAAAATTTTTGACGAAACAATGAGAAATTGGCTTCGTGAGCTTTCCGATGACGATAAAAAACAATTTACCGATGCCTTGTTCAAAATGCTTTCGGCAAATGATGCCTTTACCCTTGATGATATAAAAGCAAATCATTTGAAAACATTTACGGGGATGTTCAAAAAATATCTTGAACTTGATTCAAAAGAAAGGACAACACTCAAGAAGTGTGCCGATTCTTTTATTAAAGAAGCACAGCAAAGCATGAAAAAAGAAAATAAGTTAAAAAATCCTGTTTTTAATATTTTGGAACAAAAAAAAATATGAGCATACCAAAATTTATCGATTGACAGATTTTTGTTAAAATATTAAAATAATTAAGAGGCTTGTTTTCTTTTATAAGAAGAAGGTGATTATATGAAAAAAAGCAATCCGCTTATAAATGCACTTGCTTTTGTCGGTTTTTCGACGATTGTATTTACGA
>CAVJHK010000049.1:4315-12520 GCA_963649295.1 Lachnospiraceae bacterium | reverse complement strand
TCCGTCGACAATATCCGTGAAATAATCGACGAGGTTGAATATTCGCCCACGGAAGGCAAATACAAGGTTTATATAATCGACGAGGTCCATATGCTGTCGGGAAATGCGTTTAATGCGCTTCTCAAAACTCTTGAAGAACCGCCGTCTTATGTTATATTTATACTTGCGACGACAGAAGCCCACAAGATTCCGATTACGATTCTTTCGCGCTGCCAGCGGTATGATTTTAGACGTGCCACGTCAGACGAAATAACTGAGCGTCTCCGCACGCTTGTCGACAGGGAACAGGTAAAAACGGAGGACAAGGCCTTAAAATATATTGCAATTCTTGCTGACGGTTCTTTTCGTGACGGCATAAGTTTGCTTGACAAATGCATATCGTTTTATCTCGGAGAAGAGCTTACCTATGACAAGGTGCTTAAGTGTCTTGGGACGGTGGATGCGGTAACGCACAAAAAACTCATGTATGCGATACGGACGCATGACGTAAACGGGGCACTTCGGATTATTGACGGCATTGTGACGGAGGGCGGAGAGCTTACGCATTTCAGTGCGGATTTTACGTGGTATTTGCGTGACATCCTTGTCGCAAAGGCGGCGGGAAACACGGATTTCATAAACGATATTCCGACATCTGAACTCAAAGGATTTACGGAAGAAGTGAACGAAGCCTCCGAGGAACTGATCTTAAGAACCATACGGATCTTTTCGGCTCTCACAAACGACATAAAGCTTTCGGCTTCAAAACGTGTCGAAACGGAGGTTGCCGTAATCAAGGCATGTTCGCCCCTGACCGACAAAAAAGAAGATTCGTTTGATGTGCGACTTGCGGAAATCGAAAACAAACTTGAAAAAGGGTTTGTGGAGATAAAGACTTTTGCGGACGATGCACCGAAAATGAGCAAAGCCGCAGGCATGGGGGAAATATTAAAAAATAACGCCCGTGATGACGAAATAATAAAACAAAATCTCATTAAAAAAGCCGAAGCCCTTCCCGAGGACCTAAAAAACATCCTTATGTCGTGGGACAAGATAACGGCAGGCTTTACCGCTTTTTATGAAGACATAAAAAAGGCAAAGCTGTCGATTTCTGATGACAACAGGATAATAGTCAACGTAAGGGATGATTTTATATACCGATATATGACAGGGAATCGCGAAGGCGAAAAATCCGGCAAAGAGATGATTGAAGAGGCGATCTTTAAATATACGGGAAAACAGGCAGATATCGAACTCAGATATACGGGCAACGAAAAAAAGGCTCCCGTATCCGAAGAAAATGCGGATTTTGTCGCACTCCTAAAGGAAATCGGTTCAAAAAACATACCGGTTGAGATAAATGAGTAAAAAAAACAAATAATTGAGACAGACAAGTAACAAACTTGATTAAAAACGGAAAGGAACCAGAAAAATGGGCAAAAAAGGCGGATTTCCGGGCGGCATGATGCCGGGCGGAATGGGAAATTTAATGAAACAGGCACAGCGTATGCAGCGTAAGCTTGAGGAGCAGCAGCAGGAGCTTGAAGAAAAGAAAAAAGCTCTTGCCGAAAAGGAATTTACGGCATCTGCGGGCGGCGGAGCGGTGACCGCACAGGTAAACGGCAAATACGAGCTTACCAAAATCACTCTTTCAAAGGATTGTGTGGATCCCGATGACATCGAAACTCTTTCGGACATGATAGTTGCGTCGGTTAATTCGGCTTTGTCCGAGGTCAAAAAGGCGGAAGAGGAAATCGACAATGAATTAAATTCGGGCGCCGTGGGCAATATGCAGGGACTTGGCGGTCTCGGAGGCTTCGGATTATAAATGGATTATTACAGCAATCATATAAACAGACTCATAGAGGCTTTTTCGGGACTTCCGGGAATAGGTGCAAAATCCGCCCAGAGGCTGGCTTTTCATATCATAAATATGCCGGAGGCGGATGTAAAAAAGCTTACGGATGTGATTACTGACGCCAAAAAATCCGTTCGTTACTGCAAATGCTGCTGTACGCTTACGGATGACGAGCTTTGCCCTATTTGCAAAAGCGACAGACGTGACAAAAAGACGATTATGGTTGTTGAAAATCCGAGAGACCTTGCCGCATACGAAAAGACAGGCAAATATAACGGCGTTTATCATGTTCTTCACGGGGCGATTTCGCCGGTCAGGGGAATCGGTATAAACGATCTTAAGATAAAAGAGCTATTGCTCCGCCTGAAAGACGATGTAAACGAAATAATAATCGCCACAAACTCAGGCATAGAGGGCGAGGCAACCGCAATGTATCTTGCCAAACTCATAAAGCCGCTCGGAATCAGGACATCACGTATCGCAAGCGGTGTTCCGGTGGGCGGCGACCTCGAATACATCGACGAAGTGACGCTTCTTCGCGCTCTGAACGGAAGAACGGACATGTAACAGATTTTATTTTTTGGCTTTTTTTTGACAATGCTGAGGATTCCAAAAAAAATCGGAATATTTTTAATTTTTGCGCCGATAATCATAATTGCGGCCGTATTTTTGATTGAAAAAAATAAAGAAAAAACAACGGAATATACAAATTATTCTGTTCTGGCCGAAATCCCCACAGAAAAAAACATAACATGCCACCGGGGAGACGGCAGGATTTATATATGCCGTCAAAATGGCACACGCGCCTATGATACCGACGGAGGGCTTGTCTTTGACATTTCATATTCCTTTGACACGCCTTATGTCGTTTCTGACGGCATGACGGCTGCCATTACCGAACAAAACGGCAAAAAGGTTTATGTCGTGACCGAAAACGGCATGGCAATATCCTACGAAACGGAATACGAAATAAATTCTCTTTGTGTCGCCCAAAACGGCACAACGGCGGTTCTCATGCAAAACGGCCTGAAGGACATAATAAGGATTTATTCGGCAGCGGGAGAAATAACCGCAGAAATCGGCACATCGAGCACACGTGACGGAATACCCGTAGGAATCTCACTGTCACCCGACGGCAAAAAGCTTGTTACACACCGGAAACATAGGCAAAAATTATATCGAAAACATAGTGGGACAGCGAAAAATAAATGACATAGCCTACAGGGCGGTTTTTTTGGACGAAAATACAATCGGAATATTTTTTGAAAAAAAAGCCGTAATTTACAAGATGGACGAGATTCCGGAGCTCTTAAAAGAGGTGGATTTGGGAGAAACCTATAATCTTTTTCCGGGTGATACGGTTGTTACGGCAAAATCGGAAGAATCGGGATTCGGCATAAAAATATATGACACAAATTTTAATATTCTCTCCGAAATCACGGAAATTTCAAATTTTGATGAGATAATTCCGTATGAAACGGAAATCATAATAAAAGAGGATACAAGCTTTTTGATTTACCGCACAAACGGTACAAAAAAATTTGAAGTCACGTTGCCGGAAGACACCAAAGACGTTTTTTACGGCAAAAACTTAAGATATTTTGTTGTCGGGGGCGATAGTGTCAAGGTTATAGGTCTTGTTGATTAGGAGCAAAATTTTTTTTAACCGGGAACAAATCTTTTCGATCGGGAGTAAAAATGGAATCTTTACAGGCTTTTTTGGACAGCTTAAAGCTCAACTGGGTATTTTTTGTTGTTGTCGGAATATTGCTCACGGGAGTGATAATCGGATACCTAAAGGGCGTTTTCAAAATGATTTTTTTGGTGATATCGATATTCCTCGCGGTCTTTTTCACCATAGTCCTTTCGCCGATTACACGTTCATGGCTTTTTAAGAGCGATGCGCTCTACAATTTTGTTTATTCGCGCATGGAAGCACTGATCGAAAACAACGGCTGGGCGGAGGTTATAGCAGAAAATATAGCGGGCGACGGGACAGATGCCGAAACCGGCGGCGAAGAGAGCATCGACACCGCACGTGAAATTTTGAGTGCAATCGGAATTCCGGAAAGCATGCGTGAGTCGATACTGGGTGACGAAAGCGTGCTTAATCGCCTCGAAATATCCTCGGACGCCGATGTCAACGAAAGGCTTGCAAGTGCGGAGGACGGCACATGCACCGGGATAACCAATGTCACAATAAAGGCGCTTTCGTTTTTGCTTACGCTTCTTATTGTGGGAATAATTATTGCGATTCTGTCGGGTATGCTTAATTTGCTCGGCAAAATTCCGGGCGTCGGATCGGTTAACAAAATCGTTGGCGGACTTATGGGCGGCTGCGTGGCGCTTTTTGTGGTCTGGGTGCTTTTCGGAATCGTCACCGTGTTTGGCGCAACCGCTGCGGGACAGGAGATTCTCGCAAAAATTGCCGAAAACCCTGTGCTCTCTTTTATCTATGATCACAGTATCATTTCCGCAAGAATTCTATCTTGAATTGATGCGATTAACAAAGTATAATGACACAGAAGACAGGACAAAATATGTGAATGACGTATCTCAAGCAGCCATGACCGGGAATCTGTATAAATTTAACCGAAGGTGAGTGCTTTGAGCGGTTATGAATATGTTATGTCATGATCTCAGAAGAATAAACCTTAAAAATTATATAAAAGGAGCAAAAATATGGCAGATATTATCGAACAATTTTCAAAACTCGGAATTATTCCCGTAGTTGCGATCAATGACGCAAAGGATGCGGCTCCGCTCGCAAAGGCACTTTGTGACGGCGGACTTCCCGTTGCCGAGGTTACATTCCGTACGGCTGCCGCCGAAGAAGCAATACGCAATATGTGTGCGGCTTGTCCCGATATGCTTGTCGGCGCAGGCACTGTTCTCACAACGGAGCAGGTTGATAGGGCGGTTAATGCCGGCGCAAAATTCATCGTAAGCCCGGGCCTCAATCCCAATGTCGTAAAATATTGTATTTCAAAGAACATCCCGATCACACCCGGCACATCAAGCCCCACGGACATCGAGACCGCACTTGAGCTTGGGCTCACAACGGTCAAATTCTTCCCCGCAGAGCAGTCGGGCGGTATCGCAAAGATCAAGGCTATGGCAGCACCTTATACGGGAGTTCGCTTTATGCCCACAGGCGGCATCAATGCCGCAAACCTCAAGGATTACCTTGACTTCCCCAAGATTGTCGCATGCGGCGGCAGCTGGATGGTAAAATCGGATCTTATCGCAGACGGCAAATTCGACGAAATCACACGCCTTACGCGTGAAGCGGTTAAGACAATGCTCGGCTTTGAATTCAAGCATCTCGGCATCAACTGCGAGAACGAAGAAAAGGCCATGAACGTAGCAAAGATGTTCTGCACATTCTTCGGCTTCGACATGAAGGTTGGTGGTTCTTCGATTTTTGCAAGCTCGGCAATCGAAGTAAACAAGTCAATGGGTCCCGGCACTCTCGGCCATATCGCAATCGGCACAAATTATATCGAGAGAGCAATCTATCATATGGAGCTTCAGGGCTTTAAATTTGATCACGACTCCGCACTTTACAAGAACAACAAGATGGTAAGAATCTATCTTGCCGACGATTTTGGCGGCTTTGCCGTTCACCTTGTTCAAAAATAATACAGCTTTATGCTGAAATTCATACCGGTGCTTTTATGGCACCGGTATTTTGATTTATAAAAAATTTTTCTTTACATTTAATAAACTTTATGGTATATTACCACGAAATGTGCAAGGAGGAAAAGAAATGATTTTGCTTTATGAAACATATTTTCATAAGATAAAGCCGCTTACGACTTTCACCAAACATTTCTTTTTGGTTCTTTCTCATTTTATTTTTAAAATTCAAACACTTATCAATCACATTAGCATTATTAATAAGTGTTCATTACACAGGATATCAAACCTTCAATATGAGAATCATTTAAATTATTTATTTTAAAGATTCTCACGTTGAAGGTTTTTTTATCGCATAAAAACAAACTTTTTTTCAAACGGAGGAAGAAAAATGAAACTCACTTACGGCATTAAGGATCGCCCCACATTCGGCAAAACGATAATCTATGCCATCCAGCAGCTCCTTGCGATTATGACCGCAACTCTTGTTGTTCCGATCATCACGGGCAACGGCATGTCGAGTGCCGCCGCACTTTTCGGAGCGGGCTGCGGTACACTTGTTTATCTTATGTTCACACGCTTTAAGAGCCCTGTGTTCCTTGGCTCGTCATTTGCATTTTTGGGATCGATGGCATCCGCATTTGCCGGCGCCGTAACACTTGAAGTCGGATATCTCGGACTTATCATAGGCGCAATATTCGCAGGTCTTGTATATGTTGTTATTGCCCTTCTTGTAAAGGCATTCGGCGTTAACTGGGTAAACAAGCTCATGCCGCCTGTTATTGTAGGCCCTACGGTTGCAATCATCGGACTTTCGCTTGCCGGAAACGCAGTAAATGACCTTCAGACGGCTCCCGCAGGCGGCGCAACGCTTCTTGCCGTGCTCACGGGTGTTGTGACCTTAATCGTAACCACAATCTGCTCAACTGTCGGCGGAAAGAATATCAAGCTCATCCCCTTCATCATCGGTATTCTGGCAGGATACGCATTTGCGTCTGTTCTTACGATTATCGGTTATGTGAGCAATAACAGCGCACTTCTTATTTCCGATTATTCCGCCTTCAAGGCGCTTGTCGCAGACGGTGTCACAATAAATACATTTTTTGCCGTGCCTGAGTTCACGTTCATAAGAGCCTTCGGCGGCTTTGAAAAGATTTCCGGCGCATACATCGGTTCTGTCATTGTTGCATACGTTCCCGTTGCTTTTGTTGTATTTGCCGAGCATATCGCAGACCACAAGAACATCTCTTCGATTATCGAAAAGGATCTCTTAAAGGAGCCCGGACTTGACAAAACACTTCTCGGTGACGGTGTAGGCTCAATGGTCGGAGCGTTTTTTGGCGGCTGCCCAAACACCACCTACGGTGAGTCCATTGCCTGCGTTGCAATCACGGGAAACGCTTCCGTTGTCACAATTTTTGCCACAAGCATCCTTGCAATAGTGATTTCCTTTCTTTCTCCCTTTGTTGCTTTTGTAAATTCCATTCCTTCATGCGTAATGGGCGGCGTCTGCGTGGCTCTCTACGGCTTCATTGCGGTAAGCGGCCTCAAGATGGTTCAAAAGGTTGACCTGGAAGACAACAAAAACCTCTTTGTTACATCTTCCATCCTTATCGCGGGAATCGGCGGACTTGTCTTAAACTTCGGCAAAATTCAAATCACAGCTGTTGCATGTGCGCTCATTCTCGGAATCATCATAAATTTGATTCTTTCTTCGCTCGAAAAGAAAAAATCGGCTAAGTAATGACAAAATAATAAGTTATATAGGATTTGCCTGCAAATCTTATAACCCAAAAAGCCCGGGATTGCCCCGGGCTTTTTTTATATACGCACTCCCAAAACGTCTTGCACCTATGCACAAGGTGTGATATCATTTATTTTGATGCAGTAAAATAACCAAGGGAAAGTATACATACGATATCATGATAGACAACAGAAAAGTACGCCTTATGACAAAGCTTGCCATGTACGAGCGCGGCGAAGGCAAAGAAGACCTAAAAATCAATTCATATTTTGTGCGGGATTATTTGCGCAATAATTTTTTGAAAAATTGTATATTTGTCACGGTAGGCTTTGTTTTGATTGCCGGAATGCGCGTTGTATACAAGCTTGAATATATCGTCCAAAATGCCGTAAACCTTGACTATACGATCATAATAAAACAGCTTGTGGCACTTTATATACTTCTTCTGGCTGTTTATTCGATGATGGGGCTTGTATTCGGAATGCTCAAAATCAGAAAGTCAAAGCACAGATTTGCAAAATATTTCAATATGCTAAAAAAGCTGCGCACTCTTTACAACAGCGAAAACGCTTCCCCCAAAAGGAGGGATTAAATATATGCTTACCACTCTTATGGCATTCAGACGTGCCGCAAGACAAATTTTTCAAAAATATCAATTCGCAATCGGGCTCATATTCAAATTCATAATATCTTTTGCGGCATATTCCCGGATTGTGGCGGAGCTTCCCTACAACGAAACGCTTGACAGGTTTTATATTAAATTCCTTTTTGGGATTGTGGGCGCTTTGGTTCCTCAGATAATCACCGTTGCGCTCCTTCTGCTTACGGCGGTTTATGAAGTGTTTTCAGTGTCACCCGTAATGGCACTTCTTGTGGCGGCGGTGCTTCTTGTGCTTTATTGCTTTGCCGCAAGATTTTCGGGAAAGTTTGCTTATGCCCTTATTGCGATTCCGCTTCTCATGAAATACAACATGCACTATATGAT
>CAVJHK010000049.1:0-4305 GCA_963649295.1 Lachnospiraceae bacterium | reverse complement strand
CTATATGATTGCACTTCTCCTCGGAATGACGGCGGCTCCCACAGCGATTTTTCCCACAGCGGTCGGAATTGTTTCGTATTATGTTTTTGCGGCATCAAAGGCGGCAGTTCTCGGCAGCGAAATCGCAACTATGGATGACATACTTAATCTCTACATTACCTTCATCGACAATATCTTTGCAAACAAAGAAATGATTTTTGTTGTTCTCATTTTTGCATTTGTAATCATTGTGATGTGGGCACTCAGACAGCTGAAATTCAGCTACAGCTTCGAAATTACCATTTTTGCCGGAGGCGCGCTTGTTGCGATTCTTCATGCCGTACTTGCGGGCTTTATGACAATAAAATTAAGCTATGTGATTCTCGGCACCATGCTTTCGATGATAATTGTTTATATTGTTCAGTTTTTCCGAATGGTGCTTGATTATTCCGCCGTCGAGACGGTAAGCTTTGAGGACGACGACTATTATTATTATGTAAAAGCCGTTCCCAAGCTTGACAGGGTTGTTCTCGGCGAGCTTAATCCCACCGAAAATACAGGGGATAACAAAAAAGAAAACGCATCCGATAACGAACCGGCGGAAAATAAAGAAAATCAAACTGAAGTCCCGGATACGGAAAACCCGCCCGAAACAAAATTTTCCGTCAAAAAAATAATTAATCACATGAAAGCCCTCAAAAAAACGCACATCCAGACAATAGCCGAGCAATCCGCAAAAGAAAATGCCGGAAGATCGGTGCTTGATGACAAGGAAACCGAAAATGAGTGATCTTTTGACAATAGCGGAAAACATAAAAAGCATATTTTCTTTTCCCAAAATCCGTTTTTTGGACATAGTCGAAATTTTGATTATTTCGTGCATTATCTATTATGTCGCAAAGTGGATAAAAAACACGCGTGCCTGGGTTATAGTAAAAGGCATAATTGTAATCATGGTATTTTGGGGGATCGCTTATCTCCTTGATTTTGAGGTTATTTTGTGTCTCATCACAAACACGATCGGAGTCGGCATCACGGCAATCATCATACTTTTTCAGCCGGAACTCAGAAAAGCACTCGAAAATCTGGGACAAAAGAGCGTCATGTCGCTTCCTTTTCTTGCATCTGATACAAGAACACGCCGCGAGGAATTTTCGGCGGAAACAGTTGAGGCACTTGTCAAAGGCGCATACGAGCTTGCAAAGACAAAAACGGGAGCACTCATTGTAATCGAGTGCGAAACACCCTTAAATGAATATGTCGAAACGGGAATCGGCCTTGATGCCGTTGTGACGCCGCAGCTCCTTGTAAATATATTTGAACACAACACTCCGCTTCATGACGGAGCGGTTGTGGTACGCGGCAATCGCGTGACGGCTGCAACGTGTTATCTGCCTCTTTCCGACAACATGAAGCTCTCCAAAGACCTTGGGACACGTCATCGTGCCGCGGTAGGCGTAAGTGAGGTTACGGACAGCCTCACGATTATTGTTTCCGAAGAAACCGGCAAAGTGTCGATAGCTCAAAAGGGAAGCCTTGTTTATAACGTAGACGGAGAATTCCTTCGTACAAAGCTCACCGAACTCATCACCAAAAAAGACGAACATACCAAAAAGCATATTGCCTTAAAAAAATAAATTGACATGGCATCGGCCGACAGGGGCACGGACAATGAACAAAAAAATCAGGACTTTCACCAACAAAATATCATATAATGCGGGACTCAAAATTTTTTCGCTTGTGTCCGCTTTTATTATATGGATAGTTGTCGTAAACAACATCGACCCCATAAAGACTGCCGAAATTACGGATATCCCGGTCACAATCCTGAATCGCGAGTCGCTTACCGACAAGAATCTTGTCCCGGCGGTTGTCTACGGAAACGAAATTGATATTACGATAAAAGCGCGAAAATCCATATGCGACAAAATCACACGTGACAGCATTAAGGCTTTGGTCGACTGCGAAAAAATTTATGTGACGGATACCGTGCCGATAGAGATTTCTTTTGACGGCTATGACGAAAACGAAATCGAGATAATACGCGGCCAAAATCAATATATGAAGCTGAGCCTCGAAGAATATATGACACGTGAATTCAAAATCAGTGCGGAGACTGTCGGCACACCGCTCGCACCCTATGTTGTCGGCAGCATTGTATCAAGCCCCAACGTTATTTCTGTTACGGGCTCCAAAACTCTTGTCGGACGCATTTCCTATGTTGCGGCATCCGTAGATGTTACCGATTTATCCGCACGCACGATTGTTACGGTTTCGCCCGTGATATATGACATAAACGGCGAGATTATTAATACGGACAATTTTACCCTGACCGCCGATTCGGTGCGTGTAACCGCAGAATTCTACAAAACAAAGGAAGTCAAGCTTAATGCAGCTACAATAGGTGCGCCAAAAAACGGATATGAGGTCCGTGGAATCCTTTTTCAGCCTGAAAGCGTAATTTTTTCGGGAACGGATGAGGATCTCACGCTTCTCCCCGACACCCTCACGGTTTCCGTTGATGTTACGGACAAAAATTCCGCTGTCGAAAGCAATATTGACATAATGTCGCTGATCTCATCAGACCTAAGCACCATAAATATTACGGACAGAGATTCGGTTCTTGCTGTTACGGTTTTGATTGAAGAGGCACCTGAAGCTGCGATTGACGAGGAAATCGACACAAATCCCGACAATACGGGCGGTGACGAGAGTGCGGACACAACCCCCGGTGATACGGAAAATCATGACGATACGGGGATATATTCCGATGATCCGTTTAATGCAAAAAATACCGATACAAATTCCTCTGATACCGATACCCACAAAAATCAATAACAAAAAACATGAAGCAGTTTGTATTAAATTTCAAAAAATACGGCTTTTTTTTAAAACAGCTGACCGTCAAGGAAATAAAATTAAAATACAGGAACTCGGTACTCGGGATTTTTTGGACGTTTCTTGAGCCGCTGCTTACCATGATCGTGCTCACGCTTGTCTTTTCAAAGCTGCTCGGCAAGGGTACGCGTGATTTCCCTGTATATATTCTTTCGGGGCGGCTTGTTTTTTCGTTTTTTTCGGGCGCCACCCAAAAAGCGTTAAAGTCAGTGCGCACGCATGCCGGAATGATAAAAAAGGTATATGTTCCAAAATACATGTATCCCGTTGCGGCAGTTTTTTCAAACTATATAATGTTTCTTATTTCTCTTATCGTGCTTATGGCAGTTGCATGTATGCGGCATATTTTTCCCACGATATATGTTTTGTATGCCGTAATTCCGCTTGTGTCCATACTTTTTATCTCACTGGGGACCGGTCTTATTTTGTCGGCTTTTTCGGTATTCTTTAAGGATCTTGAATATCTATGGACGATTGTGACAATGATTGTTATGTATGCATCCGCTATTTTTTATGATGCCGAAAGCGCCGTGACCGCCAAAAACGCATGGATTTTTAAATTTAATCCGGTTTATGCATGCATCGATAATTTCAGAAGTGCGATATTTGGGACCGTACCGGATATTTGGGGCATTGTTTATTCTGCGGTATTTGCGGCCATCTCATGCATTGCGGGTGTTGTAATTTTTGTAAAAACGCAGGACAAATTTATATTGTATCTGTGACTGTGTCCGTGGCATGGGGATACTGAATAAGCGGCTCCGTGACAAAACAAGTGGGCTTTTTGTCCGTGGGGATCAAAATTAAGAAAGGAAATCCGCAATCGGCCGGCAATAAAATGACAAATGATTCGGTTAAATTGAATAATAAGGCAGAAATTCCGGAACGGGTAAAAGAAACCAAAGAAATTCAGGAACGGGTAAGTGCTTCGGATTTTTCGATTATTGCGGAAAACGTTGCCGTCAAATATCGTCTTGCCGAAAAAAAGGTTGACAATCTGAAAGAATATGTTATCCGATTTTTTAAGCGTGACCTCAAATACAGGGAGTTTTTGGCGCTTGACAAGGTGACTTTATCCGTAAAACCGGGAGAACGCCTTGCCGTGATGGGCAAAAACGGTGCCGGAAAATCAACTCTCCTCAAAATAATTTCGGGCGTCCAAAAGCCGACCGAAGGAAAAGTTTTAACAAAGGGCAGAATCGCACCGTTACTCGAGCTTGGGGCGGGTTTTGACATGCAGTACACGGGCGAAGAAAATATCTGGCTTTATGGCGCGATGCTGGGACTTGACAAAACGTTCATAAAAGAAAAATTTGACGAAATATGCCAATTTTCCGAATTAAACGAGTTTCTTTTTGTCCCCGTAAAAAATTATTCGTCCGGAATGCGGGCGCGCCTCGGCTTTTCGATTGCAACGATAACAGAGCC
>CAVJHK010000048.1:0-13056 GCA_963649295.1 Lachnospiraceae bacterium | reverse complement strand
GATTTTATCAGAGCAAATCCCTATGATACGGGCGAAGAGGGCAAATTTGCCTCTGAGCCCCGTGTACAAAAGGAATATGAAATTCCCTATTCCGAAATAAAAAAAGCTGCGTCAGCAAATTCAAAGGCAATAATATTCTTGTCACGCCGTGCGGGCGAAGAAAAGGAAGTATTGGATTCTCCCGGCAGCTTTCGCCTAAATTCCGCCGAAAAGCGTCTGATAGCTCAGGTTACGCGCGAATTTCAGCATGTCGGAATCGTATTTAACACATCCCACATCATGGATATGGCGTGGATATCCGCTCCCTTTTGCCATGACAGGATAGATGCTGTGCTCCTCAACCTTTGCGGAGGGATTGAGGGCGGCAATGGGCTTTCCGATGTATTAATGGGCCATGTTTCTCCGTCCGGCCACCTAAGCGACACGATTGCCGCAAAAATTTCCGATTATCCGTCCGACAAAAATTTTGGTGACGAAAATGATAATTTTTATGAAGAAGATATTTATGTCGGCTACAGGTACTTTGAAACCTTTGACAAGGAAAGTGTCCTCTATCCGTTCGGCTTTGGGCTTAGCTATACCGACTTTGTGGTTACGGGCGCCAAAGCGGATTTTAGGGAAATCCTAAATATGACAACCTTTGACAATACCGACATTGAAATTACAGTTGCGGCAAATATCAAAAATGTAGGCACTTTCCCCGGGCGCGCTGTATTACAGGTATATTATTCTGCGCCGAACGGCGCACTTGGACGCCCGACGGCAGAGCTCTGCGCATTCGGAAAAACCGGAATTTTGTCCCCAAACGAAACCGCACCTCTCTATATAAAATTCAAACTAAGCTCCATGGCATCTTTTGATGACACCGGGGCAACCGGGCACAGGTCATGCCGTGTGCTTGAAAAAGGCACATACAAGATTTATTACGGATTTGATGTGCGCTCGCTCACAGAAGTCGCCGAGATCACGCGTGATACGACGTGGATCGCAGAAAAACTGTCGGACGCCCTTGCGCCCAAAGAAGAATTCATGAGAATAAAGAGAGGCATAAACGGAGTTCTGTATGAGGCAGTGAAGCCCCAGGGACGTGGGGCAGTACTATCCGAAAGCAGTAATAAATACAACAATATACAAACGGACAAATCCGTAACCGGTACAGCTGCAGCCTGCACATCGGCAAATGCAATTAACTTAAATGCAGCACAGGTAAGCGCTGTTGGGATAAATGCTGCCGGCGCAAATAAGTCTGTATTTGCCGGAAATAAGCCCGTATTTGCCGGTAAACAAGGATATTCGTTTGATGACGTGTTAAACAAGCATATTTCCCCTGACGATTTTGCAAATTCCCTTTCTGACAGCGCCCTTGCAGCGCTTGTTATAGGTGAGGGCTTTGACAATCCCGCAGCAACACCGGGCTCAGCATCCGTATTCGGCGGCATTACGGAAGAATTAAGGGGCTACGGCATACCGGTTTTGTGTACCGCCGACGGCCCCTCGGGAATTCACTTAAAAAAAGGCATGACCGCAACCGTGATTCCCGAAGCCCTGGCTCTCTCCTGCACATGGGATACAGAGCTTGTAAAAGAACTTTATTCCTATATCGCGCTCGAACTGATTGACTACAATGTCGATATTTTGCTTGGTCCCGGAATAAATATTCACAGGCATCCGCTTTGCGGCAGAAATTTTGAATATTATTCTGAAGATCCGGTACTGGCGGGTCAAATGGCTGCGGCTGCGGTACTTGGATTACATAAAAACGGACGCGCCGGAGTAATCAAGCATTGTCTGGCAAATTCGCAGGAAACGGGACGCTTTACCGAAAATAACATTATTTCCGAACGCGCAATAAGGGATATTTATTTGAAGCCCTTTGAAATTGCCGTGCGTACCGGAAACGCAAACGCAATTATGACGTCATATAATATGGTAAACGGACATCATTCCGCATCCAATTTTGATTTGACATCCCGCATTATCCGGGACGAATGGGGCTTTAAGGGCATGATTATGACCGACTGGTGGCCTCGTATCGGCACAGAGCGTGGGATTCATTCGGCTACGGCCTTTTCTGATATGGTAATTGCCGGGAACGATATTTATATGGTTGTGCAAAACGGCACGGCAGAATCCTGCGACGGACACAAGGATATTATGAATGCTCTCGAATCCGGCAAGCTTACAAGGGATAGACTGACACTTGCCGCATCCAACGTTCTAAGTTTTATCATCCAAATCCTGCATAACAAAAAAAGATATGCGGATGCCGAAAAAGAGCGGCAGGAAGCGGAAGCATCCGATCAGCCGGAAGCAGAAGCATTCGATCAGCCGGAAGATATGCATTAAGATTTAAGCAAAAATGGGACATCTCACACTGAAACATAAATAATTTAAGAAGGCCACAGGTAATGTTTGAAGAAATAATACAAAATGCGCCCGGGAACGCTGACAAAACGGGCGCGAGCCAAGAAAATACAAAAAAAGAACAGGCTCTTAATAACGAACCAAATACGAAAAACGAGACTGAATCTGACAGCAAATCAAATTTTCAAAAAGAACAGGAAATTAATAACGAATCAAACACCGAAAACGAGACTGAATCTGACAGCAGATCAAATTTTCAAAAAGAACAGGGCTTTAATAACGAGCTACATTCGGAAGTGAGCCACAAGGCCCAAAGCGGTTTCACAAAACGGATATTCGGCATAAATCTCATAATTATACTGCCGCTTTACCTTGAAATTGTATCTCACCTTATTTTGTACAAAAGCTTTCTCTTTTCGGATTTTGTAAATGTATCTTTGGTTTCGTTATGTACGGGATTGGTCTTGTATACGCTTTCGGGGCTTTTTAACCCACTCACAAACAAAATTCTTACATTTTTGTTTTCGGGCGTGCTTACGGTTTATTATATTGTGCAAGTGATTTATCACGAAGTTTTTGGTGTATTTTTGTCACTCTATACGGCACTTAATGTGGGGACGGACGTTTTGCAATTTACGGACATGTTGTCAAGCGCAATTATTTCAAACATTCCGAATATGCTTGCGCTTTTGGTGCCGCTTGTATTGGAAATAATACTTGCAATTATGCGTTGCACCGATTTTAAGCGCAGAAATATCCAAAAAACACTTATTTTTGCGGGATCGGCCGTGCTTTCCTATGTATTGTTTTTGTGTATGCTGCTTCCCGGCAAAAACGAGCCCGATTCGGACTATGAAATGTATTACGAATCGTTTGACTTTGAATATGGCGAAAAGTCGCTCGGAATGATGGTATATTTAAGGAAGGATTTTAAAGAAACCTATTCCTATGTGACGGGCAAAAATACAGAAAAGAGCGATTCGGATTTTGTTGCGGCATTTACGGGAACGCCGGGGGCAACCGGGAATACAACAGGAATGCATACCGGCAGGGGTGATACAACGGGAACGCATACCGGCAGGGGTGATACAACGGGAACACCGGGAATTGTGATAATACCAACATTTACCGCTGCGCCCATATTTACACCCACACCGGCGCCCACAAAGGCTCCGAATCATACGGCAACGCCCACGTTTACATGTACACCCACATTTACGGCAACACCCACGCCCGTTGACCGTAGTCCCCACGTGCTTGACATTGATTTTGACAATGTGTCCGCAAATACTTCTTCTTCCGCAATAAAATGGGTAAATGAATATTTCAAAGCGGAAACACCTTCAAACAAAAACGAATATACGGGGATGTTTGAGGGCTATAACCTGATTTTTATTACTGCCGAAGCCTGGTCGCCGCTTGCTGTTTCCGAGGAGCTTACGCCGACGCTTTACAAGATGATAAATTCATGTTTCAAATTCAACAATTTTTATAATCCGATATGGTATACGTCAACCGTTGACGGTGAATTTGCGGGAATAAGCGGGCTTATCCCCGAAGGCAAATTTAACGGACGCCGTACGGCGGCAATACTTGACGATCCGGAGACAAAAGAGGACGAATCAAAGTCGACCGGGGCAAATTTCAACAATTCCGGCAAAAATAATTCGATGCCCTATGCCCTTGGCAACATGTTCCTCTCAAACGGCTACAACACCTACGGATATCACAACTGGACATACAATTATTATTACAGAAATTCGATTTTGAACTGCTTTGGCATGCGCATCTACCGCGGTTACGGCGGCGGAACGATTGACGGCGTTACATCCACCGAATACGGGCTTAATATCAGCCACCGCTGGCCGGAGTCTGATATCGATCTTATTACGGCTTCTGTTGATGAATACTTAAACGATTGGAAAAATACAGGCACGCCTTTCCAGACCTATTATATGACTGTGTCCGGACATACAAATTATTCTTGGTCGGGAAATCAGATGTCAAGACTGCATCAATGGGAAGTCGCCGATTTACCTTATACCGAAACATTAAAAGCTTATATTGCGGCAAACTTAGAGCTTGAATATGCCGTTCAAAATATCATCGAAAAGCTTACGGAATATGGTGCTCTCCAAAAAACGGTAATTGTCATCAATGCCGATCATTATCCTTACGGACTCGAAAATGCTGTGACGGATTATAACAAAAAGAACATTGAAGCCGATTATGAAAAGATATATGGCAAAAAGGCAACTGACGACATTTCGATTAACCTTTATTTTTCGGAATTTTATGGTCATGACGTGGATCTTAATTTTGAAAGATTTAAAAACAATCTTGTGATTTGGAATGCACAAATGACAAAAACCGTTGAAATCGACAAGGTAACTTGCCCTATGGATATTTTGCCCACACTTTACAATCTCTTTGGGTTTACATATGATTCCAGGCTTCTTATGGGGCGTGACGCATTGTCGGAAATCCCGGGACTTGTGCCTTTTAACGGGCAAAAAAAGATTTTGACGGATAATTTTAAGCGCTATTATGACGAAACAAAAGGAAAATGGGTTTACGAGAGCACTACCCACGAACCGGTTCACGAGTCTTATGTAAATGCTGTTGTACAGGAAGTTAAAAATCGCTTTACGGCATCAAAATATATAATAGACAACGACTATTTTTCGGAGATTCTTAAGTATCTTAAGTAAGGATAGAATGTCCGGCTTAACTTTAGGTCCGGCTGAGTTTTGGCTTATACACAAGTTAATTTGTTATGGAAAGCGTTTTTAATATTGGAATTTTTTGGCGGGGAGTACTTTTGGCATGAGGTGTTTTAGCGGGGTACTTTTGGTATGAGTTTTTTTGGGTTTTTGGTACTTTTGGTTTTGGTACTCCAGGTTTGAGAGGTAATTTTTAATTTTAGTTCGGGATAGTCCCGGGCTTTATATACAAGAAAGGGGAAATGCATGGGAAAATTAAAAAAGCTACTCGTAGGTTTGGCACTGTTTGGATTTGTTGTTGTGCTTTGTGCGGCAACTTACACGTATGCAGCTGAAATAAGCATAGGGCAGAGCACAAAGACTGTAACGCAAAGTAACACGGCAAATAATGTGAAAAGTGACACGAAAAATAATGCCGAAAATGACACGGAAAATAATGCCGAAAGTGACACGGAGATACCCATAACCGGTTCCGTCACTTACACATACAACACACTTATAGGCACCAAAAATACCACGCTCAAAGTGCCCGTAAAAAGCGGACAAAATTATACGGTCACAATTCGTTTTACGGGGGCGGAGGAATATAAAGATAATACTAAGGCCCGTCCCGTGAGGATTTATTATGATGAGGTCATGGAAGACCAGTGCTACGGGAACATCAATGCCGCATATACGGGAAAGGGAATAGATGACAGAAGCGCGCTTCTCTATGAAATTCCGAGTTACGACAAAATTGATGTGAGAGAGTTTTCTGTTGCGGCGCTTCATGACACATTAACCTTGATTATTGTGGGAGATGCCACACTTGTTGACATTACGGTTGCGCAGGAAAAAGAAAAAAACGCAGGCGAAAAGCCCACAATTTACATAATCGGCGATTCGCTTGTGCAAACATACAATTCTTCCTATTATCCAATGACCGGCTGGGGGCAGATGCTTGCAAATTATTTTACGGATGATATAAATATTGTAAACAAGGCTCTCGGCGGCAGAAGTACTTTGAATTATTTAAAGCAGGGACGGCTTAATGATGTGCTGACTTATGTGCGCCCCGGTGACATAGTTCTTGTGAGCTTTGGCACAAATGACGGCGGTGCGGTTGCGGGACGCGCGGTAAGTGTCGAAAAGTACCGGGACTATCTTGAAAATTATTATATAAAGGGTGTCAGGGAACGAGGCGGAATTCCGGTCATTGTGACTCACGCAAATCAGAATATCATTTCAAACGAAGGCGTGATTTCGACAACCTATGCCGCATTTGTTGAAGCAGCGATTCTGTCTGCAACAAATACCGGTGCAAATTATATCGATCTTAATTTGATGAGTCGTGAAAAGCTTGCAGA
Organism: Lachnospiraceae bacterium; assembly: GCA_963649295.1. Lineage (GTDB taxonomy): Bacteria > Bacillota > Clostridia > Lachnospirales > Lachnospiraceae > RGIG3528. Next base: position 6,623 of record CAVJHK010000048.1, on the reverse strand, counting down.
ATTGTATTCGACAATCGGTATAAGAGGAATAAAGGATATTTATTATAATGCGTTCCGTGCGGGAATTTTTAAGAATTACCTGACGGGCGCAGGCGATTCGACACATTACCAGACATACGGCGCAAATACACTTGCACAAATGGTGGCAAAAGGAATTTTCGGTCTTAATATTACGGGCGTGTCGGCGCATTATGTTCCCGACATTGTTTATACGGAAGCTCCGGCGGCTGTGCAAAATATTTCGTTTGATTATACAAATTATGACGAATCCTACCGTCACATGGACTGGGATGCCGTGCCAAACGCAAGATATTACAGGATCGAGCGTGTAAAAGAGGTAAAGGCTTGGACTAAGCCCGAAGAATGGGAAGTGCTCGGTTATAGTGCCGTGAATATGTTTGCGGATCCGAGTGCGGACAGTGCAGAATCTTATTTCTATCAAATAATAGCAATAAACGAGGCTGGGGAATCCGAACCCGCAGGAATATTTGGCTGGGGGGCAAATAAAGAGGAAATTATGAGCTCTTGGCTAAGCTCTAAAGCCCCCGAGGACGCATACGGAATAATAGAACAAGGCGGAGAAGCAATAGGGGATACAGGCTCCGCAAATACGGATTTGGGAAATAATGTTTCAGGTGATATGGGAAACAGTGCGGATATAGGAAATGCGGGAAATTCCGGCAATGACGGAAATACGGATTTGAGCGGCGCAAATTCAGGTAATGACGGAAGTGATGCAAACAATAGCACTGCCGATGATGCGTCAAATTCCGATAGCGCTGAAAAGCCTGCAAATGGCACACTTCGCACGATTTTTATTATTGTTGTGATTGTTCTTGTGCTTATTGCACTTTTTGTATCGATTTATCTTGAGCAAAAAACAGGCAGACGCCGCCGTGAGGAAGACGAAAAGAAGAATAGCGAGAAGGACGGAAATTAGTTTTTCAAAAAGTATTTGATAAAAAATAAGCCCTTTCGGGCTTATTTTTATGCCTTTAAAAATGCAATCGCTGGTATTATAGCGCTTTTTTTGCGCCGTAGCTCAAATTAAAGTTTACATTCTTTAATGCGCCGACAGGGCAGACGGAGGCACATTTGCCGCACCGTGTGCAAACGGAATAATCGATTTTTGCAAGATTTCCGCTGACCGTGATTGCGTTTTCGGGACATTCCTTTTCGCACTTTTTGCATCCTATGCATCCGTTTTCGCAGGTCTTTCTTGTAACTGCGCCGGGATCTGCGGAGCTACACTCTACCGCAGTTACCGCAGTTACGGGAATCAATGAAATTATGTGCTTCGGACAGGTCTTAACGCAAATGCCGCATCCGATACATTTTGTCATGTCAATTTTTGCAATTCCGCTTGTTACGCAAATTGCGCCCTCGGGACATTTAAGTGCGCAGTCACCAAAGCCCAGGCATCCGTATACGCAGGCCTTTGGGCCGCCATAGATCAGGGAAGCCGAACTGCAGTTCTGAATTCCCGTATAAAGCGCACGGTCGCGTGTTTCGTCGCAATTTCCGTTGCAATGAACATATGCGACCTTTTCTTCGACACCTGAATATGCAAGACCGAGTGCCTTTGAAATTGCAAGCGCCGCCGTGTCACCGCCCGGAACGCACAGGTTTGTGGCTGTGGTTTCGCCTTTTGCAAGGGCATTTGCATATCCGTCACATCCCGTATATCCGCAGGCTCCGCAGTTGGCTCCGGGGAGACATTCGCGCGCAAGAGTGAATTTTTCGTCGGTCGGCACATCCATAAAGTGTGATGCGGCCGCAAGCACAACGCCGCATATAAGTCCTATTACCGCCACAATTACAACAGCTGTTACTATTTCGTTCATATTGTGCCCCCTCTACATAAAAAGATTGTCGATTATTCCCGCAAATCCCATAAATGCGAGAGAAACTATGGATGCGGCAATCAAAGTTTGCGGAAGTCCGTTAAATGCCTTCGGAGTCTGAGGGCTTTCGAGTCTCGAACGTACACCCGAAAATATAACCATCGCAAGGAGAAATCCGAGTCCGCATCCGAGTGAGCTTACCATTGATTCGACAAAATTGTATCCGTCAGTGATATTGTTGATTGTGATACCGAGAACGGCACAGTTTGTTGTAATAAGCGGAAGATATACACCGAGCGCCTTGTGAAGCGAAGGAATGTATTTTTTTAATACAATTTCGATAAACTGAACAAGGGCCGCAATTACAAGAATAAATACGATTGTCTGCAAATACTCAAGTCCGTTCGGCACAAGGATGAAGTAGTAAATGGGATAGGTCGCGGCAGTTGCCATGAGCTGGACAAATATAACCGCAATTCCCATTCCCGTTGCCTGGTCGAGCTTTTTTGATACTCCGAGGAATGGGCAAATTCCGAGGAAACGGCTGAGTACGTAGTTGTTTACAAGGACTGATGTAAGAAGTATGATGACAAGTTCCTTAATCATTTCTTCTCTCCTTTCCCGGAAGTATTATGAGAAACTCCCGCAGTGCCTTGCGCGGATGCGGCGTGTGCAACTTCCGCAAGGTCCTGTGCGGATGCGGTCAAATCACCGCTTTCGCATTTTGCACCCTTACAGAATGCGGCCGATGGACAGCCGGCACAATTAAGCGTGGGAGCTTCTTTGCCTTTTTTGTTCATTATAAGCGTTACGATTGCGATAAGTAGACCAAATACAAGGAAGCCGCCCGGACTCTTTACAAGGAAGCCGATTGTATGATCCTTTATAAAAGGTATCTCGATTCCAAAAAATGAGCCTGCGCCGAAAACTTCACGTATTGTCGACATAAGGAGCAGAGCTATCGTAAATCCGAGCCCCATTCCGAGCCCATCAAGCAGTGAATCGACGGGCGAATTTTTGCTTGCAAACATCTCCGCACGGCCGAGAATTATGCAGTTAACTGTGATTAATGCAAGATAAACACCCAGCAGCTCATAAAGCTCGGGCAAATAAGCGTGCATAAGCATCTGTACAACGGTTACGAAGCCTGCGATTATTACGATATAGCAGGGAATTCTGACTTTGTCCGGAATTATTTTGCGAAGCAGCGATATTGCAAAGTTGGAACACATAAGTACCGCCGTTGCGGCAAGTCCCATGCTGACGGCACCGAGCACAGATGTCGTTGTGGCAAGTGTGGGACATGTTCCGAGCACAAGTACGAATACGGGGTTTTCTTTGAAAAAGCCCTTTGTAACTATACTTAATTTATTCTGGTTTTCCACTCCCGCTCCTCCTAATTGTTATTTAATTTTTCGGCCGTTTCGATTGCGGCGATTGCGGCTTTTTTGTATCCGGCAGTTGTTTTTGTTGCGCCGGATACGGTTGAAACAGAACTTATTTCTGCGGCATCCTTATTGTTAAGTGTGTCGCCGTAGGTTTTTTCGTATCCGAGAGTTTCCGATGACGACATGCATTCCGACCCCGTGATTTGTCCGTCTTTGACGCCAAAAAGTATCTGAAGCCCCGAAGAATATCCCGTTCCCGATACCTTTATGACATATCCGCCGTTTGAAGACTTATATGCCGCAAGGATTGTTGTGTCGGAGGAATATGCGGTGATGCCGTCGTTTAATTCGATTTCCGTAAATGTTCCGCCGTCGGGAAGCACGGCACTTAATGATTCTCTTGTCTTTTGCTCTTCGGTTTTTGTGATTATCGGAAGGGTAAAGGAATTTACAACAGCCATTATGAGAGCTGTAATCAAGCATATAAGCGTGAGTACATATACGTTTGGAAGTGCTTTTTTCATTTTATGTCACCTCCGAAAGGTTTTTTGCGTGTCCATTTATCGATATAGGGCGTAAGGATATTCATGAAGAGTATCGCAAAGCTCACGCCCTCGGGATAGTTTCCGTAAAAACGGATGAGGACGGTGATTATTCCCGCGCCGAATCCAAAAATTAATTTTCCGAGAGGCATATAGGGTGTTGTCGCATAATCCGTTGCCATAAAGAACGCGCCGATTATGAGTCCGCCCGCAAATGTATAAGAGAGAGCCGTCATTATGTCGCCCGTTAAAATAAGCGAAAACAGAAAAACGGTGAGGATATAGCTTATGGGCGTATGCCATGTGATTACCCTGCGGATCAAAAGATATATTCCGCCGACAATGAGCGCAAGCGTACATGACTCACCGATTGCGCCGCCTCTGTATCCGGTGATTAGGTTTATTATATCGACTGTGCCGCCGTTTTCCAGGATTTCAAGGGGTGTTGCGGCGGAAACCGTATCGGTAACCGGGAAGCTTTGCATTACCATGCTTGAAAATGCCACAAGCATAAATATTCTTGCCGTGATTGCGGGATTTGCAAAATTCTGTCCGATTCCGCCGAAAACGCCCTTTACGATTACGATCGCAAATATTGCGCCGATTGCAACCTGCCAAAGGGGAATGTTTGCGGGCAAAGATAAAGCAAGCAAAAGTCCCGTTACAACGGCGCTCATGTCCGATGCCGTCTGAGGCTTTTTTGCGATTTTGTTAAAAATAATTTCGGAAATAATTGCAAATCCGATGCCGGTTGCGATTACTGCAAGTGCGTTTATTCCATAAATTACGATTCCCATAACCGCGGTCGGAAGGAGAGCGGTTATGACATCAAGCATTATGCTTTTGGTTGTCGATTTGTCATGAAAATGAGGCGAAACCGATATGTTCAGTCTGTTCATTTTGTTTTCTCCCCCTTTGCCGCCTGTTGTTTTTGATTGTATTCTCTGATCATAGCTTTTGCGAGCTTGTTTATTTCAACAAGCGGGCGCTTTGCGGGGCATATAAACGAACAGCTGCCGCATTCGCAGCACAAATCCGTATTGAGTGCGATGAGACTGTCCACGTCCTGCTTTTCATAAGCGCGTGCAATTGCAAAGGTTGTGAGATTCATGGGACAGTGCGTTGCGCATCTGCCGCAGTGAATGCATTGTGTTGCGCGGGGAGATGCAGCTTCCGATTTCCCCATAAACGTAACAGCGTTTGTGTTTTTGAGAACGGGAACAGATGCGTTCGTAACCGAAATTCCCATCATCGGACCGCCGAACAGGATTTTGTAAACATCATTTTCGTCGATATCGCAAAAATTCATGATATCGGAAACTAAAGTGCCTATCGGAACGATAATGTTTTTTGGTGTCTTTACCGCGGTTCCGTCAATTGTGACGCACTTTTCGGTAAGCGGCACTCCGGTGCGAATGTATTTTGAGATTTGCGCAAGCGTTGTCACGTTTATTACAACGCAGCCCGCATCGATCGGAAGCTTGCCCTTTTTGACCGTGAGCCTCGTGGTATTTTTGATTATCACTTTTTCGGCGCCCTGCGGATAAAGCTCGGGGAGCGGCATTACGGTGACGCAAGCGTCATCCTTAAATGTCTCCTGCATTTTATTTATCGCTTCGGGCTTGTTTTTTTCTATACCTATTATAATGCTTGTGACGGAGAGGTATTTTTTGAGTAATTCCACTCCCGCAAAAATGTCCTCCGAATTGTCAAGCATCGTGCGTGTGTCGCTTGTGATATAGGGCTCGCACTCGGCGGCATTTATGATAACGTGCTTAATGCGTGATGTGTCTTTGACATCAAGCTTTACGGCTGTCGGAAAGCCTGCGCCTCCGAGACCCACAATGCCGGATTCCCTGACTGCCGCAATAAAGCTTTCGTAATCGGTAACATGGGGCGGCGTGAGATTTTCGTCATAATCGTTCAGGCCGTCCGATTTGATGATTATCGCATCGGAATATGCGCCGCTTGCAAGCAGCACTCTGTCGATTTTTTCAACGTCACCCGATATACTTGCCACAATCCGCGCCGAAACGGGCCCCTGTGATTCGGCAATCATTGTGCCGATTTTTACGTGATCCTTTGGCTTTACGACAGGCATCGCCGGCCGCCCTATGTGCATCGAAACGGGTATGACAACCCTTTCCGGTGCGGGCATTTTGACAGCTTTTTGCCCTGCCGTGTTTTTATTGTGCGGAACATGTACTCCGCCTTTTCCGGATAAAAACATATTCTCCTCCTGTTATAGGGGCGTAAAACACCCAATTACGTTTACTTTAGCCCTAAAGTGCGATAAAGTCAACAAATGATACTCTTTTAACAAACGATTGGGAAAAATGCGGCAAAAAGATTGTGAAAAATTGAAGGGGTATGGACGGGGAAGCGATTGACATAAATATCGAAAATAAAGTAAAATGATAAAAAAGGGGAAATGATATATGAAGATAACTGAACAGGGTTGTATAAAATATATGGATTGATGAAATTGTTCCTTGTTTAAAGGAAAACACAACGGGAGAAATCAAGGAAACGGTTGTATTTAAAATTGAAAGCAGAAGTTATTTGAAAAATTTTAATCATTCCAACGGGTGGAATATTGATTGGTACGAGATACCCGATGATGTCCGGGTATATGCGCTTGCCTTAAAGGAAGATAATTCGATTCAGGGGCTGGTCGGAATAAGGCGTGATAAAGACTCGCATGCGGCATACCTTCATTGGGTCTGCACCGCACCGCATAATAATATTCATGAATACGGAACTCAAAAATATACCGGAGTAGGCGGGCATCTTTTTGCCATAGCAGCCGACAAATCTGTTGAATGGGGATATGAAGGCGCAGTTCATGG
>CAVJHK010000047.1:0-13066 GCA_963649295.1 Lachnospiraceae bacterium | reverse complement strand
CTTTTTTGTCAAGCTCTTTTGCGAGAGCTTTGAGATATGAAATACTGTCTTTGTTTTTGCCGAACATAAATTTCCCTTCTTTCACGGATTTTTGATATATAATTTCAATTATGTAAACCAAAGAAGAAGCGATAAAGCAAATTAATGCATCAATTAAAAGGTAAATATATCCGCTTTTAAAATAAAAAAAACTTTGTTCCAAAAAGAAGCATGCAGAGAATATCGAAACCGTAAAATCAAAAAAATAAGATATCGCAAGTACCCCGAGTAAATATACGGGAACATAAATTTTATCGGCACAAAAAACATATAGGCACATTGAGCCGAAAAAAGAACTTAAAAATATTATGATTTCACGTTTTGTTATATTTTCGTCACGGCATTTGAAACAGGAATATATAATTATGAGCCCAAGCGAAAGACATGATATCACAGCATGAACAAGTGATGTGTCTGTGCCTTCGGATTTAAAATAAGACCCCATAATCGCAAAAAATCCGGTTATCAAAACTACAGGCAAAACCGCAATACATTTTTTAAAATATTTCTTATTTGGTTTTATGGCTTCTTTCTCTGTTCCCTTTGTCACTTCCGTTTCTCCTTGTTTCTTTTTTTTCGTATTCTTCATAAGCATTTACTATTTTTTGAACAAGAGGATGGCGAACAACGTCAACGGAAGAAAGATGTGAAATTCCGATTTCGGGGATGTTTTTTAGTACTTTAAGTGCAGTATCAAGTCCGCTTTCGGTATTTACGGGCAAATCTTTTTGAGTTAAGTCGCCCGTAATAATCGCTTTAGACCCAAAACCTATACGTGTCAAAAACATCTTCATCTGCGCCGGTGTCGTATTTTGTGCTTCGTCAAGGATGATAAAAGCATTGTCAAGCGTGCGCCCGCGCATATAAGCAAGCGGTGCGACTTCAATCAGGCCTTTTTCCATGTTTTTCTGAAAAGATTCGGGCCCCATTATTTGATAAAGTGCGTCATAAAGCGGACGAAGGTAAGGATCGACCTTGCTTTGGAGATCGCCCGGCAAAAAGCCCAATTTTTCTCCCGCTTCGATTGCGGGACGCGTAAGAATTATACGTGAAACCTCATCATTTTTGAATGCCCTTATCGCCATTGCCATTGCAAGATATGTTTTGCCCGTTCCCGCAGGTCCGACACCGAATACAATCATTTTGTTGCGGATTTCGTCTACATATTCCTTTTGACCGATTGTTTTTGGCTTAATGGGCTTGCCCATAAGCGTATAGCAGATTAAATCGTTGTCTGCTTCCGCAGCACTTTTTAATTTGTTTTCGAGGCTCATCGCAATCAAATAATTTACGGATTGCTCTGTTATGGGACTTCCTTTTTTTATTTGCTCTGTAAGTGCCGTAATAAGTTGTTCGGCGGCTACAGTATTTTCCTCATCACCGATTATTTTAAGCTCACCGTCACGCGAAATCAGCGATACATTAAAGCTTTTTTCTATTTTTTTTGCAAATGAATCATATTCACCGAAAATTTCTTTGATAATCTCTGAGTTAAGCATAAGCGCCTTTGATGTGTCAATCATTTAAGTCCCTGTCCTTATTTTTCGATATCCAAAATTGAATGATGTTCCTGTTTTTCTTTATACATAATATCGTCGACTCTTGCCGTCAGTGTTTCAAGCGTATCCTTTTCTTTATCAAATGTCGAATATCCGATGCTGAGCGACAATTGATATTTTGATGTTGTATAAATGTTCCGCTCGTTAATCATCCTTCTTATTTCTTTTTTCAAATTGACGATTTCGTCTTCGAATCGTGCTTTTACGACATATACAAATTCGTCACCGCCGTATCGCGCGAGAAAAATTCCTCTTTCTCCGGAACAGGCTTTTTTGAGAAGTGCTGCCACCTCCGTAATTGCTTTGTCTCCTTCCGCATGACCGAATTTGTCATTGATTTTTTTGAAATAATCAATGTCAATAAGCATCAAATAAATATCCATGTTTTCGGAAGGATCGGAAATGCAAGAATTTATATAAGCCAAATATTGGCGCTTGTTGTTGAGCCCCGTGAGCCCGTCGGCCGAAAGCCAGTTATATTGGACATCCGTTGAAATGGCGCCTATAACAAGAGATATTGCGGGCAAAATCGAATAAAAATTATCAAAAACCAAACAACCTATAAGTGCCATTACGGGTAAAACAATAATTGCACCTATGGCATCGTGCTTAAATATCGCTCTTGTTTCGGGATCGTAAAAAAAGGCGACAAGGCATTGAACTGTTGCCATAATCAAATAAAAAAAGTATACAATAAAAGCCAATACCCTAAATTCGCCAAAATTCTGTTCGGCAGTAACGGGATCAAACCAAATTATGCATTTTGTCCACGGAGTTGTGATAAGAAGTGCAATTAAAGCAATCAAAGGAATGGCATATTTGATTTTGTTATTGTCCGTTACAATTTTTTTGTTTTTTGTAAAAGTTGTGGAATATATGAGCCAGTAATAGGTTGTAAAACCCAAAATACACAAATATGATATATTAAAAATATTCTTAAGGACATAGAAAAACCTTCCCGTACCGTAAGAAATCGTCGCACATACAAAATCAAGCGCAACCGTTGCCATAACAGAATAAGAAAGCTTTAAAAATAATTTTTGGCTGCTGCTTTCGTCATGTGCTTTTATGAGTCTCCCCGTAAACCATGTAACCAAAAAAATACAAACAATGTCAAGTTCAATCCTGTATTGCATTGCCGCACCTCCGTCAATAATCCCTAAACCAAACCCTCTTTATTATAGCTTTCCTTCCGATAAAAGAACCACAAAGAGGCTTGATAATCGATTATCGGAAGTTTAATTTCTGATATGAATTGCCGTGCACTCGTTCAAGAATACTTATCGCCTAAAGGCAGGGGGGGGTCTTGAACTTTTATAAAAAAATGTTTAAAGAAATGTAAACCCAAAAAACAGTATAGCACAATTACGAACGATATTAAAGAAAATAAAGAAAAAAATAATCCCCGTCAAAAACGGGGATTATCGGTTAAAAACTATTTAAACTTGCGCTTACGTGCTGCTTCAGACTTTTTCTTACGTCTTACGCTCGGCTTTTCGTAATGCTCACGCTTACGAACCTCCTGCTGGATGCCTGCCTTTGCACAATTTCTTTTAAATCTGCGAAGCGCGCTATCAAGTGATTCGTTTTCTTTTACGATTACTGTAGACATTCTGTTATCCCTCCCTCCGGTCGGATAGTTCTTGTGCCTATACAACTGTTTGGAAGATAAAAGCACTCTGATATTATATCATAATTTTTAAGTACGTCAATCGTAAAAATAATTTTTTTAAGATTTTTTTTAATTTGCCTTATAATAATTTATGAGACAGCCTTTTACGATAATATCACGCTCATCGTCCGTAAGCTCGCCGATCGATAACGTAAATTCCTTTAAGCCGTTGTTTACGACATATGCCTTAACAGAGCTCTTCTTATTAAGGATTGCATCCTTTATGTCCTTTATGAAGATATAATCGTTTAAGTCAAAAGGAATCGAATCCTTAAATATAAAAGGAATCATGCCCCAGTTTATGAGATTTGAGCGATATCTCTTTGTTGCATATTCATGTGCGATATTTGCGAGCCCGCCGAGCACTTTCTGACAGGATGCAGCCTGTTCTCTCGCACTTCCGTCGCCGGGCTTAACCGCATAAATTACGCTTCCGATTTGTATCGTATCATAATTTACCTTAAATTCCTCAGAAATGATTTCATAAACGTTTTTAAGCTCGGGGAAAGCTACAAAAACATCATTTATGTCATGGGACTTGATTCTCATCTTTTCTGCTTTTTGAATTTCCTTTGCACGTCCCACATATCCCGGATCCTTACGTGAAAGCGTATATTCCGCAAGTCCCAAAGGATTTGAACGGAACGATGATGTTTCTCCTGACGGAATAAGTTCGTCCGTTGTTGTAACGGGATCGTGAATCACCGATGCAACCTTTAAAAGAAGGTTGTCATGAAGTGCTTCCATTTCGGGCCAGTCAACGATTCCCGGGCCAAGCTTTATCGGCAAATCGGGATTTCCTTTTTTGTATCCGAAATAAATTCTGTTTTCGTAAATCGAAGAATCAAAATGATATACGGGATGGGTAAATTCAGTATCAAATTTATCAGCCCCCGTAAGGAAGCCTTTGTTTGCTGCCGTTGCGGCAATGGAACGAGCGTCCATGAGAGCAACGGATGCAATTTGTCCGTTTGTGATTTTGCTGCCTTCACGATTGGGGAAGTTTCTTGTTGAGTGACGTATCGAAAGTCCTCTGTTTGCGGGAACATCACCCGCACCAAAGCATGGTCCGCAAAATGCCGTGCGGATTGTGGCACCCGTTTCAATAAGGCGTGCAATCGTTCCGTTCTTTACAAGCTCCATCATAATCGGCTGGGAAGCAGGATAAATGCTTAACGAAAATTCGTCATTTCCGATGAATTTGCCGTTCAAAATATCTGCAGCAGCACATATGTTTTCAAATCCGCCACCGGCACAGCCCGCAATTACGCCCTGTTCAACATAAAGTCTGCCGTCTTTGATTTTATCCTGCAAGCTGTAATTTATTTTTCCTCCGAGAGATACAAGCGCTCTCTCTTCAACTTCGTGCAGAATGTCTTTTAAATTTTCGTTTACTTCATCGATTGTATAAACGTTGCTCGGATGGAAAGGCATGGCAATCATCGGTTTTATTGTCGAAAGATCTATTTCAACAAGTCCGTCATAGTATACGGCTTTATTAAGACTTAATTCCTTATATCCTTCGGGACGCTTGTGGAGAGCATAAAAATCCTTTACGCGTTCATCCGTAATCCAAATCGAAGAAAGACATGTGGTTTCGGTTGTCATTACGTCGATTCCGATTCTTTCGTCAACGGAAAGCGTATTTACGCCGCTTCCGAAGAATTCAAGTACTTTATTGTTTACATATCCGTTTGCAAAAACGGCACCGACAAGCGCAAGTGCCACGTCCTGAGGACCGACGCCGCTGTTCAACTTACCTGTCAAATGAACACCGACAACCTTCGGCATATTTATATCGTAAGTCTTATTTAAAAGCTGCTTAACAAGCTCAGGACCGCCTTCGCCGATTGCCATTGTTCCGAGTGCGCCGTATCTTGTGTGGGAATCCGAGCCCAAGATCATCTTTCCGCATTCCGCAAGCATTTCACGTGCAAACTGGTGAATTACCGCCTGGTGAGGAGGAACATAAATTCCGCCGTACTTTTTTGCGCACGAAAGACCGAACATATGGTCGTCTTCGTTTATTGTTCCTCCGACTGCGCATAAAGAATTGTGGCAATTTGTGAGCACATAAGGCACAGGGAAGGATTCAAGCCCGCTCGCACGTGCCGTTTGAATGATTCCCACAAATGTAATGTCATGCGAAGTAAGCTTATCAAATTTGATTTTGAGCTTTTCTTCGTTTCCGCTTGTGTTGTGATTCTTTAAGATGTTATAGCTGAGCGTTTCTTTTTTTAAGTCTTCCTTTATGGGCATTGAGTCTGTGTATGCGGCATATTCACGTGAAATATCCTCTTCAGCAACAACATTCTCACCGTTAAAAACGTATGCTCCGTTTTTGTATAATTTAACCACGATATCCTCCTAAAATTTCTTTTATTTAATCTTTAGTATAATAAGCTTATTTTGTATTAAAATCAACCATAAATTTTATTACTTTACCGCGATAAACAGATGCCACCCCGGGTAAGAACTTATTTTAAGGCGGGAAAACCAAGAATATGACGTTTTTTTTAATATGCCGTGAAATTTTCCGATATAAAAAAATCCCGTGCATTGCGCGGGAAATGTAATACAAATCAATTGTTTTTAAACATGAAGCATAATGTTATTTCGCTGTTGTCATAATAGAGAGGCACCTTGAACATTGTGCTGTCGGGTGACTGGATTGTTGTCGGACCCGTGATAATTGTCGGCGGTGTAATATCAATAAGGATATTGTTGTTTGAAAGGATTGTTGCCGCATTTCCCATAATCATGTTCCCGAGTTCGGAAATGGCTGATCTTGCCATATCGTCAAATTCATTGACAGGCATCCCCATCATCATACTTGATGCAATGCTTTTTGCAAGATCAATTGTCATTACAAAACATGCCTGCCCGCAAAGCTCACCTGTTATTCCGAGCATAATCAGAAGCGGATTCCCATCCAGTTTAAAATCTGTTTTTTCGATTTTGCCAAATTTTATTTGAACATTACAAACCTGCTCCATAACCTGCTTTGCGGAGATGAGGAACGGATTTATCTGTTCTGCCTTGATTGCTGCCATATATTCCTCCAAAAAAAGTATATGTATGGTATACCAAATGTTAAGTGAAAAATCAAGAAAATAACTATAAAGCCTTATTGTTAAATATAAACATTCCGATACCTGCGGCTATTGTTATGTTAAGTGAATCGACCTCTTTGCTTTGCGGAATTATTACGCTTGTTCCTATATCCAAAAATTCATCCGGAAGCCCTGTCGCCTCATTTCCGAACACAAGCGAAAAAAGATGTGCGTGATCTACCTCATAAACCGACAATTGTTTTTTTGCATTTAACATAAAACAATAAATTTCATGGTTTGAAAAAGATTTTTGGTACTCACAGAATGAATCGTAATATTTCACATTCATTCTGAACAAAGCCCCCATCGACGCACGTATTGCTTTGGGATTAAATATGTCAACAGCCGGACGGATTATTGCAAGGTTTTTGATATTAAAGCCCACAGCAGACCTTTCGATTGTACCCAAGTTTCCCATATTGCTGGGCGAAACAAGCACAACATGCGGAGCGCTTAAGTCAAGTTCACTCTCATACTTCTTAAAAACCGCAACAACAAAGCAATTTTCCTTATCGGAGAGCTTTGTTATTATTTTGTCGCTCGTAATTACCGGAATATTTAAAGGCTTAGTATACTTTAAAATATTTTCTTTATCCGTAAATGACGAATGTACAAATACTTCCGTTATTTTTTCGGGATGAGTTTTTAATAGTTCGATCGTCGGAAACGCTCCGAGCGTATATGAGTAATCGTATTCTTTTTTGTAAGGCTTAATATCCATTTTTCACTTATCCAAAAAAATCCCTTGAGCAAAAAACTCAAGGGATTATTATTTTTTTAAGAAATATTACATTCCCATCTGCTTTGCAACTTCTTCGGCAAAATTTTCGCTCTTCTTTTCAAGGCCTTCGCCTGTCTCATAACGAACAAAACGCTTTACTGAAAGTGTAATTCCGTTTGCCTTTGCAACCTGCTGAACATATTGACCTACGGTCTGCTTTCCGTCTTCAGCCTTGACATAAACCTGATCGTTTAAGCAAATTTCAGCCATTTCCTTCTTGATACGGCCGGCAATCATTCCCTCGATAACCTTTTCGGGCTTATTTGCTTCCTTGGGATCGTTTTTGATCTGGGCAAGAAGAACTTCCTTTTCGTTTGCGATGAAATCCTGGTCTACTTCAGCCTGTGAAACATATTTGGGGCTCATAGCGCAAATTTGCATTGCAACGTTCTTTGCGCACTCACGTGCTGCATCGTTACGGTCAGATGCAACCATCTGAACAAGAATTGCCTTGCTGCCGCCCTGGTGAACATAGCTTTCGATAAAGCCGTCTTCGCTCTTTAATTGCTCAAAACGACGAATCTTAAGATTTTCACCAATAACGGCGATCTGAGAAGAAAGCTCCTCGCTTACCGTTTTTGCGGAATCGTCAATCCAAGGCTTATTTAAAAATTCATCGATATCCTTGGCATCCGTTGTTGCTGCCTCTGCCGCAACACGTGCAACATATGATGTAAATTTTTCGTTCTTTGCAACAAAGTCTGTCTCTGAGTTAACTTCAACAATACTTGCAACATGTCCGTCTTCCGAAACATTAACCGCACAAATTCCTTCTGCGGCAATTCGAGAAGCTTTCTTTGCTGCCTTTGCAAGTCCCTTTTCTCTCAAAACTTCAACTGCTTTATCCAAGTCGCCGTCTGTTTCCTTAAGAGCATTTTTGCAGTCCATCATTCCGACGCCTGTCATCTCTCTTAATGTCTTTACCATGCTTGCTGTAACTTCTGCCATTGTTTTTTCTCCTTATTAAAAAGATGGAATGTGGGTTTTGGGGATTAAATTTAAGCTTCTTCTGCTTCTGCTGCTTCCTCTTCTGTGGGAGCTGCCGTAACAAATTCCTCACCCTGGTTAGCTTCGATAACGGCATCTGCCATCTTTGAAACAATAAGCTTTACGGCTCTGATTGCATCATCGTTTCCGGGAATAACATAATCAAGCTCTTCGGGATCGCAGTTTGTATCTGCAATGCCTACAAGAGGGATATTAAGTGCATGAGCTTCACTGATGCAAATTCTTTCCTTTTTGGGATCAACAACAAAGATAATGTCGGGAAGCTTCTTCATTTCCTTGATACCGCCAAGGTTCTTCTCAAGCTTGTCCCATTCCTTCTTGATATTGATAACTTCTTTCTTGGGAAGTACATCAAACGTTCCGTCTTCGCTCATCTTCTCGATTGCCTTAAGACGTGCGATTCTGGACTGAATTGTTCTGAAATTTGTAAGCATACCGCCGAGCCATCTCTCGTTGATATAATACATACCTGCGCGCTCAGCTTCGGACTTGATTGCGTCCTGTGCCTGCTTCTTTGTACCTACAAAAAGTACCTTGCCGCCGTTTGCGACAACATCCTTGATTGCGTTGTAAGCTTCATCAACCTTGCCTACAGATTTCTGAAGATCGATGATATGGATTCCGTTTCTCTCCGTGAAGATGTATTCAGCCATCTTGGGGTTCCATCTTCTTGTCTGGTGTCCGAAATGCACACCTGCTTCAAGCAACTGCTTCATTGAAATAACGCTCATTTTATTTACCTCCGTTTGGTTTTAAACTTCCGCATGCGTCTCATTTTAAGCATCGAACGTTTTCACGCACCGCGATACTTATCGGCATACGTGCTTTGTTGTGGGGCGTCACCCACACATGCTTTGGCAATATAACACAAAACGCCTGCGTATGCAAGCGTTTTTAAAAAATTTTGAATTTTTGCTTTTATTTGAATTAAAAAAATCCTTTAAATATTTTTATTCGTCTCTAAGCTTTACGGATTTACAGGTGTCGACGTAGGAGTGGGTGTCTCCGTAAGCTTTTGCTTTATCATATTTAAATCGATCCCGGTGCCGGAATTTATGTTAACCTCTTCTTCCTTTTCCACACTGTATCCCATTTCTTTTACCTTTTTGATCATTTCCGTTTCGGTAAGTGTATCATTTTTATGCACAAGCATCAGAATAAGCGCCGTAATAAATATTCCGAAGCCCATTCCGCGTAAATAATATTTCTTTTTTGTATTCATTTTTATGCTCCGTAAAGATCAACAACCAGTTTTACTTCGCCCTGCCCCATTTTGAGCGATTTTGATATATCAAGAATACTTCTTCCGCTCTTATAAAGTCTCAAAATTTCTTCGTTTTTGTTGTCAAATTTGAGCCCCGGCAGACTTGTTTGCACAAATTCGTTTGAATTGTCACCACTTAATATACCGGCTTCCTGCTTCGAAGACGGTATTTTTAAATCCTCTTTATATGTATCCTTATTTATTTTTAAATTTTCTTCCTTTAAGTCCTGTGAGCCCAAAGATTTATCGGAAACATAAGGAGTACTGTTTTCGTTATTTTCAGGATTCTTTTTAACCGCTTTTTTTAGCTGCTTTGTAATTTTTATCACGTCTTCGACGGACTCCTTCAAATCCGCTTTTGCATTTTGCATTTCCTTTAGAGTATCTTTTATTTCTTCGTCCTTGGAATTCAACATATTGTAAAGAAATACGACATGCTCATGATTTTCATTTATTTTTTCGAGGTTTTGCTTATAAAAATCATCCATTGCCATGATTTTTTCGTTGGAAATGTTGCTCAATGTATCGTCTGCCGAAACAATCATGTTTTCTTTGATTTCATCGGCTTTTTTTTGCAAATCCTCTTCAAATTCTTTTTTTATTTTTCTTAAATTTTCTTCGGTATAAAAAAGATCGTTATCAGTATCTTTACTCTTTCCCGTAAAGATTATACTTATAACCATAATAACGATCCCGCATACCATAAATATTATGTCCGCTGTCATTATTCCCCTCTTTAAACAGTAATATCAAACGTACAGCCGAGTAATTTTTTGTGTTCCGAATTTCTCTCTTCTTCTTTCTTTTTTCGTTCCGATTCCTGCCGCCTGTATTCGTTATTTCCTTTTTCCTTTGCATCAAATTTAAAGGGAGTTTTTGAAGAATCGGACATTTTTTCGGGACGCTGCATCTTCATTTCGTTTTGATTATTTTGAGCAATCGAAACGGTGGCCTGTTCTGAAGCCTGTCTCATTTGTTCGTTTAATTTGTAATTCGTGACTTCCTGCGTACGGGGAGCCACCGCAAGACTCTCATATGTCAAAGCCATATCCGATTACCTCAAAAAATCAATCAAAAACAAATTTAAGGTTAAAATGAACCGAAAATATAAACCGGACCAAATCAATCAGAAATAAACATCAAGTTTCACTTCACCATTTTCTTTATAAAAGCGGCAATAATTCGTATCGCCCTTTACATAATAAACGGCATTGGATATTACGATTTTGCATCCCGTATGAATAACACCGCTTGCTCTGACAGCACCGCCGACATAATTATCGATCATTTCTTTTAATTCTTTCATTCTGATTTCTATTTCGGTATTGCGTGCAATAAGCTCTTCTCTGCGGGCGTTTGTGCGCTTCAGTTGAAGAAGCTTGTCTGCGGCAAGCTTTTCGCCGAGTTTTATTCTCTTGATCAAATTTTGAAGAGGAAGCATGATTTTTTCAAGCTCTTCAAGATTTGCTTCGTGTTCGGTGTCAAGATTGTGATATTCGTCAATGATTGCCGGATCGATACCGCATTCGAGAACGGTTGTCGCTCCCATCGTCGAACCTATGTTTCTTGCTGAAATAAGCGTGCCGGATCTGATTGTTCCGCCGCTTATAAATCCCTTTTTGCCGTCAACGTTAACGTCGCCCTTTGCCGAAACACGGCTGTGCATAATCGAATCGGCGGTCACATATCCGCCCGCTTCAACATGAGCACTTTCAATAAATTTTGAAATGACGTTGCCTTTTGCTATTATCTCACCCTTGTCTGAGCCGTTGATTCCGCGCTTCAAAACAATATTTCCGCCGGCATTAAGATAAGCGCCTTCAACAACGCCGTCAACAATAATATCGCCTTTTGCTATAACACGATATCCGGAATTGACATTTCCCTTTACCTGCACATCTCCTTCGTATTCTATGTCGCCCGTCGATGCGTCAACATTTGCCGGAACCTCATATGTATTTGAAACAAATATCATATCACCTTCAAGAGACGCATGTCCGCTTATTTCCGAATATGCTCTGAGTCCGTCTTCGGAAAGCTTGATATTTTTGCCGACTCTCAGCGCTTTTGTACGTACCTTGACCTGTTTTAAGAGTTTTCCGCATACATCGATTCCCGGTTTTCCGAGATTCGCGGGAGTAAGCTCCGCAAGAAGCTGCCCGGAAGTTACCGGACTAATCATATTTAAGTGATGAAAATCGACACTTCCGTCTTCGTTCATTGTCGGCTTCATTGTAATATCCGTATTGAAAAAATATTGGATATTTGCTTCAGAACCTTCTTCCTGCAAAGTTGCTTCCGCAAGAAGTATGCTTTCAAAATATTTTCTTGTCGAAATAAATTCATCTATATTTTCGTTCTTAACGCCGTATTTAACGCCGGAACGAATAAGTTCCTGAACAATCGAATCCTTTGTGAGAGTTTTTCCGCCTTCCATTGCGGGTATAAACGTACCGTGAGCCGTAAGCTTATCCGGTGCTATTTCAACAATTACCGTCTCGTCAACGGGAATCTTTTTTTGTTCGGGGGTAAGAAGAAGTTCACCGACACTTGAAATCGGTCTCGAAAGGCATGACGTTACCTGTGTCTTGTCATAAGGGTAACCAAGGTATTTATCAAGATATATAAATGCAGCCGCAAGCGGAATCAGGTTATTTCCTCCTTCTATCGGCGGATAATAAGACATATATGTACCGTTCGGCTTCACTGTCAGTCTGAAAAATGCATTTTTTGCCATAATAGACTCCCCATATAAATTAACCGTCCGCTCATGCGGATGTCATAATGTTTAAAAGAACAGTTCGATGTTTGCCCCGAGTTTTATACGAAGTTTTTGAATTGCTCTTGTATGAAGCTGCGAAATTCTCGATTCCGAAACCTCCATAACCATACTTATTTCTTTTAATGTCATATCTTCATAATAATAAAGAAGAATAACCTTTTTTTCTTTTTCCGTAAGCTCTTCGAGAGCTTTCACAATCGCTTCCCTAACCGCTTCTTTGTCCATTTCGGCACCGGGAGTAAACGAATCGGGATTTCCACCCACAAGCGATGTTATGCCCGATTCCGAACCTTCCTCAAGATATTCGTCAAGAGAAACGATTCCGGAGGCTTTTGTCTGCGCCATCCATTTGTCAAGCTCATCCGTCGAAATATTAAGCTCTGCGGCAATTTCCGTATCAAGTGCCGGACGCCCCTTTTCAAGTTCTATTTTCGTATATGCATTGTCGATTTGCTTTTGCTTTTGGCGAACACTTCTCGGAAGCCAATCCATTTTGCGGATTTGATCGAGAATTTCACCGCGAATTCTTAAAGATGCATATGTTTCAAATTTAACACTTTTTCCGTAATCAAATTTGTCTATCGCATCTATAAGTCCGAATGTACCGAAGCTTACAAGATCGTCATATTCCACGGCATAACCCAAATACATGCTTAATTTACCGGCAACAATCTTGACAAGCTTTGCATAATTCAATATTAATTTTTCTCTTAATTCCTTTGTGGGATTTTTTGAATATTCTTCCCAAAGTTTGTCCGCTTCTGCTCCCATCGCTCCTCATTCCGTAAATAAACATAAATATGTTTACAAAAACCCCGTTTTTTTAATTTTCTTCGGAATCTTCATCT
>CAVJHK010000046.1:0-13859 GCA_963649295.1 Lachnospiraceae bacterium | reverse complement strand
TTGCTTTCGTGGCAAGACAGCAGCATATTGTTACAGAAACGGAAGATTATTTTATTGACCTTGTTTTCTATAACATCGAATTGAAATGTTATGTGTTGGTGGATTTGAAGATGGGCAAAATCACCCATCAGGATGTGGGACAAATTGATATGTATGTCCGTATTTATGATGATTTGAAGCGAACGACCGGAGATAATCCCACCATCGGTATTCTTATGTGTTCAGAAACGGATGAGGATATCGCCCGCTATTCCGTGTTACATGACAACAACAGGTTGTTTATGTCGAAATATCTGACCTATCTGCCTACCAAGGAACAGTTGAAGCAGGAAATTGAACGGCAGAAAGCGGTCTTTTATATGCAGCATCCGCTGCAAATAGAGGAAAGCGGTGAAGATAATGAGCAATGAAAAATTTACAATGTGCAATGAGGGAAAACGGAGCAGACCGGATGAACTGATAAAAGAACTGTGCCCGGATGGGGGGATATAAGGAACTTCAGTCAGTTTTGAAAATCAAGAATGGCAGTGATTATAAATCATTTGGCAAAGGAAATGTACCTGTTTATGGCTCCGGTGGAATCATGGCGTATATAGATCATTTTGCATATGATAAGCCATCTGTCCTTATTCCTCGCAAGGGTTCTATTGATAAGTTGTATTTTGTAGATACTCCGTTTTGGAATGTGGATACCATTTTCTATACGGAAATTAACGAAGAACTTGTAATACCGCACTATATTTATCACTGTTTACTGCGAGAACATCTTGAAAAGCTGAACACTGCTGGTGGTGTTCCGAGTCTAACGCAGAAGGTTTTGAACAAGGTGCAGCTCCCTGTACCTCCTCTGGAGGTACAACGTGAAATTGTCCGCGTGCTGGACTCTTTCACGCTGCTTACAGCCGAGCTTACAGCTCGGAAGAAGCAGTATGAGTTTTACACCCTCCCTGAAAACGTTATGCTTGTGCATGGCGTTTTTTGCCTTATAATGAAAAAAAATGAAAAAGCAGCTATGCAATAACGAGATGTTTGTTGCATAGCTGCTTTTTTTGTTTGATTTTATTTTGCGGGTCCGTAATAATATGTAATTTGTATTGTCTTTATGTCAAGCGTCGGGTCGATAATGGATGCGGCACATCCGTCAAGGCTTCCGTCTATAGTAATTGCGCCGTCCAGAATAGTGGTTACCCATTCGTTGTAAAGGTTGATTCTTGTACACTTTCCGTCATCGGATGTGGTATAAGGCTTTGCGATAAGGGTATAAGGTTCGCCGTTTATAAGGCATTCCTTAATGTCTATTACATAATCCGGATACAAAAGCTTTCCGTTTCCGATTGCAAGAGCAGCAAATGCAATTCCGTCCGACAAACCGCTTGCCGTAGCCGTAAAATCAAGTCCGACCGTATATGTGCCTTCGCCCGTAACTTCAACCTCGGTGAGCTTTATGCCTTCGCTTATGCTGTCGGGATTGTAGGTGTCACCGACACTGTATGTGCACGAATAATCGCTTGAGTTCCACATGATCCACGAAACCGCCGTTGTGTCCGTGAGCTCGATTACGTCGGTACGGAAGGTTTCGGGTGCGGCATCTAAGAGCTTTTTCATTCTGCGGCTTGCGATTTGGTTGATTTCGGCCTGAGTCATGCCGTCAAACATTTCGTAATTGTTGTTTTTGTATAATTTTGCAAAATCCTTGTCTATCATTGTGAGATTTTTGCGGATAAAGAAGCCGGAAGCATCCCAAAGGCATGAAGTATATCCGTAAATATCGCAAAGGCTTAAGAAGTAAGTATGATAAGAAACGGTATTTTCCTGAAGCTCGGTATCATGCAAAACGCCATATTCTCCGATAACCACGCCGTATCCCTTTTCGGTAAATTTGGTCATCTTTGAAAGAGTCTCTTCCATTGTATTAAAGTCGTTCTTTGTTCCCCATTTGACCGTGCTTTGTCCGTCGCCGCAATATGACCAGGGATCGTAAAAATGCACGGATATAAGAAGCTTGTTTTCTGCCGTGTCAGTCGGCATTATGAACTTGTCGCTTGTTGTTTTTGCGATATTTGTGTCATATCCCGGGATAAGCAGGAAACGGTATTTGTTGTTGCCGCCGGTGGCACGAACGGTGTCGACAAATGTTTGGTTGATTTTGTTTGTGAGCTCGTATATGTCGTCTTCGGTGAAATAAAGGTCGTTGGCATCTGAGCAATAAGCGGTGTTATTGTTGAAACGTCCGCTCAATTCTTCGTTTGCGCCTTCAAATATGAGGCGGTCAGAATATTCCTTGTATCTGTTTGCGATCTGGGTCCACATGCTTACAAAGATTTCCATGGCTTTGTTTCTTGTTTCTTCGTTTGCCGAACCAAACATGCTCCACCAGCCGCCGTCCCAATGGTCGTTGATGATAACATACATATCTGCGTCGAGAGCATAATTGATTATTTCTTCTACTCTGTCAAAATATGCTTCGCTGATTGTGGTGTCGCCGTTTTCATAAACGGTTGTAGCATTTGTGATCCAGGCAACGGGAATGCGGAGAGTGTCAAAGCCCGCTTCCTTCATTGCGGCAATCATTTCGGCGGTGGTTTCGGGCTGTCCCCACGATGTTTCATAATCCTTGGGATTGTCGGAATATTTCATTTTGTTTGTGTCACAGGCTTCCATTGTATTTCCGAGGTTTGTGCCGTTTCCCATAAGTGCGGCAAGCTCGACGGAAGTGAGCTCCTTGTGGATGACTCCGTTATCGGAGGTTTCTGCGCCGTTTGAGGAAAGGTGCTTTGTGCCTTCGATTTCCGTACCGTCAAAAAATATGATTCCGGCGTCGGGATCCGGGGTGGGTGACGGCGTTGTAGTAAATGTGGGTGCAGGTGTCATTGTTGCCGTGGGTGCAGGGGGTTCTGTCGGAGCAGATGTGCCCGTGGGATTTAAGTTTTCCGAAACCTTGTTTCCACATCCCGCAAAGAGTGAAAGCGCGAGAATGAGTGTGAGTGCCGCAGACAACGCTCTCTTTGATTTGTTTTTGAATTTCATTGTAAACTCCTCTCCCGGATTAATCGTTTTCTCTTTTGGGCTTTTTGCACGAAAAAATGCGTCAAAGCCTTAAATCACGATGATTTCCGGATTTTAATACATTAAAAAAAGGTTACGAAGAGACTTTTTTAAAAAAGTATCTCCATAACCCTTATTATACTAAAGAAATTAAGCACTATCAAGGAAAAAAGGCGAAACACGAAAACGAAAAATTAAGTAAAACCGGACGAAACAAGAGAAAACGTTTCCCTTTATTCTTTTTTTGCTTTTTTAAAAACAAAACGTTATTTCGCTTTTTTCAATTTTTCGTTCCTGCATTTTGCTGCAAAGTAAAGAGGAATAAAGGTAAGAACAACAATTATTCCGCTTACGAGAAACAGAACGTGAGTCGGAAGGTATGCCGTAAAGCCGTTTTCGTCAATGTATTCACCGCTGTGCTTTATTATCGGATTTGAAAGAAGAGGAGCAATAATCATTGGGATGAGCACAAAGAACAAAATTCTGATTCCTTCAAACTGACCGCGCGCGTTTTCGGGATAGAGCTGTTTACTCCATACCGTAATGCTTTGCAAGAAGAGCACATATCCCATTCCCACAAAGAATACTCCGATCAAGAGCACAGGATTTAAGATAGTGGCAACATTTACGTTTGTCGGACGTACAAAAATTCCGAGAGTCATGACGCCTACAAATGTTCCTATTATAGAAATGAATGTGAGGAGCGGTGCCATTCCGCGGTTTAGGTATTTTGTTGCCGGAATACAAAGAAGCATTGCCGCAACAAGTCCAACGCCCTCAATATATCCCATCATGTCGGCGGTGAAACCGAGATAATAAATCATATAATTCCCAAGGTGGGTAAAATACATATTGAATGCAATAAAGTAAACGGCAAGGGTCAAGTTTACCCACACAAGTTCTTTGAGCTCAAGATATTTTTTTATGTTAAAAATGCTTAGGAATTGCTCAAAGAATTTTCCGCGAATACTTGGGCGCAACGATTCGACGTCCTTCATGAAGACGAGTGAAAATATTCCGAAGAATATGACGATAAAGCCCATTACAAGGAAAAGTCTCATGTAATTGTTGTTGCTTCCCACAAGCATGCCGCCTACAACGGTTCCGAGTATTGTGCCGATTATCGGCTGAGTTGCAAGTGCGCCGCCGAGTGCTCCGCGGTTTGAATCGGTCATGTGATCGTTTATCCAGGCATTAAAGCCTATGTCGTTGCCCATAGATCCAAAGAAGCTCATTATCATGTCTGCGCCGACAACCGCAATGCCGGCTGTCATGATGAGCTTTGCATCGTTTGTGATTTCACCTTTTGTGATAAATTCGGTAAGACCGAAAAGAATAGTGAAAATTCCCCACATTATGTATCCGACGGATACAAAGATTTTTCGCCTGCCCGTGCGGTCGGACACGCATCCGAACAAAAATGTCGAAACGGTGGTTGCACATGCGCTTATTCCCACCATCCAAGAGATGATTGTCGGGTCTTTTGCGATTTTTGCATAGACAAAGGTGTTGAACCACTGGTTTTCCATGTTCCAGCATATTTGTCCCGCAATGCCGAGCCCCCATACAAGGAACCAGAACAGGAAAGGATTTTTTTTGCTGCCGTTCATATTGTACCCCCAATATTTAAGATTTGGTGCACTAATTTTGCACTTTTGTTATTGTAAATCAATATGAGGGGTTATGCAAATATAAAGAAAGAATTTATGACGCATTTTTCTTTATCCAATCGGTAATCGATTTGATTGCGCCGGCGCGGCCGTTTATAAATTCACGTAAGCATTTTACGGAAGCATAGCCGCCGTTCATTGTATTGTCGTATGACCCTGTTCCCGGATATCTCATAAAAAACTGTTCATAAAACGGAGAATAGTTGTCAACATATTCTGTAAGCTCGGAATTTAAGCGTGTTACGGCAAAATTTTCCTTGCTGAGATTTTGAAGCTTTGTTATAAATTCGTTTTTGAAATTCTCGTTTGTCATAAGATAGGCATAGCACAATACGGCGGGATTGTCTGTATTTTTGTTTAATAATCCGTTTTTCACATAATTGTCTTCTTTTACCGTATTTGTGTTTATATCGCTTTTTCCGCTTATTCCTCCGAATTCCATATCGTAAAACATAAAACGCCAGCGCCCGTCACCGTATTCGGATGTGTCTTTCGTTACCGTTTTCCACATTGACCAGTTTTTCCCGGGCCAGTCCCATTTGTTGTTTATCCATACCTCGGCAAGAAAATAATCCATTACGCTGTCAATATCAACAAGAGTCGAAAATTCCGCAAGGTCTTCATCGCTTTTCAGATTTTGATGTGTATCAAAAAAATCAAAAAGCTCTGTGTAAAAATACCCTTCGTCGGTAATGCCTTCAGGAAGAGTGCCTTCGTCGAGGTAATATTTTTTTTCGTACTTTTCGGCATCACCTTTATAAATCACGACATCTTCGGCTTTTACACCGTAATGATCCTCAAAATAATGATCGGAATAATCCTCTTCAAGGACATAGAGTCCGAAATATTCTCCGTTTAAATAGACAACGCACGGACGGGAATATTTTGTTGCGGCATCCATATCACGCACGATTGTCTGCCAATAGGTGTCATTGAATTTTGCATTCATTGCACAGTTTCCGCCGGCTCTGAGCACAAGCGTCTTAAAGCTTGTTACATCCTTGTCGCTTCCGAAAATGGGATAATTGAAGCGCTTTTTTCCGTAATCCTTTCTTGCAAAAAGCCTTAAGCCCTTTTGCAGATCGGAGCGCGAATAATTTCCCTGTATTCTTATTCCGGCATCCTGCGAAAGAACAAGTGTGGTGTTATTTACCGACATCTCAAACATATCGACGTGGCATTCTCTTTCCCATTCTCTGCCTTTTTGCTTGTAATTTGCGTCAAACGACCGCGAGGATTCGTCATTTATTTTTGTATTATTGTTGAGTGCCGTGAGAAATTCCTGCTCCCAAATGTCACCTTTTACATAAATTCCCGTTTTGCTGTCAAAAAGATCGTCATAATTCATCGATATGCTGATTATAAAAAGTGATTTTTGGGAAGCGGCATATTCGGTGAGCCCCGGTATGTGTTCCTCGGGCTTACCGATAAAGTAGGTATGTGTGAAGCATTTTGAATAAATTCCGCTGTTGTTTACGGAAACCGCGCGGATAACGGTAATTTTGTCGACGGCACTGTCTTCGGGCACAGAAACGGTAGCGGAAAAAGTTTTGGTTTTATTGTTATATTTATTGTAATTTCCGGAATAGTTAAGCGGATCGACGGCCGCGATAACATTTTTGTCATTGTCGCGTTTTGTTATTGCAACGGGAGAGGTATATTTTATTCTTGTGGTGCTTACAGCGGGGTCGGAGCCGTCAAGAGTATAATAGACGGTTTCGTTTTTGTTGTTTGATACGGTAAGATAAAATTCCGATTCATATATTCCGCTTTCTGCGGAAAAGGTAAGAGTTGTGTCGGAAGTGACGGGTGTGGCGGAAGTGACGGGTGTGGCGGAAGGAGTGGGATTGGCAGAAAAATTGTCAGTAACAGGTGCGGCGGAAGGACCGGGTGTAACTGAAAACGCGGGACTAACGGAAGGAGTGGCAATTAAATTTTCTTTGTTATTATAAGTACCTGATATGTTTTTATTGCATCCCGCAATCAGGCATACGGATAATAAAAGCGCAATCAAATATATTTTTCTCATGAAAACCTCCCGGAATTTTTATCAACGAGACTATCGATTTCTTTCCAGCCTTCACATCTTGTAAAATTTGAATTCGGAAGCTCTGTATTCACATTCCACGGACGATTAAAAACAGCCACCTTACAATTGTCAAAATGCAATACATGCTCAAATGCGTTAGGAGAATCCTCCACCGCAAAGTCAAAATGCATCTTGTATAATTCGGCAAGCGTCATATTAAAGGCAAAACCGCCTGATTCTTTTTCACGTCCGTATTTGTCGACGCAAAAAAGCGGAGCAGCGGTTAACATGTGTCTGTCAAGCCATTCTCTTGACGGTTCATACGAATTAAAAGGTCTTCCGGTAATAATTTTTACATTGTGTCCCGAATTTATCCACTTGTTGATTGTTTCGGATGCGCCGGGAGTTTCCTCATATGCCAAAAGAGTTTCAGGAAAATGCGCATGTTCCATCAGCATTTCATATTTTTCATCATCAAGATCGAATGTCTTTTTGAGATTAAAAAATTGAATTTCCCTGTAAGGCAAATCGATTCCGAAAAGTTCTTCTGCTATATCTCTGATTTTTTTGGCGGTTTCACATATTACGTCATCAAAGTCTATATATATATTCATGATTTTCTCCTTGTATCAATATCAACATTGTATCGACATGCCGACCCTCTGTCAATAGCACTTCACAGATGTTATAGGAAGCAAAACCGGCTTCCTATAGTCGATTATCGAACCACTTCGCAGCTCTTTTATAAAAAAGCAAATACATACAATCTGCACAAAAAAAGGTCTTTGAGCAGGACTTTTTTGTGGAAAAACACCAAAACGATATTGACAGGTAAATTTAGTTGTGCTACCATATGTTTACGCAACCGATTGCGCAACAATTGCGCAATCGGTTAGCCAAACAAAGAGGAGAAAATCTGAAATTTAGAAGGGGAAAAGCGTTATGAAGGTAAAATTTAAGGCAATTTCATTGATTATGGCATTTATTTTTATGATGTCAGTATTTCAGGGATGCGGAACGGAAAAAGAGTTTTCGTTTTCGTATCCTACGGAGGCGGAGGATTCGGAAGTTTATGTTGAAGCAATACCGGAGATTACGGACAATTTTGTGAGAGGAATGGATGCGTCGGCGGTTAAATCGCTCGAAAACAGCGGAGTTAAGTATTACGGCTTTGACGGAAAAGAACAGGACGTGTATAAAACGCTTGCGGAAAGTGGCGTAAATTCAATAAGATTGCGTGTTTGGAACGATCCGTACGATGAAAACGGAAACGGCTACGGCGGCGGAAATTGTGACGTGGATACCGCAATAGAACTCGGAAGCCGTGCGACAAAATACGGAATGAAGGTTTGCATCGATTTTCATTATTCGGATTTTTGGGCGGATCCCAAGCGTCAGCATGCTCCAAAGGCATGGGAAGGAATGACCGTGTCCGAAAAATGCGACGCACTTTACGATTTTACGTGTGAAAGCCTTACAAAGATGCTTGATGCCGGGCTTGACATAAGCATGGTTCAGATAGGAAACGAAATAAACTATGGAATGTCGGGGGTCACAAACACAGATGACAAGATTCTTCTTTTGAAATCGGGTTCGAAAGCCGTAAGGGAGATATCCGCAAAGTACAATAAGGATATCAAGGTGGCTGTGCATTTTACCAAAATCGATCAAACAAACGGCATAAACAAAATTGCAAAAAAATTGGAAGAATCAGAGCTTGACTACGATGTTTTCGGCCTTTCGTATTACACGTTTTGGGACGGAACAATCGAAAATATGCAAAATGTCGTTTATATGTTAAAAAATACATATAAAAAAGAAGTAATGATAGTTGAAACGTCTTATGCATATACAATGTCGGACGGCGACGGAAATGACAATAATTTTAAGAGCGAATCGGATATTGTTGAAGGCTATGTTCCGTCTGTTCAAAGCCAGGCAAGCATGATAAGAGATGTTATTGCCGCGGCCCTGTCTGCGGGAGCGAGCGGTGTGTATTATTGGGAAGGAACATGGATACCGGTAGGGCCCGCATCGGAAAAAGGAAACAATTCTGTTATTTGGGAAAAATATGGTTCGGGCTGGGCATCAAGCTATGCGTCGGACTATGACCCGGATGAAGCGGGACTTTATTACGGCGGCTGTTCGTGGGACAATCAGGCTATGTTTGACCATACGGGGCATCCGCTCGAATCACTTAAGGTTTTTAAATATCTGAAATACGGTACGACCGAAGACACGGCAAAATATAAATATACAAAGAAAGGCTTGTTTGAATATACTGCGCCCGAAACGGTTATAGAAGAACCTGAAACGGAAAATTATGTGAAGAATGCAAGTTTTGAATCGGACGATTATTCGATGTGGACGGTTACATATACAAGCACAAACAATACGACTGACTTCTTTTTGAAGCCTGAAGATGCTTATGACGGGGATATGTCATTCCACTTCTTTACACCGGATGAAGATGCCGAATTCAGTATCGAGCAAACGATTACCGGCCTTGAAAACGGAACATATGTGCTGTCTGCATATGCACAGGGCGGAGATACAGCCACTTCTTCAATGTTTAAATTGTATGCGATTACCGAAAACGGCAAAAAGGAAAGCTTATATTCGCTTACAACCTGGTGTGATTGGAAAAATCCGACTGTCAAAAATATCGAGGTAACCGACGGCACCGTTACAATCGGAGTATACGGGCGCACAAACAAGGGAAGCTGGGGAACAATTGACTTAATTAAACTTAACAAGGTTTCGGATTGATTTAGGATTTGGGCTTAAAAGGGAAAAGTTAAAAAAGGGAAAAGTTAAAAAAGGAAAAAAGGCTGTGCCCGGGATACGGGCATGGCCTTTTTTGCTGCATATTTTTATTGTATATGAATCTCGCGAGATTTTTCTTTTTGTGGTAGAATTAAGCGGAAAATTTTTGTGAAACGGGAGAACAAATGCTTATTTTCTTTTTGGTATGCTTCCTTGCGTCGGTTATAGGTGCAATATGCGGAATCGGCGGAGGCACAATAATAAAACCGGTGCTTGATGCGATAAGCGCATATGATTCTGTAACGATAAGTTTTATGTCGGGAGTTACGGTTCTTTGCATGACTATGTACAATGTCACGCGGGAACTTATGGCGGGCGGCATAAAAAGCTATGACCGCCGTATCGGAATTCCGCTTGGGACGGGAAGCATTGCGGGCGGAATAATCGGAAAGAGAATTCTTGATATTTTAAATAAAGATTTAATGAGTGCAGAAATAATCGGAAGAATTCAGGCCGCTTTTTTGTTTGCTTTAATATTTTTTACGCTCATTTATACGATTAATTCAAAAAAAATAAAAACGATTTCCGTAAAAAGCTCTTTTACCGGCATTTTTATCGGTCTTACGCTTGGAATAATGTCAGCTTTCCTGGGAGTCGGAATAGGGCCGTTAAATTTGATTGTTTTGCAATTTTTTTATTCCGTTGACATTAAGGAAGCGGCAAAGAATTCGTTGCTTATTATATTTTTGTCGCAAAGTGCGAGTCTTGTTATGAGCATTGCGGGACATACGGCATTTTTTGATTACAGAATTTTGCTTATGGCCGCAGGCGGTATTCTTGGAGGAATTGTAGGACGAAAAATAAATAAAAAACTCAAAAAAACGCAGGTTTCGTGGCTTTTTATGGGACTTCTGGTGGGAATTATTTCGGTGAATGTATATAACATTTTTGTCCCGTAGGGAAAACAAGGCATTTTGACGGCGCGGGAAACAGCATATATCCGCTTTACTTATATATAACCCTAACGGATACATCCTTTTGCAGGGTAAAATTTTTACTTAAATCTTCGGTTATAATAATTTCTCCGTCATTTTTTATGAATATCGCTTCAAAATCACCGGAAGACTGCCAAAAATCGATTGCCTTTTCTGAGCCCATTACAAAAAGAGCGGTTGAAAATGCATCGCATACTACACCTGTATCACCTACAATTGTGACGGATTTTAGATCGTTTGATACAGGGACTCCGGTTGCGGGATCGATTATATGGATATATGTTTTTCCGTTTTTTTCAAAATAGCGTTCATACCCACCCGAGGTGATTACGGCTTTGTCACTTACGCTTACATAGCCTATTGTGCTTTCGGAATCTGTGGGATCCGCAATTCCCACGTTCCAGAGTGTGCCGTCCTTTTTTTCACCAAGTGCGTACACATTTCCGCCAAGATTTATAAGCGCGCTCTCGACGGAATTTTCTTTTAATAAATTTACTAAGCAATCGCTTGCGTATCCTTTTGCGATGCTTCCGAGGTCGAGCATCATGCCGCCCGGAATTGTGATTTCATGGGTATCGTTATTAAGAGAAATTTTTTTGTAATCAACATATGCCAAAATTTCCGATATTTCGTTATCCGACGGCACTTTGTAGTCACCCGTCGTAAAGCCCCAGGCGCAAACAAGCGGATAAACGGAAATGTCTGCGGTGCCGTGAGTTCTTTCACAAAGCGAGACCGCATCCGATATGAGCTCAAAAGTTTCAGGATGTGCTATGACACATTTTTCGTTATTCAATATATATATGTCGCTTTCCGGATTTGTTACGGAAAAAAGTGAGTCGAGGTGAGTTACGAGTGCTTCAGCTTCCGCAAGAACATCTTTGTCGCAATAGCCGGATACTGTCATGACCGTATCCATCGAAAAAAATGTTTCGGAATTCGGAACAACACTTTTTTTATTGAAAAAAGATATATATAATATGAAAGAAACGGCAAAAATAAATATTATGCCGGGGATGATATATTTTTTAAGCTTCAATTCGGTCACCTTCAAAATTAAATGCAAAAAAGCATATTCTATAAACAGATTATAAGTAATTATGCCGCTTTATGCAAATATTATGTTTTATTGCCGTTATGTTTCGCAAGTGTTGTTTTTATAAGTGTTATACTTTACTCTTGTTGTTTTTATAAGTGTTATGCTTTACTCTTGTTATGTTTAACAAATTGCCGCCGTGCGCAGGTGTCTTTACCTAAGTGCGATTTTAAAAGGAAAGAAGAAAGAAATGAAAACGAAATATTTTGATATCAATGAGGAAAATTTAAGTATCAGGTGCCTTAAATATTACAACGATTTAAAGTGTGTTACGGGCGCAGTCATATGCGGACACGGCTTCGGAGGGCATAAGGACAATAAGGCGGTGTTGCGCTTCGCGGAAAAATTTCTTTCAAAATATAAGGATATGGAAGTTATTTGTTTTGATTTGCCCTGTCACGGAGACGATAATTACCCGGTGCTTACTCTTGAAATCTGTGACAAATATATCGGGCATGTGATTGAATATGCAAAGAAAACTTACGGCGAAAATATTGATTTATACGGATATGCGACAAGCTTCGGCGGGTATTTGCTTTTGAAATATATTTATGAGCATGGGAAAATGTTTAAAAAGACCGTTTTACGCTGTCCCGCAATCGATATGTACGGGACGTTTTTGCGCATTTCCGACAACGAAAAAAACAGGGAACTCCTTAAGAAAGGAAAGGATATTCTTGTCGGCTTTGACAGAAAAGTAAAAGTGAAGCCGTCGTGCTTTGAGGATTTAAAGAAGAATGATATCAGAAGATATGAGTTTTTTGATTATGCGGACGATATTTTGATAATCCACGGCACAACCGATGAGATAGTGCCTTATTCGGATTCCGTAAAATTTTGCGAAGACAATGTAATTTCACTTATTCCGATCGAAAGGTGCGACCACAGATTTACCGACCCCGGCAAAATGGATTTGGCGATTTCGGAAGCGATCAAATTTATGATGGGATAGAAAGTAATTAAAAATAAGGAACATATGAAAATGCTCCTTATTTTTTTGTTAAAATTTTCAATTTAAAATTGAAAATAATGCTTGACATTCAATTTAAAATTGAATATAATTGATTCAGGTTAAGGGAAAGGAAGTTTATGAAAGGAATCGGACAGACAATAGCAAAATTCAGAAAGAGCATGGGAATGTCGCAGGCGGAGCTTGCCGCACAAATGGTCTCTTTCGGATTTTCTCCGTCAGTTGCCTCAATCAGTTCATGGGAAAAGGATGTCAGCATCCCAAATGCCCTGCAATTTCTTGCAATTTGTCTGATTCTTCATATTACTGATATTTTGAACGAATTTACGGATGCGGCACAGGCTTCCGGTTTCGGTCTCTATGACAATCTGAATGACAATGGCAGAAAACAGGCACTTAATTACATAGCTTTTTTGGCACAGTCCGAAGAATTTACCGTCGGAAAACAAATTGTTTCACAGAAGAATACCGGAAACACCGGAAACACCGGAAACACCGGAAATGCCGGAAACACCGGATATACCGGAAATACCAAGCAGGCATACTTACGGGAATATAATTTTGAAAAAAGGAAAAACACAAGACAACCGGCAGGCAAGAATAAGCAAAATAATTCCGTTCGTCTCATTCGCCTCTACGATCTTCCCGCATCTGCCGGTACGGGTGAATTCCTTGACAGCGAATATTATGAAGAAATTGAAGCGGGAACGGATGTTCCGCTTATGGCAGACTTCGGCATCCGCATAAAGGGAAACAGTATGGAACCGCGTTATATTGACGGACAGACCGTATGGGTCAAAAAGACAGAAGAATTAAACAACGGCGATATCGGAATTTTCTTCCTTGACGGGGACGCATATTGCAAAAAATTGTGTAAAAGTTTTTATGGCATGTCCCTGGTCTCATTAAATCCGGCATACAAGCCGATAATTATAAATGAAGATGTAAGATTCGAAATTTTGGGCAAGGTATTAAATTGATTTCACAAAAATCGATGCGGAAAATTTTTCGCATCTCGCGTGATAAGATTATTTTATCAAAAGACGGGAGACAATATATATGACACAGGCAACGGCATTATACAATACGGCATACGAAGCAGGCTACAGAGCGGCAATAAAGGAACTTGGAGCGAATCGCACGCAGACTCCGATAAAAGAATACAGAATAATACAAAAACCATTTTTTCGTTTTTTTAACAAAAAAAATTTAAAACAAAAGCTTGCAGGAATGGTACTTTTTGTGGTATCATTAGTTGGGTTCATGATTATGCATGGCGATTTTGCGG
>CAVJHK010000045.1:0-13956 GCA_963649295.1 Lachnospiraceae bacterium | reverse complement strand
ATGATGATGACGATGATGATGCCACCGATGATGACGCCACCGACGATAACGACGATGACACCAAAAAGGACAACGAATAAAATACACGCATGATTTCCCGTCATGCCACATTAACACACTTTCACGCCCCGTTTTAGGTTTTGTTTAACAGAAACGGGGTTGTTTTATATAACTTATAACAATCTATAAGAACAGAGGAAACCTATGTATCAGCTTATCAAGCTTGCAATTCTTATATTGACCGCGATTTTGATTGCCATAAAAGTCGTCAGCGCTTTCAAATCCGACGAAAAGCCGACATATGCATATCTTATCGCAAATGTGATTGCGGGGATATCGGCACTTGTTCTTACTCCCGTAATCACTTCTGCCCTGTCTCATATCAGGCTTTCGGTTATTATGTCCTTGATCCCCGCGGACATAACAAATAATATTGTTCTTACCGACATGCTGTTTGCTTTTGTTTTTTCGTTTCTTTGCCTTTTGATTTATTTTATCCTTTATCCGGTAATTCATTCGATTGCAAAGAAAATTGCGATAAACTTCGTAAAATCAAAAAGTGAGCATGCTGCCGTAAGTTCAAAAAAGAAATTTGATTCAAAGGAAAAAAATAAGGATAGCGAACTTGAATCCGACAATAACGATAACCGTAATAATTACTGCAGCAATGCCGGTAATAACGATGATGACGATGACTCAACGAACGTCTGGGATAAATTGTCGATTGCGCTTATTTCCGTTGTGAGCCTCATGTTTTCGCTCTTTATGATTTTGTCACCGATTTACTCATGCTTTATATCTTTCTCTGCGGATGCCGCACTTTTTCTTACGGCAGAAACAAAAAACGAAACACTTTCCGGAATTATCGATAACGCAAATCGTGATGTCGAAAAATATACCACTGCGGCCCGTTTAAATAAAATCGGACAGCAAAGAAATTCTTTCAATTCCTTTGTTTATGACAGCATTTCTTCTTTTAAAGTAAACGAAAAGAAAACAAATCTTCATACCGAAATATATGCCTTATGCTTTATTTTTAACGATGCGGCGCCTTTGATTCCGCAAACCGAATCCGAAGACGACTATGTGATGGACGAAGAAAACGTAAATTTGGTAAAAGACGCAAAAGAAAAATTATTTGAAACTTCATTTGTAAAAGCTGCCTTACTCGAAGTATTGCACGACTCATGCACGGCATGGTACAATAAAGAGACCTATCTTTCAATCTCCGATCCTTTTTCCGATTCCGAATACAGGGCATCCGCAAGACTTGTATACAAGCAGCTCCGTGATGTAACCGAAGAGGATTTGTCGGATTATCTTGACAGCACAATCGATCTGATTGAAATTACGGAATAAATGAGAAACAAAAGCATTTACTTCAATATTTAAAAAATACTAAAAAAAGAGGGGAAAAAAATTATGTACGATTATCTGATTGTCGGTGCGGGGCTTTATGGTGCAACATGCGCAAGACTTCTCACAGATATGGGCAAAAAGGTTCTTGTGATCGACAAGCGTCCGCACATTGCCGGAAACATTTATACCGAAACCCAAGAAGGCATAAATGTCCACATTTACGGTGCTCACATTTTTCACACGAACAGCAAGCCTGTTTGGGATTTTTTAAACAAATTCACCGTATTTAACCGTTTTACAAACACACCCGTTGCAAATTATAAGGGTGAAATTTATTCGATGCCCTTTAATATGTTCACCTTCAACAAGATGTGGGGTGTTGCGACACCTAAAGACGCCGCCGCAAAAATAGAGGAGCAAAAGAAAGAAATAAAAGGAACTCCCAAAAACCTTGAAGAACAGGCAATTTCGCTTGTCGGACGCGACATTTACGAACGTCTCGTAAAAGGATATACCGAAAAGCAATGGGGACGCGACTGCAAGGATCTGCCCGCATTCATCATAAAGCGTCTTCCCGTCCGTCTCACCTATGACAACAACTATTTTAACGCGCTTTACCAGGGAATTCCCATCGGCGGATATACAAAGATGATTGAAAACATGCTTTCCGGCATCGAAGTAAGATTAAATACAAATTTTCTCGAAAACCGAGAGTCATTCACTCATCTTGCAGACAAAATCATTTATACCGGTCCTATCGACGAATATTTTAATTACGAATTCGGTCCGCTCGAATATCGTCTTGTAACATTCAAAAACGAAACGCTTGACATGCCGAACTTCCAGGGAAATGCCGCAGTAAATTATACCGACCGCGAAACACCCTGGACGCGCATCATCGAGCACAAGTGGTTTGAATTCGGAAAGGACGAAAACGGAAACGATATTCCAAAAACAATAATCTCCCGCGAATATTCTTCCGAATGGAAGCCGGGCGACGAGCCTTTCTATCCCGTAAACGACGAAAAGAACAGCAATCTCTACAATAAATACAAAGTGCTTTCGGAAAAAACACCTGACGTAATTTTCGGCGGACGTCTCGGGGAATACAAATATTTTGACATGGACAAAACAGTCGAAGTGGCAATGGAAAAAGTAAAAAATATATAAGTCTGTTATTTTTGAATTTTCGCATTAAAAAAACTCTCTGTACCGATTATGGTACAGGGAGTTTTTTATTTTGATTATACTTTTGCTTTAATTATAATTTTTGCCACGCTTTAAGTCTTCTTTGAATTCAGCATTAAGTTCCGGATATGCCGAAAGCATGGGCTCGATATCTGCGCCTTTTTTTCTGTCATAATAGTTCTTTGTGATTTTTACAAGCTGTCCGCTCAAAAGCACAACCGCAACAAGGTTCGGCAGAGCCATAAGGCCGTTGAACGTATCGTCAAGTGCCCAAACAAGGTCTGATTTTATAACAGCCGCTGCCACTATAAATACGATATAAAGGCACTTGAAAACAAGTACGGCAATTTGCTGTCCGCGCTCCGAAAGCCATGAGAAACAAAACTCCGTAGCTTTTTCGCCGTAGAACGACCAAGCGAGAATAGTTGTAAATGCAAATAACGGAAGAATGATTGCAAAGGCGATTGTTCCGAATGCACCGAGATTTGACGAAAATGCTCCGAGTGCAACGGCGCTATCGCTGGCTTTGGCTCCGAACTCAGCCGTATAAAAAGCTCCGTTTCCGATATTTGTCGTAAGAATTACAAGTGCCGTAAGTGTGCAAATTACAAATGTGTCAAAGAAAACCTCAAATATACCCCAAAGTCCCTGCTTTACCGGCTCTCTTGTTTCGGATGCCGAATGTGCGATTACGCTTGAACCGAGACCCGCTTCGTTTGAAAAAACGCCGCGTGCCATTCCCTTCTTTATGATCTGCGAGAAAACATATCCGCCTACACCGCCCGTAAGTGCCTTTGTAGAAAACATGGATGTAAAAATTACCTTAAATGTCTCGGGCACTGCAGTTACGTTCATAAAAATAATAATAAGCGACATAACAATAAAGAGAAGTGACATGAAAGGCACAAGCATTGAAGCGATTCTTCCTATTCTCTTGATACCGCCGATAATTACCACGCATGTGCAAATTGCGACTATGCAGCCGATAATGATTTTGAATGTCATTGTGTCATTTTCAAATAACGAGGAATAAGTTCCCGTTATCTTGTTTGTCTGCACTCCGCTCATTCCTACTGCCGCAACCATACAGAATACTGCCGCAAAATATCCGAGCCACTTTTGATGAATTCCGTTTGAGATATAATAAAACGCACCGCCCGAGAAGCTACCGTCCTTATTCTTTTTTCTGTAATAAAGTCCGAGCACGTTTTCGGCATAGTTTGTGATCATTCCGAAAAATGCGGAAATCCACATCCATACAACCGCGCCCGGTCCGCCGGTAAGAATCGCCGATGTAACGCCTATGATGTTGCCGGTTCCGACCGTACCCGAAATTGCTGCAGAAAAGGCTTCAAACTGCGAAACCTGGTTTTTGTCCTTTTTCTTTCCGTCCTTGCCTTCGGTGCCCTTAATAACCGGGACAATCGTCTCGTTTATCGATTCCTTAAACTTTCTTACCTGCATCACTCTGAGTCTAATCGTAAGCAGCAATCCCGTGCCGAGTATCAGGATAATTACGGGCCATCCCCACACCCATCCGTTTACGACATCGTTTACCTTTGTCACACCTTCAATAAAGCTGTCCCACATATTTCATATTCCTCCAAGAATAATTTGTATTTATGCTTCCTCACGAAGCTTTTTTGCCGTACGGGAGCAAAGTTCCGAATATAACAAAAAAAACGGAGTAAACATATACTCCGCAGTAAGCAAAATAACAAAAAGCAGTTTTTAACCGCTTTAAGCTTATGCTCCGTCCTTTTGCCTGAGAGATTAGCGAGGGGTCCCTTGCCTTGCACCTTCGGCATCCTTATTCGGACTTCTCCGGAGTGTCATCAAAACACAGTACCCACCGTTTCCGGCACCTGAGAGCGTTACTCCTTCGGTTGCTTTTATAAAGCATCTCCTGTGTTTGTCATATGACTTGTCTGTGCCATTATATCACTTTAAAGTGATAATGCAACACTAAATTGAATTTTTTTGTTTTTTTTATTCTGACAGCAAAATTCTGTCGTTCATGAGCGCTTTTCCGGCATTTTCCTTAAATTTTGCAAGAAGTAAGTCCGTTGTGAGTGTCTTCTTTTCTGTGCCTTCCGCATCAAAAATTATGCGCCCCGAATCCATCATTATGATTCTGTTTCCGATTTCAAGCGCCTGCTGCATATTGTGCGTAATCATTAGGCACGTGAGCCTGTTTTCCTCCACAATTTTTTTGGTGAGAGTGATAACCTTTTCGGAGGTTTCGGGATCAAGTGCCGCCGTATGCTCGTCAAGAAGCAAAATTCTCGGCGGATTGTATGTTGCCATGAGAAGCGTCAGCGCCTGCCTTTGTCCGCCCGACAACAGCCCCACCGGATGGTTCATTCTGTCTTCCAGTCCCATATTTAAAAGTTCAAGACGTTCTCTGAAATTTTTCTTTTCGGCTTTGGTAATTCCCGACAGCCATTTACCCGTTTTGGCGGCAAGAGCAAGATTTTCCTCTATCGTCATGCCGGGCGCCGATCCAAGCATCGGATCCTGAAAAAGCCGTCCGATAAAGGCTGCCCGCTTGTGATCGGAAAGCATTGTAATGTCACGCTTATCAAGCAAAATTCTGCCCGCGTCCGTAATAAAGGATCCCGCAATCGCATTAAAAAGCGTTGATTTTCCGGCTCCGTTTGAGCCTATTATCGTAATGAAATCGCCGTCGTTTATGGTAAGCGAAAGGTTATGCAGCGCAACCTTTTCATTTATTGTCCCCGGATTAAACGTTTTTGATATTTTTACAAGCTCAAGCATTGCGATTCTCCTTTTTTAAAGACATTTTTCTGAGCAGCACCGGATATTTTGATTTTAAATAAGGCCCCGATATCGCAATAATTACAATTACGGAAGAAACAAGCTTCAGCATCGATGCGGGCATATTAAAGCGTATTGCGATTGTATATACAACCCTAAAAATTATTGCGCCGAGCACTGCGCCGATTGCACGTTTTGTAATACTGCCCTTTCCCATAAACGCATTTCCGATAAGAAGTGACGCAAGCGCAACCGTAACCATTCCGCTTCCTATATCGATATTTGCGGATTTTTGCTGGGCGGCAAGGAGGCATCCGGAAATTGCCGTAAACGCATTTGCGATGCAAAGTCCTATGATTGTCGTGAGGGCCGGATTTATAGACGACGCTTTAACCATTGCCGCGTTGTTTCCCGTTGCCCTTATCGCAAGTCCGAGCCTTGTTTTTAAAAAGAGTGAAAGAAACAAGATCACAAATATTACAAAGATAAGTGCGACTATCGTCTTATACCACGAGGCAAGAAATGTATTTTGAAGAAGTTTTTTCGTAATTGTGAATACGGTTTCCGACTTGTTTAAATTGACAAGCGAGGAATTTTTCATAATCGCAATGTTTATCGAATAAAGTCCCGTATTTACGATAATTCCCGAAAGGAGGCTGTCTATGCCCATTTTGGTCTGAAGTATCGAAACAACAAAGCCCGATATTATACCTGCGCCCGCCGCCGCAAAAATCGCAAGCACGGGATGTCCGGAAAGCGCAACCATCGCGCCCACGCATGCGCCGAGAGTAAAACAGCCGTCAGTCGACAAATCACATACATTAAGCATTGTATAGCTTAAAAACAAAGCAAGCACCGTAAGCGAGCTTATGAGTCCAAGTTCAATAGTTGTTTGAAATAATCCAAGCATATAAAGTCTCCCGGGGAATTTGTAATAAAATCAATTTGTTATAAAGTCAAAAAATATTTTATAATCTGGTTTTTATCGATTGTTCTGTCGTTTTTTATCACCTTTCAATCAGAAATTTTCTGCGGTCTGTATTTCCTTTACGCTTGTGCAAAGCGGTGCAAATGTTGTTTTGATTGTTTCAAGATCAAAGCCGATTTTTGCGCAGGTTTCTGTGTTGATTGTTGCGGTGCCGTTGTCAAACGTGCGAACGGGTACAGATGCGGGGGATTTGCCGTCGATCAGGATTTCCTTTATCATTTCTGCCGTTTCCTTGCCAAGGTTGATATAGTCAACGCCGTAGCCGAGAAATGCGCCGTTAAGCGCAAACGAATCAGCGCCTGTATAATGAGGAATCTTTGCTTCCGCAAGCTTTTCGTAAATCGAAAGCTCTGATTGCATGATCGTGTTGTCGCTCGGTGTAAACACTGCATCAACCTTATCCGTAACAAGTGCATCTGCTGCAATCATTACTTCCGATACGTTTGTTCCCGTATATTCCTTATAGTTTACGCCCTTTGCCGAAAGATATTCCTTTGCTTCTTTGATTGCCGTTGTTGACGAATCCTGACCGGCGTCATAAAGAAGACCGACCGTCTTAATCGCGGGATTGGCCGCAAACATAAGATTGAAAATCGATGCCGTATCAAGGTAATCCGATGTTCCCGTGATATTTGCGCCGGGTGCCGCAAGTGATTCAACAACACCTGCCGAAACCGGATCCGAAACCGCCGCAAAGACAACGGGGATCTTATTGTCTTCCGTTGCCGCCTGCATTGCCATTGCAACAGGCGTTGCAACACCTACCATGAGATCAACGTTTTGCGAAATGAAATTTTGAATGATCTGATTGAGTACATTCGAATCTGCGTTGCAGTTCTGATAAAGAATTTCGATTGTTACATCGTCCGACTCATATGTCTTTAAAGTGGATTCAATGTTCTCGACAATCTGGTTTAACGAAGCGTCGTCAACATAATTGCATATGCCGACCTTGTATGTTTTTTTGCCGGATTCGGAATTACCGCATCCCGCAAATGCAAGAATAAGTGAAAGTGCAAGGAATAATGTAATTGCTTTTTTAAGTGTCTTTTTCATAATCTTTCTCCTTTTTGATAACAGTTTTTGTTATATGGGAAAGATTATTTCTTAAAAAAATAACCTGTCCCATGCAATTAATGCCGGGACAGGTAAAAATTTTCATCTCCTGCGGTGCCACCCTGCTTGGTGTGGATAATCCACATCCGCTCATTCGTACTCAGCCTTATGAGAGCCTTTATACGCTGCCGTTGTTAACGGAGTGCCCGCTCCGTCTCACCTACCTTTTATGTACACTCAAAGGTTCGGTTTGCCCTCGGAAGCCCATTCATAATCATTCTTACTGCTGCGATCACACCATCCGCAGCTCTCTTTAAAGCAGATATGAAAACTACTTACTCTTCTTCATCGGTTTTCGGTTACTTTACCACTGATTTTTTTGATTGTCAATCATAATTTTAAAAAATTTTATACAAATTAATACATAATCATGCAATCATTTAAATTTCAAAACTTCCAAAATCCTGTTTGCGCTGTCGGAATCCTTATATTTAAATGCCGTATCAAAAAACAAATTCACCTTTTCATGATTCATTATGTCCGCGCCTCTTGCACATTCCGCCGTTTTTTCGGCAAGTTCCAAAGGGCTTTGGATTATCACTCCCGGAACAAATGATGCGTAATTTTCATAAAAACCGCGCTCATATTCCTCATAATGCTGCACATCGGGCGCATAAAATATAATAGGACGTTTCAAAATCAGATAGTCATAAAAAATCGAAGAATAATCCGTTATGAGCAAGTCCGTTCTTTTTAAAATCATGTTCAGATTGGACTCCGGCGACACATCTACACAATTTTCATATATCTTTATTTGATTGTTTTTAAAAAAATTCTTTGCTACATAAGGATGAAGTCTAAAAAGCACCTGAACTCCGGGACATATTTCTTTTAATTTGCGAAGAAAAATCATCATATCGCGCTTTATGTCAAAATCGGATATTTTTTCCCTGAACGTGGGCGCATAAAGAACAGTAAATTTATGCGGCTTTTTTTCACGAATTTCCGATGCAGCCTCAAAAAGCTCGTCGCACCTCGGACTTCCGGTTACATATATTTTGTCTACCGTCATACCAAAGCACCCCGAATAAATTTTTTTGGTATAATCGGATGCCACAAAAAGATGCGTGATTTTTTTGTGAGCCAATGTTTCAAGCATGCGCAAATCTCCCGTGTCCGTGTCAAGACCAAATCGCTTCACCGTCCCTGTACCGTGCCAAAGCATCGCAACTCGCGTCGAAGACGGAATTTTGCAAAAAGCCATCGGCAAAAACGTGTTGTCAAGAAAAATTGTTCTCGCACGAGACATTTCAAAGCTCTTTACGACAAAAAATTTAAAAAGCCCGAAAGCATTGGCTGACAGAGCAGTGTCCGTCCTTGTGAGCCTTTTCACATGTACTATGTTTTTAAGCTTTAAATACATCGTTCCGCAGTTTCCCGTCATGCTTTCATCGTGAGTCATAACAAAGAAAACCTTGTTTTTTCCGCGCGGAAAAAGCGAAAAAAAGTTATAAAAAGCCGCAAACAGCTTATATCCGATTATTTTTTTGTTTTTCACCCCTGCCACCGTTTTAGAGATCGTATTTAAGATAAACAAGGACCCACTCATTAAGTCTCGGATCAAACGCAACCGATACTATCATTTCAAGCGGAATGCTTTGATTGTTTAAATATGTTGTAAGCTTGTCGATTGCCGAAAATTCGACAAATGTATATTTTGCGGGCAACGAATTGTGTTCCATTTTTTTCTCCGAAATCGATATAAAATAGCGCTGAAATGTTACACCAAAACAAAGCAAAAATCAAGCTTTCAAATATTTCTTAAGCGTCTTTTTGACTATCTCCGGTGTGACGGGTTTTGCGATATGATCGTTCATTCCCGCATTCTTTGCCACCTTTATGTCTTCCATAAAAGCATTTGCTGTCATTGCAATAACGGGAACGGTTTTTGCGTCTTCCCTGTCCATTGCCCTTATCGTTTTGGTGGCTTCGTATCCGTCAAGCACCGGCATCATTATGTCCATAAGAATACACTTGTATTCGCCCACACCCGACTCTCTGAACTTGTCCACCGCATCCTGTCCGTTTACGGCTTCCGTAATCGTAAGATTCAAACTTTTAAGTATGTCTATAGCCACTTCTCGGTTAATTTCGTTGTCTTCAACAAGCATTATGCGTGTGCCGTGAAGGTCGGTTTCGGGCATTTCTTCTTCTGTTTTGGGATTTTCCGTGCAAAGCTGCGGATTCAAATCAATCTTAAAATCAAATTCAACCGTCACGACGGTGCCCATTTCAAGCTCGCTTTGAATATCGATTTTGCCGTGAAGCATATCGACAAAGTTTTTGACTATTACCATTCCGAGCCCGGTTCCCTTAAGGCGAGGATTATCACCGTCTCTGTCAACTCGCGAAAAAGGTTCAAAAATATGCTTAATAAATTCCTTGCTCATTCCGATTCCGGAATCTGCAACAATATAACGTATATGTAAATTTTGTCCGTCATCGGAAATACGATTTTCCGTCCTATAAATTATGCGCTTGCCGTCGGGCGTATATTTTACGGCATTTGAAAGAATATTTAATATAATCTGACGCAAATGAAGTTCGTCCGTAAACACGTATTCCGCAATAAGCGGCTCCGTCTCCGTCACAAATTCAAGCTTTCTGTCAACCATATATCCCTGCATTATAGACATAAAATTGTTTTGAAGCTCATTTAAATTTACGCTTTCGTATTGTATCTGTTCTTTGCCTTTCTCGATGCGTGAAAGATCGAGTGAGTCGTTTATGAGCGCAAGGAGATGTGACGAGCTCTTGTCTATTTTGTCAAGACATTCGCGCACACGATCCCGGTCTTTTATATTGTCCCTCGCAATTCTCGTCATCCCGATTATCGCATTCATGGGAGTACGTATGTCATGGCTCAGGTTTGAAAAGAAATTGTTTTTTTCGATACTTGCGCGTTTTGCTTCTTCAAGCGCATCTTCAAGCTCCCTTTCACGCTCAAGCTCTCGCTTTTTAAGAACATCTATATCCTTTATTCCGAACGTAAATTCGGTAATGTTTCCCGATTCGTCGTATGTAAGCGGTGACATGCTTGCAAGGCGCCATTCACCGTCTTTGTTTATATATTCGGCGGAAATCTCCTTGTTACCCAGTATTCTGTCGGTAAGAGTCGAAAAATCCACAAACTCTCTCATTTTTGCCCTGTAATCATCCGACACAAAAAGTCCGAGCACACCGATTGCCAGGTCAATATTTCCTGATTTTGAAAGAAACTTGTATATTGTGGGCGTTCCGACCGACAAATCGTAAATATTATGCGGAATGCTTATATAGCCGAGCGCCACCCACGCGCCCGAAATAATATTTTCAAGAATTTTTTCGTTGCGGCGGCGGGCTATGTTTTTGGTGGTCCAAAGAATTTGTCTCA
Source organism: Lachnospiraceae bacterium (assembly GCA_963649295.1). Classification (GTDB taxonomy): domain Bacteria; phylum Bacillota; class Clostridia; order Lachnospirales; family Lachnospiraceae; genus RGIG3528. Next base: position 3,154 of record CAVJHK010000045.1, on the reverse strand, counting down.
CTTCACCGTTTGTATTTCTCGCATATGCAATAAATTCCGAATTAACCCATCCGTTTTTGGTTGTTGCAAATTCCATGGATATTTTTTCGTTGTCCCTAAGTGCCTTTTCTATATTCACAAGATCAAAGAAATCAACAATTTTGTCGGATGCATCGATATAAAGATATTCACTTTTCCACACCTTGAGCTTCATTGTGATTCCGGCATCGATCATCTCACACCGGCATCCGTCGCCAAACGACTTTAGAGGCTCCATTGTGTCTTTGTCGAGGTCAAGGAGATAAACGGCATCATAAGGCTCCGAAAGCGAACGTACAAAGCGCTTGCGGCTTCCTTCCTTTGTTTTTTCGTTTTCGATAAACGTTTCCACAAAAAGCACGTGCTTAAGCTCGGAATTATCGTCCTCGTCAACCTTTATAAAACTTGCCCTGCACCAGTTGCTCTCATAATTTATGTATTCTATGCTTATTTCTTCTTTGTTTTTTAATCGTGCGGGCAAAGTCGAAAAATCACAAAATACCTTCAAATCCTCCCTGTAATTTTCTATTGCCGAATCCAAAAGCTCTTTTTTTACATACTCTTCTGCACCGTCATGAACATATGCCCCGTTATATACATAATTTGCGTCGGAAAGTGCATAATAAGTATCCGCCGCAATTTTTATGACAATGCTTTTCGCAAAGTGCTTTGACAGGTTTTGTGCAAGAATGCTTGTAAACTTAAGAGTTTTGTCCGTTTTAAACATCTTTTCGTTATATAACGAATTAATCCTTGCCTCGCGCTGCACCTGCTGCAGATTCAATTTATATTCAAATGTGTCCTGCTCGGCTTTGAGGCTCATTAAGAGTTCCATTATAAGTCTCATCGCACCGATGTCTCCGTAACGCTTTGTCATATTGTTTATTATGACAATGCCGAGAAGATCTTTTTTTCTGAATATTGGGATCATCAATATGCTGTATGTTTTAAAAGCTTTAAGACGAGCATAAACCTCGGGATTTTCTTTTTTTATTTTGCTTACATCCGGCAAAAAGCAGACAAGATCCTGTGACATTTCATTTCGCACGCGGTTTATGGCCATAAGCGAAAATTCAGACACAAGCGGCAAATACTTTGTTTTTTCGGGATCTTTGTAATATTCCGAATTTACATACATTCCGGATACACGTCCCGCGTTTATCACATAAGCGGTATCGGCCCCAAAAAATGAGCATACCCTGTCAAGCAATTTTTGCACGATGTCCTTCATCGTAGTATCGGTCATCGTGAGAAGCTTTACCGTTTTATCGAGAAACTCCCTTGCTCCGTCAGGGTCACGTTCCGACATCCCAACTATCCTCTCAAGGTCGCACTTATATCTGTCAAGCAAAAAATTCATTATATCTTCTCTGGAACACATATTGGATTGCGTCATACCGATTCTCCCTTTTGGTGAATTACTGAAACTCCCGTGCTGCACCGCTTTATGCGTCTTTTGCCTTTTTTATGTCTGTATCTTTTGATTATAAAATAAATCCCTTCTTTCATCAATTTAATTTTATACGCAACTATAAAATTTTCATAAATTTATCTGAAAAAGGGTTTGTTAGCTTAATAAAGCATTCTTATCGGAAATTGCTTTTCCCTATAACATATGCTTATCAAAATAAGAACAAAATTTGATTTTTCGGGATGAATTAGGAATGTTAGAATACCGGTATCGATAAAGCTCATGCGGATTATGGATTATGGATTTTTCCGCCGTACCAAAAAAAGGAGAATGTTCATGGAAAACACTTTTGTACCCGTAAAGACGGGAAAGGTAAGAGAAATATATGATAACGGTGACTCGCTTATCCTTGTTGCAACGGACAGAATAAGCTGTTTTGACGTAATACTTAATAATTCGGTAACAAAAAAGGGCATCGTTCTCACAAAGATGTCCGAATTTTGGTTTAACATGACGGGAAGCATCATAAACAACCACATGATAACAACAAATACCGATAAAATGCCCGACTTTTTTAAAGATCCATATTTTAAAGGGCGCACAATGATGGTAAAAAAGCTTCGCATGATTCCGATTGAGTGCATCGTCCGCGGATATATAACGGGAAGCAGCCTAAAAAGCTACAACGAAACAGGCATCGTATGCGGCATAAAGCTTCCTGCGGGACTTAAGGAATCCGAAAAATTTGCGGAGCCGATTTACACTCCGAGCACAAAAGCCGAAATCGGACTTCATGACGAAAACATTTCGTTCGAAGAATCGATTGATGTTATCGAAAAATATTTTCCGAGTCACGGGAGCGAATATGCCACAAAAATCAAAGACGCATCCATCGCTCTTTACAAAAAATGCGCCGATTATGCATATTCAAAAGGAATCATAATCGCCGATACAAAATTTGAATTCGGTATTGACGAAGAAGAAAACGTAACCGTTGCGGACGAAATGCTTACTCCCGACTCATCAAGGTTCTGGCCTCTTTCGGAATACAAGGTGGGGCAGCCTGAACCATCGTTTGACAAACAATTCGCAAGAGACTGGTTAAAGGCAAATCCCGACAGCAATTACACTTTGCCCGAAGATATTGTCAAAAAAACAATTTCAAAATACATTTCATGCTATGAAATGCTTACGGGCGAAAAAATCGATTAAAATGAATTTTATTATCTCCCACCGGTTTACAGATAGCTCATCTTTATATGAATATTATTGTCTGCGGTTACTTTCGCCATGCTTCCCGTCACAATGGGGATTGCGGGCGGAAGGTGACCGAGATCCGCGTCCATAATTACCGGAACATTATATTTTTTAAGCACTCCCATAACAGCCTCATACATATCGAGTCCGAACGCCTCTTCACCAAAATGCATCGGACGCCCGATTATAAAGCCTTTTGCATTTTCAAACCAGCCTGCCTCGCTCATTTGCCAAAAAGCACGGCGCACACCCACAGGACTCAGATCACAGCATTCCAAAAACCATACGATTCCGTCATTCTCATATTTCTTTATGAATTCACGTGTTTTGTCAAAATTTGTCCCGAGCAGCGTCACAAGGCAGTCGACACATCCGCCGATGAGACGCCCCGAAAATGTTTTTCCCACATTCATCATACCTCCGAAAACAAGTTTTTTTTCTTCGGTAAGATTTAATTCATGAATAAAA
>CAVJHK010000044.1:13031-14150 GCA_963649295.1 Lachnospiraceae bacterium | reverse complement strand
TGTTAACAGAGTCCTTTTTGCTTTTTATACAGAATATAAAGGTACAATAAAAGTGCATTTTTTGCCGTTTCGAAAATATTGAAGACATATATATCGGCACAAATCAACACAAGATTTAGTATTCTTAAAAAAAAACTCGGAATATATATTGTGTTTTTGTAAAAATAAGATATAATATCTTTAAGTTTTATCACGGTAGTATTTTGCAGCCGGCTTATTCTACAAGAGAAGATTGGAGTATTTATGATAAATACAGACGCATATAATTATATCGATGTCTTAAATAAAGCCGCAAGTGCGAGCTGGACAAAGAACGAAATCATTTCAAACAATATAGCAAATGTTGACACACCTGATTTTAAGCGTTCGGATCTTGATTTTGAATCACTTCTTCAAAGTGCAATGTCGGGAACAAATACCAAAAATCTTGACAAAAAGGTTGCTTCGATTAATTTGAATTCGCTTAATCCGATGGTTTATACGGATTATGAAGAATTGAGTTATCGTTATGACGGCAACAATGTCGATATCGATACCGAAAATGCTTATCTTGCCGACAATCAAATAAAATATTATGCTTATATAAATGCAATCAATCAGGAATTCAACCGTCTTAAGATGGTTTTGCAAAGCTAGGAGGTAGCATATGTCCATAATGTCAACGTTAAATATTTCCGCAAGCGGCATGACCGCACAAAGAACAAGAATGGATATCATTGCCCAAAATATTGCAAACGTAAATACAACAAGAACGGAAGACGGTACGGCTTATGTCCGGCAGACGGTTACCTTTGCGGAAAGGTCAAACGAAAATACAAACTTTCAAAATGCGCTTAAGTCTGCGGCTGCGGGTGTAAGCTACAAGCAAAATGTCGGAAACGGCGTAAAGATTACATCGATTGTAGAAGATCACGTTACTGCGATGAAGAAGGTTTATGAGCCCTCAAATCCCGACGCGGACGAGGACGGATATGTCACATATCCGAATGTTGATACCGTTACCGAAATGACAAACCTTATCGATGCAAATCGCTCCTACGAAGCAAACGTAAGTGCTTTCAATGCAACCAAAAATATGCTTTTGAAGGCTATGGATATCGGAGAATAGGAGCATAAAAA
>CAVJHK010000044.1:0-12970 GCA_963649295.1 Lachnospiraceae bacterium | reverse complement strand
GACAATATCTTATCTTTAAACGGTATTTCGGGAACATCCGCTTTAAACGGTATTTTAAACAAGGCTTCAAATACAAATAATTCTGAAAATACCGGAAATTTAAGCTTTGCCGCACTTCTTGATTCGGCAAGCAACATGATAAAAGAAACTGAAAATTATACGAATGCGGCGGAAGAGGCGGAGCTATCCTATATGCTTGGATTAAATGACAGCTTGTCGGATCTCCTCGTTGCACAGACAAAAGCTAATGTTTCTTTGCAATATACCGTTGCGGTCAGAAATGCGGTTGTTGACGCATATAAGGAAATAATGAATTTGCAATTTTAAAATTTTTTCTATAAATCGTAAAAGTCAAGTCAGGGGTCATGAAAATGCCGGAACAGATTAAAAATATATACAAGAAGGCACTTGAATACTGGAACAAGTGGACGACAAAGCAAAAGACGATAATAATTTCCGTTTTTGCGGGAGTTATTGTTGCAATTTCGCTTCTTGTTTTTTTGCTCGGGCGGACTCATTATACTGAGCTTTACAAATTTGATACAACAGAAAATGCAAGCCGTGCCGTTTCGACACTCAAAAATGCGGGATATATATCAAAGCTCGACTCTGACGGAATGACGGTCATGGTTGACGAAGATTATTATGTTGAAGCGGTAACTACAATTTATTCGTCAGACATCGGGGATGACGGCTTCAGTATCGATGATCTTCTTGACACATCGCTTACTACAACAAATTCCGAAAGACTTCTTCGTACGTTTTTGCGCAGCGAGTCAAAAATGGAAAAAGCGATTATGTGCATAAAAGGAATTACGTCAGTATCGATAAATTATATCGCAAAGGATACAAGTAATTCGGTTATAGCGGCAAATCAAACGATTCCGGCTTCGGTTATAATTTCATATAATTCTTCTTTTGATAAGAGCCGCGTCGAAGGTATTGCACAAATTGTCGCCAAAGGTCTCGGAAACGAAACAACGGATGAGATCACGATAGTCGATCAATACGGCGAGGTGCTTTTTGACGGAAGCATTACGGATACGGAAGAGCTTGATCTTACAGACAAGCTTGCAATGGAAAAATATTTGAAAAACGAATATAAGGAATATGTTACCGGCGCGCTTATTATGAACGGCTTTACCGAGGTTGATGTGGCAACACACCTTGAGCTTAATTGGGACAAGGTAACCGAAATGTTTCAGGAATATATTCCGATAGACGGAGAAATTCACGGTGTGCTTTATGAGCGCCATACAACAACTTCCGAATCTACAAATTCCGACGAAAATATTCCGGGAACGGATTCGAATGACGAAACGGACGCTTATATAACAACCGGAAGTACGGGTAATTCCGAATCCTCGACACAGGACGATTATTATGAGCCGAGTGTCCGTGTGACCGAAAAGGTTTATGATTCGGGCACGGTTACGGGTGCTTCGATTTCTGTTACAGCGCGAAGAGTTGTTACACGCACAAAGACGGAGCTTGAACTTCTCGGTGCATTGGAAGACACAACATACGAAAAATATATCCTGGATCATGCCGATCCCGTAAGAACCGACACCTCGGATGAACTTGTAACTGTTGTTGCACTTGCAACTGGTATAGATGAGGATAAGGTTATCCTTGTCACATATGATGTTTATCAATTTATAAATGATCAGGAATCAAACATAAACGTAACGGTAATCATCCAGATCGTGCTTGCTTCGGTTCTTCTTCTTATTCTTCTTTTTGTAATACTCAAAGGACTTAAACCTGTCGAGATTACGGAAGTTGAGCCTGAGCTTTCGATTGAGCAATTACTTGCAACAACAAAAGAAAATCAGAGCCTTGAGGATGTTGAGTTCAGTGAAGAATCAGAAACCAGGAGAATGATAGAAAAATTCTTCGATGAAAATCCGGAAGCCGTTGCGGCACTTCTCAGAAACTGGCTTAACGAAGACTGGATGTAACAAATAAGGAAAGGCAGAAATTTATGGCTTCATCACCAAAGATAAGTGAACTCAGCGGATTGCAAAAAGCTGCGGTACTTCTTATTACGCTTGGACCGGACAAATCGTCCAATGTATTCAAATTTTTGAAGGAAGAAGAAATTGAACAGCTTACTCTCGAGATCGCAAACACGAGAAGTATAAATCAGGCTCTGAAAGAAGAAGTCCTTGACGAATTTTATCAGGTATGTCTTGCCCAGCAATATATTTCCGAGGGCGGTATCGATTATGCAAAGAACCTTCTCGAAAAAGCTCTTGGCGGAGACAAGGCTATTGAGGTTATCGGAAAACTTACGGCAAGCTTACAGGTTCGTCCTTTTGAATTTATCAGAAAGACGGATGCAAGCCAGCTCCTAAATTTCATTCAGGAGGAACATCCGCAGACAATCGCACTTATTCTTTCTTATCTTTCGACATCACAGGCTGCCGCCATTATTTCGGCTTTGCCTCAGGATAAACAGGCGGATGTCGCAAAACGTATCGCGCAAATGGACAGAACATCACCGGATGTCATAAAAGAGGTGGAAGGCGTGCTCGAAAAGAAGCTTGCAAATCTCGTAAATCAGGATTTTACCATTGCCGGCGGCGTGGAAGCCGTTGTAGATATTTTGAATACGGTAGACCGCGGTACAGAAAAACATATCATGGAAACACTCGAAATCGACGAGCCCGAACTTGCTGACGAAATCAGAAAGAAGATGTTCGTATTCGAAGATATTCTTACTCTCGACGACCGCTCGATACAGAGAGTGCTGCGTGAGGTTGACAATAATGAGGTTGCGATTGCCTTAAAGAATGCGAATGAAGATGTTCAGGCGGCGATATTCAACAATATGTCGAAGCGTCTTGCAAGCATGATAAAGGAAGACATGGAATTCATGGGTCCTGTACGTATGAAGGATGTCGAAGAAGCTCAGCAAAAGATTGTAAATATCATCAGAAAGCTTGAAGATGCAGGCGAAATTATCATAGCAAGAGGCGGAGGAGATGAACTCGTTGTCTAGTAATATGATAAAAGGATATTCCGTATCCTATGACACAAAATCATATAAAAAGCTTTCTTTCGGAGATAAAGAAGAAGAGATAAAAGAACTTCAAAAAAATATGTGGCTGACACAATTTCCGGATAAACAATTTCCGGGCGAAGAAAGTGAACAGGGTGCGGATGACTTAAGCTTTAAGGCAGGAATTACCGCAGAAGAAGTGGAAGATCCGGGAGCGCCCACACCTCTTACCGAAGAAGAAATAAACGAATATAAGGAACAGATAAGAAAAGAAGTTGAATTTGACGTCCGGACACAAATTTCCGATGAGATACGTTCGAGTATTTACAGGGAATCCGCAAAAATTCTTGCGGATGCAAAAAAAGATGCCGAAAAAATAATAGCGGAAGCCGTTGAACAGGGAAAAAAGGACGGTGAAGCCGCAAAGGCTGGAATAATAACGCTTGCGTCACAGGAAGGATATTCCGACGGCTTAAAGAGAGCAAATGCCGAAAAAGAAGAGGAATTAAAAAGTCTAACTCTGAAAAAAGAAAAGCTTGAAGCGGATTATCAACAAAAAATTGCTTCTCTTGAGCCGGAATTTACCAAGCTTTTGATAAATTATATAAAAAAATTAACCGGTATCGCTTACGAAAATCATTCCGAAGTAATCGAATATCTGATTTCAAATGCAATAAAAAAGTGTCCGAAGGATGAAAGATTTGAGGTAAAGCTTTCAAGTACAGATTATGCGCGCATTGCGCCGGATACGGAAAATATAATCAAAAGATTTAAGGATAAATTAAATTTGACATTTTCTGTATCCGCCGCACTTTCGGAAGGATCCGTTATATTGGAAAATGACGAAAAAATAATAGAATGCGGCTTGGAGACCGTTACAACGGGACTTCTTGATGCACTTTGCATGCTTTCGGAAGCTTAGAATTTTTATTTGATACATTTATTTTTGGGGACTGCCGGATGGACTTAAACAAATATTTGAACCTCTGCAACGAAAATTTTATTCATACATACGGCAAGGTTGTAAAGGTTGTCGGACTTACAATAGAATCAACCGGGCTTGAAACCAAAATCAATGACACCTGTGAAATTATCATAAAAAATTCCGATAAAAAGGTATTATGTGAAGTTGTCGGATTTCATGACGAAAGAATTCTTCTTATGCCTTATGAAGATATTGGAGGAGTGTCAATAGGAGACAGAGTTGTGTCCTGCGGCGCGGGATATGGTGTTCCTGTCGGCAACAAATATCTCGGAATGGTTTTGGACGGTCTCGGACGTCCGATGGACGGAATAGAAATTATTCCCGAAGCATATTATAATTCCGAGGCAATGCCGCCTAATCCCATGCAAAGAGTAATGATAGATAAGGCGCTTACTCTGGGTGTAAAGGCGGTCGACGGGCTTTTGACACTCGGAAAAGGCCAAAGAATCGGAATATTTGCGGGCTCCGGCGTCGGAAAAAGCACACTCATGGGTATGTTTGCAAGAAATACAAAAGCGGATATAAACGTAATTGCCTTAATCGGAGAACGCGGACGTGAAGTTAAAGAATTCATAGAAAGGGATTTGGGAGAAGAAGGCTTAAAGAGATCGATTATTGTTTGCGCAACAAGCGATCAGCCTGCATTATTACGTAAAAAAGCCGCAAAAACCGCAACGGCGATTGCGGAATTTTTTAGAGATACGGGAAATGATGTCCTTCTTATGATGGACAGTCTTACGAGATTTTCGATGGCACAGCGTGAAATCGGACTTGCGTCCGGTGAACCGCCTGTTTCGCGCGGATATCCGCCGAGTGTATACGGTGAAATGCCGAAGCTCCTCGAAAGAGCCGGAAGAACCGAAAAGGGTTCAATAACCGGAATTTATACGGTACTTGTCGACGGTGATGACATGAACGAGCCGATTGCGGATACGGCAAGAGGAATCCTGGACGGACATATTGTTTTGTCGCGAAAGCTTGCACATAAGAATCATTATCCCGCAATAGATATTTTGCAAAGCATTTCGCGTGTTATGTCATCGATTGTTTCTCCTGAGCACAAAAAAGCGGCAAATACGTTAAAAAACGTCTTAGCTACCTATACGGAATCGGAGGACCTTATAAATATCGGTGCCTATAAGGCAGGTTCAAACAAAGAAATTGATTATTCTATTCAAAAAATCGCACAGGTAAATGAATTTTTGATGCAGGAAACAACCGAAAAATTCACTCTTGACGAAACTGTTGAATTATTAAGAGGAATATTTAATGGCTAAGTTTGTTTTTAGGCTTAACAGTATTTTAAATTTAAAGCTTAAGCTTGAAGAACAGGAAAAAATAGCATATTCTCTTGCCGCTGCGCGTGTTAGGGAGGAAGAAGAAAAGCTCCGGGCACTTATTTTAAGGCGTGAAGAGCTGATAAGCAATAAGCGAATACTTTTATCCGGCATGATTTCCGCAAAAGAACTTAATCTCACAGAGAATGCTATAAAATCGACCGACGGAAAGATTTCGGAGCAGACGCTTATATTAAAAAAAGCCGAAAAAAATCTCGATAATGCCCGGATAAAATTAAATAATGCGATTAAAGAACGTAAAATATACGAAAAATTGAAGGAACATGCATACGAGGATTGGTTAAAAGAACTTGAATATACGGAACAGCTTGAAATAAACGAGCTTGTGTCCTTCAGACACGGAACAAAACAATAAATTGCAAAAATCAGTATATAATTATTTAATGCGGAGTAAATATGGCAAAGGCTAAAAACAATAACGAAAAAAATAAAGAAGGCGGAGTGGGAAGCAAAATTGCCACTTTCTTTATCATAATTCTGATAGTTCTTGTTTGGCTTGCGACGCTTTTAATGCTTATCAAATTTGATGTGGGAGGACTTGGGACGTTTGCCAGAGATTATATCGAGGACGTACCTTATCTGAATCTTGTTTTGCCGGAGCTTTCGGACGAAGAGATAGCCTACAGGGAGCAGTATCCTTACAAAAATATCGAAGAGGCAAACGAATATATTAAGGAATTGGAACAACTTGTCGATAAATATGTTGAGGAAAACAACGATTACGCTTCAAGACAGGCTGAACTTCAAAGTGAAATCGATTCGTTAAAACACTTTGAAGAAGAATACGAAACTTATCTTAAACAGCGTGAAGAATTTGACAACGAGATTGTTTTTAATGACAAAGCTCCGACTGCCGCAGAATATATAGAATGGTTTGAAACAATGTATCCCGAGAATGCTTCAAGGATTTATGAAGAACTCAAATCCGAACAGGAAGCAAACGAGGTTGTACAGACAATAGCAAACGACCTTGCCAAAATGAAGGCAAAGGATGCGGCAGCAATACTCGAAGAATATACGAGTGATGTCGATTTCGTATGTGAGATTCTTGACTGTCTTAAGACACAGCAGGTTTCGGACATTCTTACACAGTTTGCAAAGGATGATTCGCTCTTTGCGGCAAGAGTGGTTTATCGAATGAAGCAGCGATCGGGTGAAGAATAACCTCGGTGGCTGATGAAAAAGAATATTTAATCCTCTTTTTGATCAGACTAAAATTTCGAAAGGAGGATTTTTTAATGCAGGTACAAAATCTTGTTTCGGGGAATTTGTTTAATTTTGGCTCATATTCCTTATCCGGAAACAATCAAAATACAGACTTGTTTTCAGGAATTTTTGATACGATGAGTATTAAAAATAATGTTATATCCGAATCACCAAACGTGAATACGATTAAGCAAAAAGAGAATACATTGATGTCCAAAACAAATGAATCATCTGTAACAAAAGATATTGAAGCAGAAGCGTCCGTAAATAAAAAAACGGAAGCAAAAGCAGACGCTTGTGATGGCGGCGAAAATACCGATTTAAAAAATGTCAAATCGGATGATACAGAAATTACAACCGACGACATCGAAAAAGTGGAAGGTTTGCTTGCGGAAATTGCGAACGTATTTGAAAAATTTTTGGATATTTCCGAAGACGAAATCAAAAATTTCTTAGATGAAAACGGCATTACATTCGGTGATTTGACGGATGCCGGCACATTGCGCGAATTATTCGTAAATACAAATTATGACGGTGATGTGACTATGCTGCTTACCGACGAAAATGCTTTAAAGACATGTGAAAGCTTTATTTATGAAATGACGGAGGTGACAAAGGACAAAGATGTCATACTGTTTAATTCCGAAGTCATAAATTCGGCTTTTGAAAATTTAAACATATCGGATTCGGTAAAAAATACGGAAAAATTTGATTCGGAAGACAATGTAAATCTTAAAAGTCCGGGTGAAAATACCGGAAATCTTGATGATAAAACCGGCAATATACAAAACGAGGACGTAAAAACCATTTCTTTTGAATATAAAAATTCAAAAGACGAAGGTGAGAATACGGGCACAGAAAAAAAGAACGATGAGAAGGCATTTGATACAGACTTGTCTTTATCCGAAAAGTTTGTAAATACGTTTGTCGAGAAATTTGAACAGAAATTAACGGGTGTCACCGATACCGCCGCCGCAACGGATATAAGGATGATTACAGACCAGATTCTTAAACAAATAAAAATAAACATTACACCCGATACAACCAAACTTGAAATAAGTCTTACACCGGAACACTTAGGCAAAGTAAATGTCCAAATCGAATCGACCGACAATACGGTTACGGCAAAATTTACCGCAGAAACACGTGTCGCAAAGGAAGCAATCGAAAGTAACCTTATTCAGTTTAAGGAGCAGCTTATCGAACAGGGCATACGTGTTGACACGATTGAAGTGACGGTTTCCGATTTTGCTTTTGACAAAAACGGTAATTCGGGACAAAACGAGGACAATCATAAAGCAAACAAAAACAAAAGAGAGCTTACGCTTGACGAAATAAACGAAAAGCTCGGGGATAATGACCTTACCGCACAAAGCTATATCGACAATGGTACAAGTACGGTAAATTATGTTGCATGATTTGAGGTAAAAGCATGGCAGACGATTTATTGATTCAAAAAATCGAAAACGGAACATTTACGGAAAAAACGGCAAAAACGTCCACATCGACAGAAACTGAAACCACCGGTACGACAAATCTCGGTAAAGACGCTTTTTTGCAGCTGCTTGTTGCCGAAATGCAAAATCAGGATCCGCTTGAGCCATCCACAAATACCGAATGGATATCGCAGCTTGCCACGTTCAGTCAGCTTGAGGAACTGCAATCGCTTACGTCGACGACCGAAAACAGCCAGGTGTTTTCACTTGTCGGAAAGCAGGTTATAGTTACAACGGAAAGTGCCTCGGGGCAGACAATCAAAAAATCCGGTCTTGTGGATTATGCCACATATTCGGGCGGAGAAGCAAAATTGTCCGTTGACGGAAGCCTTTATTCGATTGACAATCTTTATTCGGTCATCGATTCGGATTATTATTATGAGCAAAATGCGCCTTATGTTGTTAACAAAAATGCCGAATATGCATTTAACGGCGACGAACCCGAAAATATTACATTTGAGGTAAATTTGGGATCGGATACGGCCACAGCAAAAAATGTAAATCTTTTAATCGGAAATACTGTTTTGTCATCCGATTATGTAACCACATACGGAAGCACGGTAAGTATTTCGGCGGATCTTTTACAGGAACTTGAGGTGGGTAAGTATACGTTTGATGTCGTATTTGACGACAAAAATTATACGACCGTAAACAACGCTTTTTCGATTAATATATATAATTCTCATCCGAAGGTTAATGAAGAAAACGATAATACTTCCGAAAATAAAAGCACGATAGAAATGGATGCAGAAACGGACACTGAAAAATTAAGCGAAAAAGAAAACTTAAGCGGCGAAAGCACGGGATCCATAGATACAAACGAAACAAAATCGGAAAACAAAACAATTGTCATCGAAAACGAGGAGCTTATCGGAAGCCTCATAGGATTTGATTATGACGAAATAAGAGCTCTTTATCCCGAGCTTACGGACGAAGAGTTTGAAGCTCAATACGGATATATGTTTATGGAACGATCGGAATTCGGTTTGGAGTAAAGTTTGGAGTAAAAATGAACAATTTAAATATTAATCAAAATTATTCCATCAACCAAATGCGGGATATGTTAAAAAGCTCTCAGTCCAAGAATTCAAATACCGGTACATCCGGCATAGGACAGAGTTTTGAAGAAATTCTCGCGCTTCAAAGGGAAAAGAATATATCCTTAAAATTTTCAAAGCATGCGTCGGAACGGCTTATCGACAGGAATATCGATATGTCTGATGAAGATATAAAACGCCTTGAAACGGGTGCAAAGCGTGCATCGGAAAAGGGAATAAAGGAATCCCTTATAATGGTTGATGATGTGGCATTTATTGTAAATCTTAAGAATAATACGGTTGTTACATGTGTTTCGGGAGATGACGACAAGGTTTTTTCGAATATTGACGGAGCCGTAATTGCATAATTTTTAAACAGCCCTTAAGAAGACAGTAATATTTGCCGATATTTATTTATATGATATATGTCGCCGGACCGACAGGAGGCGACGTTCCCCCGAATGCCTGACGGGGAACTTAAAACTTAGGAGGTCTTTTATCTATGATGAGATCACTTTATTCCGGTGTATCCGGATTAAAAGTCCATCAAACCAAGATGGATGTTATAGGTAATAACATTTCAAACGTTAATACAATAGGATTTAAATCGAGTACGGTAACCTTTGCGGATGTTCTCTATCAAAAGAGCCAGTCGGCAACGGGACCCAATGCCGATACAGGTTCTGCGGGACAAAATGCAATGCAAATCGGTCTCGGTTCAACCGTTTCTTCGATTGCGACATCGGTTTCGACGTCCGGCGGATCGCAAAGAACGGACAATCCCTTCGATATTATGATTGAGGGTGACGGATTCTTTGTTGTAAACAACGGAACGGGAAATTATTTTACAAAAGCGGGATCGTTTACCGTAGATCAGGCCGGAACGCTTTGCAACGCAAACGGTTATGCCGTAATGGGATGGCAGGTTGACCCGAACGACGAGACGCAGACGGTTGCGGATACTGTTTCGGCACTCAAAATAATGAGCCCCGACAATATGTATTCTTCACCGGAAGCAACGGGAGCCGTTTATTTTTCGGGAAATATTGATTCTGCGGACAGCGCATTTGATTCGGATACAGGCAAAAAAACGGCATTTTCGTTTTTTGATAATTTGGGCCGCAGCTATACGGTAAACTGCACGCTTACACAGGATTCGGAAGATGCAACGCTTTACAATGTTTCGGTAACGGATATCGTTGACTCGGAAGGCAGCAGCATTTTTACGACTTACGACGAAACAACAAAAAAATATCAAATGGCTGACGGCGTAGAGCTTACGATCGGCGGAACAAGCTATGATTTTACACTTGTAGACGAAGATACGGGCGAAATCTCTTGCACCGAAAGCTTTGTACTTAAATTTGACGGATCTTCGGGCAAATTCTCATATGTGAACATTGATACAAGCGTAGACCTTGAAGACAACGAATACCCTGCCATAAATTTTGATTTGTCCACAACCGATACGGCGGGTGATCCGTTCCCGGTTAACGGTATAGACGTTGATTTTTCGTCACTTACAATGTATGCAAACAGCGGTTCGACGTCGCTTTCATATACAAAGGGAAATCTTGACGGACAATATGCAGGACGTTCGGCGGGAAATATGACGGGATGCTCGGTTGATTCAAACGGACTGATTTACGGTGTATACGACAACGGCGTTTCGAGACTTCTCGGCCAGATAGTCGTAGCTCAATTCGCAAACGCATCCGGTCTTGAAGCAGTAGGCGGAAGTCTTTTCTCGTCAACTCAAAACTCCGGAGAATTTGACGGAATAGGAAAAAGTGTTGCAGAATCCGGCGGCACATTCAATACAGGTGTTGTCGAAATGTCAAACGTCGACCTTGCCACCGAATTTACAAATATGATTACAACGCAAAGAGGATTCCAGGCAAATTCACGTATTATCACAACCTCGGACACGTTGCTTGAAGAACTTATTAATCTTAAAAGATAATTGATTTAATTTGATTGGGCGGCATAAATTATGCCGCCCGTTTGGGATATAACAAAAGGAGCGGAAAATGATTTCACTCACACGTCTTAACGACAGCAAATTTACATTGAATTCCGACTTAATAGAAACGATAGAAGAGGTTCCGGACACTTCGATTACGCTTACAACCGGAAAAAAAATAATGGTGAAAGAAACAAGGCTTGAGGTGATCGAGCTTGTCAAAAAATATAAAAGAGACATATTTTTACAAAATAATTTGTAAGTCAAGCTCTCTATATGTGGTATTTTTTTAAAAAATAGTATATTATATATTGTGTCTTATCTCTTTTTTTAGTATAATTGAAATAATATTGGCTTAAAGGAATTATTCCTTCAATGTTCTTGGTTTAACCGTAAAAGAAAGGCTAGGTGCGTGTTTTGGATATAGCATCAATACTCGGTCTTGTTTTGGCATTTATATTTGTATTTATATCGATTTCTCTTGGTGATGACGGAGTTGCGAGTATAATTGCATTCCTTGATGCGCCTTCGGCACTTATTACCTTCGGCGGTGCCTTTGCGGTTTCACTCGTAATGTGCGACAGCATCAAAGGCTTTGTTGACTGCCTTAAATCGTTTAAATTTATCTTAAAGACAGTCAGCTTTAACGAAGAGGAAATCATAAAACAAATAATTGACCTTTCAAACGTCGCACGTAAGGAAGGCCTTCTTGCACTTGAAGAAGCCGCAAACAATTCCATAGAAGACGAATTTATCAAAAAAGGAATTCTTCTTATTGTCGACGGTACGGATCCCGAATTTGTCAGAAGCATTCTTGAAACCGAGCTTTCATGCATAGAAGAAAGACACAAATCAAAAATATCTTTTTGGGAGAATTTGGGTTCCATGGGACCCGCATGGGGAATGATCGGTACGCTTATAGGTCTCATAAACATGCTCGGTAATCTTTCGGATATCAGTGCGGTCGGCCCCAACATGGCCATTGCCCTTATTACGACATTCTACGGCTCGATGCTTGCAAACTGGATATGCATTCCCGGTTCAACAAAGCTAAAATCGAACAGCGAAACCGAAATTATGGCAAAAACAATTGTAGTTGAAGGGCTTCTTTCGATTCAGGCAGGTGAAAACCCGCGTATTATCGAAGAAAAGCTCAAATCATTTATTTCACCTGAGCGCAGACAGAGCATGGCAGGTGCAAACGCCAATGAGGAAGGCGGTGAATAAATTTGAAAAAGAAACAGGAAGATCCGCCGAAAGGCTCTCCCGCATGGATGAGTACATTCTCGGACCTCATGAATTTGCTTCTTTGCTTTTTCGTGCTTCTTTTTTCAATGTCATCCGTTGACGAAAGCAAAGCGGAAGCAATGATAAAATCTATGTCCGACAGCTTTTCGATTTTTTCGGGAGGTGGAGCGTCGTTTGAAGACGGCGTGCTTATTTCGAGCGGTGCAACGCAATTAAGCAACCTTGATGACTATTATACAACAACGGGACAAAGTGATGACGGTGAGTCAACCGACAACGTAAACGATAACGATGCGGGAGCATCGGATGCCGGAAATGATTTGAACGATTCAAAATATGGCGAAGACGAAGACAATCTTGCTCATTCCGGCGAAGAAGATTCACAAGTAGGTAAAGACGATAACATCGGTGATACCGATAAAACCGGCAAGGATGACGATACAGGTAAGGATTCCGGGTCTAATGCCGGTGCTTCTGACGATTCCTCGGGAAATAAAGATGAAAACCAAGGTGACACCGGCAAGGATACCGGAGATATAAGCGATAAAGAAAATGTTGGTTCCGACCAGTCGGGAAATAAGGACGAAACCCAAGGCGACACAGGCAAGGATACCGGAAATATAAGCGATAAAGAAAATGTTGGTTCCGACCAGTCGGGAAATAAGGACGAAAC
>CAVJHK010000043.1:11874-14787 GCA_963649295.1 Lachnospiraceae bacterium | reverse complement strand
AGTATAAACAATCCAATTGACAAGCGTTGTAAGTATGCCGAATATTATATAACATACAGTTTCACGGTTTACCGTCTTCGTCCAGATTTTTTTAAATTTCTCATTCACTTAAGTTTCCTTCTTTTCCTTTTATTATATTTCCGAAATCATCAAGATTTTCGGTAGCCCGTCTTTCTTTTTCCTCGCGTTCTTTGCGTGAAATCCTTGCCGCAATCGCAACTTCCTTTGTCACCTCATCCTGGAATACATTCTGCTTTCGCATTTCGCGTTTTGAAACATTTTTGTTCACATATTCCGGCGTAAGTGTTTCCGGGTCGATACGCTTAATTTGCGTATATTCGTTTGACTCAACGGACATATTGTGTTCCTTCAGCTTAAATTCCACATATGTCTTGATAAGGAAATAAAATACGGCAAAAGTCGGAACACCGAGAATCATCCCGGCGAGTCCGAAAAGCCCGCTTCCGAGCGTAATCGCAACAACAACCCAAAATGCCGAAAGTCCCGTCGAATCGCCGAGTATCGTAGGTCCCAGGATATTTCCGTCAAACTGCTGCAAAGCAAAAATAAATATTGCAAATATAAGAGCCTGCTTCGGGCTGATTATAAGTATAAGAAGTGTACACGGAACCGCTCCGATCCAGGGACCGAAAAGCGGTATGACGTTTGTAACTCCGACAACAACCGAAATAAGCGTAAGATAAGGCATCTTCATAATCGAACAGCCGATAAAGCAAAGAATACCGATAATTAACGAATCTATGATTTTACCCGAAATAAATCCGCCGAAAATGCTGTCTGTCTGGCGTCCGACTGCAAGGATTAAGTTCACGGTTTCCTTTTTGAATGTTGCATAAAGAAGCTTTTTTATCTGACCGATAAAATGATTCTTGCTCACAAGCAAATATACGGCAACGCAAAGTCCCAGGAATATATTTATCGCAGTCTTAAAAAATCCCACTATTCCCACACTTACCGTAGACATAAGCCTTTGCACTTCTCCGAGCAAATCCGTTTTGATCCATTCGATCGCCGAATTTAACATATTGTCAAGAATTTCCAAAACCTGTACCTGTACAGCCTCGTTATCCTTAAACAAATCCGAAATAAAGTCATAAATTGTCGTACCGTATCCCTGAAGGTTGGACACAAGAATCATAAGAGATTCTATAACCTCGGGTATTACAAGATAAAGAAGCAGAGCAATAATCGCAATAAATGCAATAAGCGAAACGGCTATCGCTATACCCTTTGACAATTTCTTTTTTGTGGCATTTTTTAATTTTGTACGTGAAAAAAGTTCAAGAAGCCAACCATTCAATGCCATTACGATGGGATTTATAAGATATGCCACGCAAATTCCTATCGTAACCGGCGTTAAAATTTTAAAAACATTTTGCAAAAAACCGATGATATTTGATACATTCGAAACAACAAAATACAATATTATGCTGCCCGCAATAATTCCGAATATCATTAACCCCAATTGTGTATATTTTTTACTTTCTTTCATACTGCCTCCTGCCTGTTTTATTCTTCTCCCTTGCATCTTATAATTTCATGTTCCTTCGGCATAACAGAAAACCGTACATATATTTCCTGCTTTGCATGCGGACAGGAATCCATACAGTTTCCGTCCGCATCTCTTATCGATATGACTTCCGATATACTGTCCGTCCCGTCGGGATGCATAATTTCGACCGTATCTCCGACTGAAAATTTATTTTTTTGTTCGATTACCGCTTCCCCCGAATCATTAATGATTTTTGGCATTCCGAGATACGTATATTCCTTAACATAAACGTTACTGTCATATACCTGAGCGTCCGGCCCCGGTTTCCCAAAAAAGAATCCCGTCGTAAAATTCCTGTAAGTGCATTTTGATATATTTTCGCGATAAACGGGGATGTTGTCATAATACTTCTTCGGATCCTCAAAAAAGTCATCTATCGCTTTTCGGTAAGTACGTGCAACCGTAGCCACATAAAGCGCCGTTTTCATTCTTCCTTCCACCTTAAAGGAATTTATGCCCGCCGCACAAAGTTCCGGTATATGCTCAATCATGCACATGTCCTTCGAATTAAAAATATACGTTCCCCGTTCATTTTCAAATACCGGAAAATATTCATTCGGACGTGTTTCTTCCATGAGATAATATTTCCATCTGCACGGATGCGTACATTCTCCGCGATTTGCGTCCCGCCCGGTAAGGAAATTACTGAGCAAACATCTTCCCGAATAAGAAATGCACATTGCACCATGCACAAAAGATTCTATTTCCATTTCGTTAGGGATATGATTTCTTATTTCCTTAATTTCGGAAAGTGAAAGCTCACGCGCCGAAACAACTCTCTTTGCTCCTCTGTCCCACCAAAATTTGTAAGTCATCCAGTTTGTGTTATTTGCCTGCGTACTTATATGTCTTTCTATATTCGGAGCAAATTCACGTGCAAGCTCAAAAACACCGGGATCAGAAATAATAAGTCCGTCCGGTCCTATTTTTGACAGTTCCGTAAAGTACGTCTTTATTCCTTCGATATCACTATTATGCGCGGTTATATTTGCCGTAATATAAACTTTTTTGTTTTTTTTATGTGCAAGCAAAATACATTCTTTAATTTCTTCATCGGAAAAATTTTTGGCCTTCGCTCTGAGACCATATAATTCTCCGCCTATATATACCGCATCGGCGCCATAATTTAAAGCGGTTTCAAAAACCTCGGGACACGAGGCCGGTATAAGCAATTCAGGTTTATTCATAATCTTCACTCTTATTTCTTCAATGATATACTCATCCCGTCACCGACATTTAAAATTACCGTTGTGAGTAACGGATTATGTTTTATTTCAAATAAATAATCACGCATACGCATATGTATCGTTCTGTCTCTTCGTTCCGTTATAAATTTTGAA
>CAVJHK010000043.1:0-11864 GCA_963649295.1 Lachnospiraceae bacterium | reverse complement strand
GTTCACCGCCTATATATACGGCATCGGCTCCGTAAAAAAGAGCCGTTTCAAAAACTTCCGGACACGAAGCCGGTATAAGCAATTCCGGTTTGTTCATAAATTACTTCCTCAGTGATAAACTCATTCCGTCACCGACATTTAAAATTACTGTTGTAAGTAACGGATTATGTTTAATTTCGAATAAATAGTCACGCATACGCATATGTATCGTTCTGTCTCTTCGTTCCGTTATAAATTTTGAATCGGTAATCACCCCTTCCTGCAGAACATTGTCCGTCACGAGAATCCCGCCTTTTTCAAGCATCGGTAACGAATATTCAAGAAAATTCATATACTGCGCTTTGGCTGCGTCCATAAATATAAAATCAAATTTTCTTTTTTCATCGTTAAGTTTTTTTAATGTATAAAGCGCATCGCCTTCGATTAGCGTAATATCTTCAGCTCTTGGGATTTTTTTTAAGTTTTCCCTTGCTTTTTTTAGTCTCATTTCTACCTTTTCGAGAGTTGTGATATGTGAGCCCACAGGCATCCATTCACTCATAAAAGCTGCCGAAAATCCTACGGCGGTACCTATTTCAAGTATATTTTGAGGTTTTGTAAGTTCTATCAAAAATTGCAGCAATCCTTGCGAATCCTTACGTATTATGGGGACCTCGTCACGTAATGCCTCTTCCTCCATTTTTGTGAGGTATTCCGGCATTTCCGTATCAAGGGACAAAATATAATCCGCAATTCTTTCATTAATAATCATCAAGACCTAATCTCCGCTGTCCAAAATCGCATTTGAATAATCCGTAATCGTATCGATTATTTCATCATACGTCATCGATGTGTTTAAGTGATACGTACCCGCAAGAATCTTGTATCCCAAAAGCTTTACTTTTATATAAAACGAATATCTGTTTTTTATCAGACGATTCATTTCGAGTTTTGACGCAAGCTCCATTGTGGATGTGCCGTCCGGTATCACTATTTCCACGTTTACGCCCGGAGCCTCATCCACAACCGTGTCTCCGAAAACCTGATAACAAAAATCGTATACAAAAATGCTTGCCCTGTATATGATAAATATAACAAAAATATAAAAGAATATATTAATCAAAACATGCAGGACAAACCAAAGCATCGAAAGCGCTGCATTTGTGCCCGCCTGCCTTTTGTATCTTTTTGGAACGTAATTTCCGGCCATCAAATTTCACCTTCCATAATAACAGGTATAATCATAGGGGTTCTTTTGGTTTTTTTCCATACAAATTCGCTTATTGAATCTTTTATTATTCCCTTCATTTTGGCATGGTCTTTCACTTTTCGGCGGATAATTTCATCTATTGCGTCACTTGCCACATCCCGTGCTTCCTCCAAAAGATCGTCCGCTTCCTTTACATATACAAAACCGCGCGTAAGGATCTCCGGTCCCGCAATAAGCATTCCCGTTGAAGAGTCAACCGTAATCATTATCGCTATAAGACCGTTTTCCGAAAGTATTTGCCTGTCACGAAGCACTACGCTCCCGACGTCGCCCACACCAAGTCCGTCAACAAAAATGCCGCCTGCCTGAACCGTGCCGGTCACCTTTGCCATATCGCGATTTAATTCCAGCACATCCCCGTTTTTTAAAATAAAGACATTTTCTTTGTCAACACCCATCGATTTTGCGATTTCCGAATGGCTCATGAGATGTCTGTATTCTCCATGAACAGGTATGGCATATTTGGGCTTTGTAAGCGCATACATGAGTTTTAGTTCTTCAATACTTGCATGCCCCGAAACATGCGTATCCTGGTATATAACCTTTGCGCCAAGAGCCGAAAGTTCGTTTATAACCTTTGAAACGGATTTTTCGTTTCCGGGAATGGGATTTGAACTGAATATAACAACATCCCCGGGCGCGATTTGAACCTTTTTATGTACCGCACTCGCCATACGCGACAATGCCGCCATCGCTTCTCCCTGGCTTCCCGTTGTAATTATCACAACTTTTTCGGGCGGATAATTTTTTAAGTCCGAAATATCTATGAGCATGGTCTTCGGAATTGTGATATAGCCGAGTTTTTCGGCACAATTCATCACGTTCACCATGCTTCTGCCCTCAAGAACAACCTTGCGTTTATATTTTTTTGCCGAATTGATTATTTGCTGCACCCTGTCTACATTCGACGAAAACGTTGCAACTATAATTCTGCTCTTCAGATTCTCTGCGAAAATAGTGTCAAAAGTATGACCGACGGTGCTTTCCGACATTGTATATCCGACCTTTTGCGCATTCGTTGAATCCGCAAGCAGGCACAATACTCCTTTTTTTCCGATTTCCGCAAATCTTTGCAAATCTATCGGTTCACCGAATACGGGAGTATAATCCACCTTAAAATCACCCGTATGTACAATCGTTCCGACAGGTGTATAAATCGCGAAGGCTGCCGAATCCTGAATGGAATGCGTTGTTTTTATGAATTCGACACGCATACAGCCTAAATTTACGCTCTGTCCGTGTTTGATTATTTTTCTTCTTGTCGTATTCATGAGACCATGCTCTGTAAGCTTATATTCAATAAGCCCCATCGTAAGCTTTGTCGCATATACAGGGACGTTAAGATCCTTTAAAATATAGGGAAGTGCTCCTATATGATCTTCATGACCATGCGTAATCACTATTCCCTTTACACGTGAAATATTTTGCGTAAGATATGAAACATCCGGAATCACACAGTCAATTCCGAGCATATCATCATCCGGAAATGCCATACCGCAATCAACCACAATTATTGTGTCATCATATTCGAACGCCGTCATATTCATACCGATTTGACCGAGACCGCCAAGCGGAATTATTTTTACACCCTTAAAATCGGTTATGGGCTCTTTTGCTTTCTTTTTTCTGTTCATATATTTCCTTTAAATCTTTTTTATTTGTTGTCAGTCACAAATGTAACATCGGTAAGAAGTTCTTCAAAAATTTTTGCAAGAGCGTTTAATGTCTTATCGTCATCCACAATTTCATATGTCACTTCGCCATTTTCGTTTTCTTTGATTTCTTTCAAAATCAAAGCTTCCTCTTCACTGTCGGGAATGTTGTCATAAACCAACAGGTAATTCACACCGTTAAGTCTTGTTTCTTCAACAATCTTAAATTCTGCCTCTCCCTCTTCCGTCATAAATTTAATTATTGTATCATTGTTTGCCATTTTTAATTTCTTCCTTTTTTGAATCAAGATATCCTTGCAAAATAATTGCGGCAGCAATTTTGTCCACAACTTTTGCCTTATCCTTATAATTTAATTCCGCCGCATCAAGAATTTCATGTGCCTCAACGGTTGTAAGACGCTCATCCCACATAATCACATCAATTCCCGTACGTCTTTTTAGGTCCTCTCCGATACTTTCACATATAATCGCTCTTGTCCCCTTTGTACCATTCATGTTTAACGGGAGCCCGAGAACAATTGTCTTTACGTCATATTCCTCAATCAATTGTTCGATACGCCTGTAGGTCTTTCGCATTTGATTTGCATTTTCCCGGCGAATCGTTTCAAGCGGCTGAGCAATCAAAAGCGTTTCGTCGCTCATTGCGACTCCCATCGTCGCATCGCCGTAATCAAGACCCATTATTCTCATTTGTCGGCTCCGTTCTTAAAATTCGTATCGATATAATTTTGCAAAAGCACTTCCAAAAGTTCATCGCGCTCCGCCTTCATAATAAGGCTTCTTGCCCCGTTATGACTTGTAATGTATGTCGGATCGCCCGACATAATATATCCGACAATTTGATTGACAGGATTATATCCCTGTTCGGTAAGGGCGTTGTATACTCTCGCAAGCACATCCTTTGCATCCGGAATTTCATCCTTGGCGGCCCGGAAAAATTTTGTAATGTTGATTTCCTTCATTGCCTTATTCCATCCTTTCGTCACATATTAAAATATTGTTTTTTATTTTCTTTCCGCATACGCGGACAATCATATTCTCTTTGTAACCACGCTTTTTGACGGCACATCTCACATATCTTTCGTTATATCCGGTAAGATATAGTTCACCGTCTATCGTTTTCTCTTCTTCAAGCAAAACCTCTTGTATTTTGCCTATGAAGCCCATAGCATAATCATGTGCCATTTTTTCTTCTGCGGCCGAAAGAATATCGCTTCTTTCGCTTTTTACCTTTTCTGTAATCTGCCCGGGCATTTTGTCCGCAGCCGTCCCTCTTCTTCTCGAATACTTAAAAATATGAATCCTCGAAAAATTCACTTTTTTTGCAAATTCAACGGTTTCAAAAAACTCTTCCCCCGTTTCTCCCGGAAATCCCACAATAATATCCGTCGTAATTGCGGGATTGTCGTAAACACGTCTCAGTTGTGTACACCCGTCTGTATATTCCGCACAATTGTATTTTCTGTTCATGCGTTTTAATACGGTATCCGAGCCGCTTTGAAGAGATAAATGAAACTGCGGACACAATTTTTTGATTTTTGAAATTTCATCCGCAAATTCATGCGTAACAACTCTCGGTTCCAGAGAACCGAGTCTTATTCTTTCTATTCCGTCAATTTCCGAAAGCTTTTTTAAAAGCAAAATAAGTGCATTCCCGCCTTTTTCTCCGTATGCCTCATACGATGACAAATGAATTCCCGTAAGCACAATTTCCTTATATCCCGAATTTGACAATATCATTGCTTCTTTAATCACATCTTCCGGCTTTCTCGAACGTATTCTTCCTCTCGTATACGGAATAATGCAATATGAACAGAATTGATTGCATCCGTCCTGGATTTTCAAATATGCCCTTATGTTCGTGGCACATTCGGATTCATCAAATTCCTCGTACTCAAAATCCTTCGAAATATCAATGACCTTACCGCACAAAATGTCTTCATTGTTGTTTTTTGTATATTCGCGATTTTTCAGACAGTCCGAAACAATATTCACAATATCCTTTTTTAAATTGTTTCCGCATACTCCGTCAACACAAAGGTTTTTTCGTTCTTCATCGGAAAGTGCCTGAATATAGCATCCGGCCGCAATAACAACAGCATCCGGCGACGCTTTTTGGACCTTATGAAGCATTTGTCGCGATTTTTTGTCCGCAATATTCGTAACCGAACATGTATTGACTATACAGACATCCGAAACATCATCAAAATCCACTATTTCCGCGCCTGCCGCGCGAAGCAGTGCTATCATTGCATCGGATTCGTAGGCGTTAACCTTACATCCGAGAGTTAAAACAGATATTTTTACACCGGCAAGTTTTTTGTCACACATTTATATTTTCTTTCTGAATAAGCATATATTTTTAAATAACTTTTTTTTAATTTTTTTGTTAATATTGTATATTGATTTTTAAATAAAAAAATATTACTATACAGTCATAATCTGACAAACAGGAGGATAATTATATGACCACAGTCAAGATTTCGTTAAACTCTATTGACAAGGTAAAATCATTTGTGAATGAAATTACAAAATTTGATTCTGATTTTGATCTTGTATCCGGAAGATATGTCATTGATGCAAAGTCCATCATGGGTATCTTCAGCCTTGATCTTTCAAAGGCAATCGACTTAAACATCCATGCGGATGACAATGTCGAAGAGATTAAGAAGGCTCTTGCTCCTTATATAATATAAGGCAAGGCTTTTCTTCGTTAAAACTTTGGGCTTTACCTTAAGCGGCATTTTTTAATGCCGCTTTTGTTTTTATTCGCAAATAATTGTTTCTGTGGTATCAATTGCTTGTTTCACAAGCGTTTCTATGTTTTCTGCAAGTTTTCCTTCAGATTTTTCGATCGAAGAAAGTATCGGATGAGTTACCGGATGTTTTGCAACAAAAATCGTGCAGCAGTCCTCATAAGGCAGAATCGATGTTTCAAAAGTTCCGATTTTTTGTGAAATATCGACGATATCCTGCTTGTCAAAAGCTATCAAAGGTCTGTATACGGGCAATGTACATACCGCATTTGTGCATTCAAGCGACTGCATTGTCTGACTTGCAACCTGCCCTATGCTTTCCCCTGTCACAAGTCCGTTACATTTATTGTTTTTTGCAAATTCTTCCGCTATTCTCATCATATATCTTCTCATGATAATCGTCCCCTGCTCTGCGGGACACTTATCGTAGATATACAATTGGATGTCAGTAAAATTTACAATATTTAATTTTATTGGACCCGTATAAGCGCTGATTATCTTTGCAAGATCCACAACCTTTTGCTTTGCTCTTTCGCTTGTATACGGCGGTGCATGAAAATATGTGGCTTCAATTTCCACACCGCGCTTTGATATCATATATCCCGCAACAGGGCTGTCGATTCCTCCGGACAAGAGAAGCATTGCGCGCCCCGCAGTTCCGAGCGGCATTCCGCCCGCTCCCGGAATTGTTTTTGAATAAATATATGCCTTATTTCTCACTTCAACAATAAGATGCACTTCGGGATTATGTAAATCCACCTTTGATACGGGAATATTCTCAAGAATTTTTTCGCCCATCATTGCACACATCTCGGGTGAAGTAATCGGATATCTCTTATCGGCACGCTTTGCGTCAACACGGAAAGTAAATTCCCTGTCACCGTATTCATCCTTCACATAATTTACGCCTGTGTATACAATATCATCCCACTCAATGCTTTCCGATACAACAACGGGACAGATTCCGACGATTCCGAATACCTTCTTAAGCTCCGATATTGTCTCATCAAAATCAAAACACTCGGGACAAGCGACAAATATTCTTCCCTGTTCTCTTATAACCTCGTACTCACCAAGTTTTACAAGATGTCTTTTTATCTGTTCAACAAGAGCAGCTTCGAAACTTCCCCTGTTTTTTCCTTTTATTGCGATTTCTCCGTATTTTATAAGTAATGCCCGGTACATCTTTTATAACTCCATTCTTTAAATAAGGCTTTACATTTTATAATAACACAAAATCCGGTGGTTTGCAACAAACCGCCGGATTTAAGAAAAACATATACTGCTATCCAAACAATTCCTTTTTATTCCGCACTGTCGGTTACGGCATAAGCATACGTAACCGCATTTTCATACAAATATTCCACACACTTATTGTATATCAGTGTTCTTAAAATATAAGGCTTACCGTAATAGCTTTCGTCGTCTATATCATTTTCCGCAAGATATTCCTCATATTCCGCATCTGTTACGGTTAAACCGAAGTGCTTATAAACAAGTTCGTATACGAGAAGTGAAAGAACACTTTCTTTCGCTTTTTCGATCACATAATCTTCATATTCTTCCATATCCATATCCATGTAATCATATACGCTTTCATATCCCTGATCACTGTAACCCATGCTTTCATACATGGCATTTATGTATTGAAGTCCGGTCAAATTCATATATTTGACATTTCCGGCCATTGTTATAACATAGTCTTCCGGCAAATCCTTTACCTCAACAAGATTAATAAGATAATTGTCAATCTCCGTCAATGTATTTTCCTTTTCCTTATCCTTTTTAATCTGTTCCCTATATTCGTCCGCCGTAAGATCCGAGCCCAAAACATCCTTTACAAATGAGTCATTAAATTCCTCATATGTTATCTCATCGGTCGAATTGTCGGAAAGCAAAGTTTCTATATCTGATTCGACCTCTTCATCGCTGTATGCAATATTCGAATATTCAATTTCTATATTTTCAACCTTGTCCATATCAAGTGAAATATAGTCGTTTGCGTCAACGCCTTCTATAAATCCGTCATCGTCAAGTCCTGCACTATAGTCCTCAACAACCTGTATAAGACTTGCCTGCAAACGTGCTTCTTCTATATTGTCATGAATCCTTATGCCGATTGATACCGCCACCATAGCCACAAATGCGGCAAGTACAACCGCTGCCGATATAATTCCGATTGTTTTGTTCCTTTTTGCCGCACGATTCGCATGCATTGCCGCCTGCTTCTTGGCCAATCTTCTTGCCTGTCCGCTTGTCAATTGTGAATTGTCTTCTTTCACTTTTTTTCCCTCCGATAACCTTTTTTCCCTTTCCGGGAACATATGCGATGATTATAGCATAGTTTTCACGATTAAGTGTGTAACTTTTGTGAATACTCGAAAAAAACAAATCATATATATCTTTTGCCGATAATTTGATGATACAAGGCTCAAGAGCTTCTGCTTTCGATATAAAATTCTTTGCCGAAGAAATTTTGACATTTGATACAGAACGTTCACAATTTTTTCTTTTTTGAAACATATCCTGTTCAAATTTGAATGGTATTATACATTCAGAAACCAAAAAGAAACATTAAAAATGCTTACAAGATTCTTCATAATATAAAAAGCCCACCGGTTCCCTCCCAAACCCCGATGGGCTTCTCCTCTTTTTACGGGTAATTCACGAATTCTTTTTTTCCCACCGATCCATAAGCATAATAAGCTCCGAATCTATATTTTCCTTTTTCTTTGTAAGTTCCGAAAGCTTCACATGATCCGTAAAATATGCGGGATTTTGAAGTTCAAGTTCTATATCTGCCCCTTCTTCTTCAAGTGCCGCAATTCTTTCTTCAAGCTTTTTGATTTCATTTTGTTTTTTACGCAAAATTGCCTGGTTTTCTTTTTGAGTCTTCCAGTCATTCTTATTCCCGGCTTCGGAATCAAAGGTCCTTTCTTCTGAAATCGCACCCTGATTCCCAAGTCCCGGATAGGCGCCTTTATTTACATTTTCTTTTACATTTGTTTCCGTATTTAAATATGCCTTTTCAACAATCTCCTTATGTTCGACATAATAATCATAATTTCCTATATAAGGTATCAGTTGATTGTTGGTAAGGTCATAGATTTTTGTTGCCGTTTTATTGATAAAATATCTGTCATGAGACACATAAAGCACGGTTCCGTTATACGAATTTATCGCATTTTCAAGTATTTCCTTTGATATTATGTCAAGGTGGTTTGTAGGCTCGTCAAGGATAAGAAGATTTGCGTCGGAAAGCATAAGAAGGCATAATGCCACTCTCACGTGCTCTCCTCCCGAAAGCTTCTTAATCGGTGTAAAAACCTCATCTCCCGTAAACAAAAATGCCGCAAGAATATTTCTTATATCTGTATTGTCCATTAAGGGATGAGCATCCGAAATTTCTTCAAAAGGCGAATTTTCGGGATTTAAAGTCTTTTGCTCCTGGTCATAATATGCAATTTCCACTTTTTCGCCAAGTTTTACAGTTCCTGCGTCAGGCGCCACAACACCGTTTATTATTTTAAGAATCGTTGTTTTTCCCGTACCGTTGTTTCCGATGATCGCAACCTTTTCACCGCGCTTTATCTGAAAATCGAGGCCCGAAAAAAGCTTTTCACGTCCAAACGACTTTGAAAGCCCTTTTACCGTCAGCACATCGTTTCCGCTTTTTATGGGAGCATGAAACGATATTTTCATTTCATCGTCGATTTCAACAGGCTTCTCGATTCTCTCGATTTTATTTAACATTTTCTCTCTTGATTCTGCTCGCTTTATCGATTTTTCGCGATTAAAGCTTTTTAACTTTTCGATAACCGCTTCCTGCTGGCGGATATCACGCTGCTGATTTAAATATGCCTTAAGGAGTGCGGCACGCTGCTCCTGCTTTTTATGAGCAAATTCCGTATAATTTCCGGGGTAACAAATACTCCTGCCGTTTTCAATTTCAACTACCTTCGTCACAACCTTGTCAAGAAAATATCTGTCATGCGCAATCACAAGCACCGCTCCCTTATATGAAACAAGGAAATTTTCAAGCCAGGCTATTGAATTCAAATCAAGATGGTTTGTCGGCTCGTCAAGCATAATGAGATCCGGCTTCATAAGAAGCAGTTTTCCGAGCGCAACTCTCGTTTTTTGTCCGCCGGAAAGCGTATTTATTTTCTTTGAAAATTCGTCTTCCGAAAATCCGAGTCCCTTTAAAATTCCGGTTACTTCGCTTTTGTATGCATATCCGTTAAGACGCTCAAATTCATTATTTTTTCTTTCGTAATCTTCGTATAAACGATTTAAGACTTCGCCTTCTCCGTTTATCTTAAACTCGTTTTCTATTTTTAAATGAAGCTCGTTTATCTGCGTATCAAGTTCCAAGACTCTTTTGTTTGTCAAAAATAACTCGTCATATATTGTATTTTCGCTTTCCAAATTCTGATTTTGCGACAGATATCCGTGCGTTGTATCTTTTGCAAATATGACTTCGCCTGAGTCTCTTACTTCTTCACCCGTTATAATTTTAAAAAGCGTAGATTTTCCGGCACCGTTTACGCCTACCAGTGCCACATGCTCATTGTCGTTTACATGAAAAGAAATGTCTTTTAAAACATTCTTTTCACCAAAACTTTTATTTATATTGTTAACCGAAAGTATCATCTGCAACCTCTGAATCTTTTTCATCGTTTGTCATAAGAAAGACAATAAAAAAATAAATTTTATCAGACAGAAATAAAAAAATCAACCCGTGGCGGAATCGGATTACTTCCCCACGGGTTAAATTTATCTTTATCATTCTTTTTCGTCGGCATGCTTTGAAACTTCTTTTACTTCGTCATCAAAGCCGCTTAAAGCGGCAAACGGTGCAAATTGCGCCGCACGGTCATGATTTGACATGTGCTTATGCTTCGTTGACTTTTTGTAATCAAGTTCAATTATGTCTTTGTATTTGTCTGTATTTTCGTTCATAATAAGCCTTTAATGATGGAAAAGTCTCACTCCCGTAAAGCACATGGTCATATTGTGACTGTTTGCGGCATTTATGACATTTTCGTCACGAACGGAGCCGCCCGGCTCAGCCACATATGAAACTCCCGATTTATATGCTCTTTCTATGTTGTCTCCGAACGGGAAAAAGGCATCTGATGCAAGTGCAACGCCCGTATGCTCACTTATCCATTCCTTTTTTTCTTCTTTTGTAAATTCCGTCGGACGCTCTATAAATATGTTTTGCCAAATGCCGTCCTTCAAAACATCCTCGGATTCATCACCGATATAAAGATCTATTGCATTATCTCTGTCCGCTCTTCCGATATTGTCCTTAAATTTGAGTTCTAACACCTTGGGACATTGACGTAACCACCAGTTGTCGGCCTTTTGTCCTGCAAGCCTTGTGCAATGAATTCTCGACTGCTGTCCGGCACCTATTCCGATTGCCTGACCGTGTGCCGCATAACAAACAGAATTTGACTGGGTATATTTAAGCGTTATAAGAGCAATAATCAAATCCGTAACCGATGTTTCCGGAAGTTCCTTATTTTCGGTAACGATGTTTTTTAACATTTCCCTGTTGATTTCGATTTCATTTCTGCCCTGCTCAAATGTCACACCGAAAACTTCCTTATGTTCCACAGGCGCCGGAACATAACCCGGATCAATCTGAATTATAACATAATTTCCTTTTTTCTTTTGCTTTAAAATTTCGAGTGCCGCATCCGTATATCCCGGAGCTATAATTCCGTCCGAAACCTCACGCTTTATAAGTAAAGCAGTGTCACGGTCACATATATCGGAAAGTGCGATAAAATCACCGAAGCTTGACATTCTGTCCGCTCCTCTTGCTCTTGCATAAGCCGCCGCAAGCGGAGAAAGCGTTTCAAATTCGTTTACCCAATAAATCTTTTTTTCGATTTCATTAAGCGGCATTCCGACAGCGGCACCTGCGGGAGACACATGCTTAAACGAAGCCGCCGCCGGTAATCCGGTCGCATGCTTTAATTCCTTTACAAGCTGCCATGAATTGAATGCGTCAAGCAAATTTATATATCCGGGCTTTCCGCACAACACCTTAATCGGAAGTTCACCGTCATTCATAAAAATTCTTGCCGGCTTTTGGTTCGGATTGCATCCGTATTTGAGTTCAATTTCCTTCATATTCACTCCTTTTTTTCTTTGCTTATCATACGATATTTC
>CAVJHK010000042.1:0-15265 GCA_963649295.1 Lachnospiraceae bacterium | reverse complement strand
AAGTGACATTTCGCATACCAGGCTTGATCTCAAGGTTGACATTTTTCCTTCAGGATAATCCGGAAAATTTTTATAAAGATATTCGCTTGAAACAAGTTCCAAAACGGCATCTCCGAGAAATTCGATTCTTTCGTTCGATTCGGTTTTGTTAACCGTCCTCTCATTTGCGCATGAACTGTGTGTAAGCGCAAGACGCAAATAATTCACGTCCTTAAATTCATATCCTATATTCTGTTCAAAGGAATTTAGATTGTTATTTTTGTTCATGTCTTTCCCAAAGCTCCGGCCTTAAAAAAACGACACTCAAGTCTTACGACTTAAATTCATAAGACAAAAGTGTCCGTTTGCATAAAATTTGATATTTGTTTTTAATCAGTCTTCGTTCTTGACAACTTTTTTGATTTCTTCCACGGCATCGTTTACGGTAACAATCTTTTCCGCAGCATCGTTCGGAATTTCAATGTCAAATTCATCCTCGATACCCATGATAATTTGAAATACATCAAGCGAATCGGCTCCCAAATCATCAATGAAGGTTGAATCCAAAGAAATTTCTTCTTCATCGATATTCAAGACCTCAGCGATTATTTTTTTGATTTTTTCAAATTCCATATCAAATTTCCTCCTGTGAATTTGTAATAATACTTTCTCTGATCTTGTCATTTATTTTTTGCTCGCTGAATGCAACAGCCTGAGCAAGCGAATTTTTAATTTCTTTTGCGGTTGCATTGCCGTGTGTTTTAAGGACAAGTCCGTTAAGTCCAAGTAACGGTGCGCTTCCGTATTCATCGGATTTAAGTTTTTTGAGTGTCTTTTTTAATGCGGGTTTAACAAGCAAAGCGCCGATTTTTGATTTAATATTCGTATAAAAGCTTTCCTTTATCATCTTCATGAGTGCCCCCGCAGTGCCCTCATAAAGCTTTAAGATGACATTTCCCACAAATCCGTCACATACAATTACATCCGCATATCCGTTCGGAATCTCGCGTGCCTCGATATTTCCTATAAAATTTATATCGCTGCATTCTTTGAGAAGCTTGTAGGTTTCTTTAACAAGCTGATTTCCTTTTTCTTCTTCAATTCCGATATTTACGATTGCGACACGCGGTTTTTTTATGCCCGTCGTATTTTCAAAATAAACGGAACCCATTTTCGCAAATTGAACAAGATGATCGGGTCTTGCTTCGGCATTCGCACCCGAATCGACAAGAAGTGAATTTCCCATCACCGTCGGAAAAAAGGTTGCTATCGGCGGACGTTCGACGCCCTTTATTCTGCCCACTATGGCCAGCGCTCCCACAAGCACCGCGCCCGTACTTCCCGCCGACAAAAAAGCATCGGCATTCTTTTCCTTTACAAGCTTTAGTCCTACAACAATCGAAGAATCCTTCTTCCTTCTGATTGCATTAACCGGTGACTCTTCACATGTTATTATTTCAGCGGCATTTACAATTTCAATGCCGTCATTTTCGTATTCATATTTTGACAGTTCCGTTAAAAGCTCAGCCTCACGGCCCACAAGCTTGATTTTTATGTTTAATCCCGAATTTACGGCATCAACACAACCTTTTACGATTTCTCGTGGCGCATTGTCACCACCCATTCCGTCAACCGCAACAACTATTTTGTCACTCATCACGCCTCCGAATTATGTTTACTTCTTTCTGTAGAAAAACGACTTAGCAGTAGAATAATTCAGTGTATAAGATTGAATTATCTGTTCCGTCGAGCCAACAAAAAGCAATCCGTCTTTCTTTAACGCTTCGTTGAATTTTTTGTAAATATCGATTTTTGCTTCTTCGGTAAAATAAATAAGCACATTTCTGCAAACTATCAAATCACAATCTTTGGGATAAGGATCCTTGAGTAAATTTGCATTTTTGAATTCGACACATCTTTTGATTTCGTCGGAAATTTTATATGTATATTCGTTAACTTGCGTAAAATATTTCTTAAAAAATTCCTGAGGAACGCATCTCAAGCTTTTGTCAATATATAATCCCGCTTTTGCCTTTTCGATAACCTGTTTGTCGATATCGGTCGCAAGAACCTTTATTTGAGAAAGAGGAAGATATTTTGACAGCATCATGACAATCGTATAAGGCTCATCACCCGTGGAACATGCGGCACTCCAAATCTTTGGGCTCTTTGTCTTTGAAAGGATTTCGGGAAGAAGTTCATGCTCCAAAATCTCCCATTGTTCGGGATTACGGAAAAATTCGGAAACATTGATTGTCAAGTAATTCACAAACTCTTCAAATAAATTTCTGTCCTTCTTTATTGCCGCAACATAATCCTTATAGGTCGTAATGCCGTTTTTCATGATAAGAGAATCGATACGTCTGCGCATCTGTTTTTCTTTATAGGCATTAAGGTCTATCTGGGTAAGGATAAATATTTCTTTTTTAAATGATTCATAATCGTCCATATCCACAGCGCGAAACTTTATCCGCTCTCCTTCTTGGGATTGTGATAAATATAAAACAAACGGAGGTGTGCTCCGATGACCGCTTGTCGGGGCCTAAAGTCGGAATAACACCTCCGAATCCAATCGAATTTCAATTATTCTGCATCTGCGGGAGCTTCTTCCGCATTTTCAGCTTCTTCATTCTCGGCATCTTCTTCAAGTTCTCTGATGCTGAGTGAAATCTTTTTCTCGTCATAATTGAAGTCAACGATCTTTGCCGTAACTTCCTGACCTACTTTAAGTACGTCCTGAGGCTTCTCGATTCTCTTCTTGGAAATCTGAGAAACATGGAGAAGTGCATCAACGCCGGGTACGATTTCAATGAATGCGCCGAAATCAGTCATTCTTGCAACTTTTCCGACAATAACATTTCCGATTGCAAAATCCTCATCGGCATTTGCCCAGGGATTCTGATCGGGGAATTTCATCGAAAGAGCGATCTTGTCTCCGGAAATTTCTTTGATGAATGCTCTTACGTTGTCGCCGGGCTTAAAAATTCTCTTCGGATTTTCGATTCTGCCCCATGACATCTCAGAAATATGAAGAAGTCCGTCAACTCCGCCTATATCAACAAATGCGCCGAAATCCGTAACGTTCTTTACAACGCCTTCAACGGTATCGCCGACTTTGATTCTTGCAAAAAGTTCCTGCTTCTTTGCTGCCTTCTCGGCTGCAACGATCTGCTTTCTGTCGCCGATAATTCTTCTCTTCTTGGGGTTGAACTCGGTCAAAACAAATTCGATTTCCTGATCTTTGTATTTAGAAAGATCCTTTTCATATACATCCGAAACAAGCGATGCGGGAATAAAGATTCTTGTTTCGTCGATAACAACAATAAGGCCACCGTTTAAAACTTCGGATACTTTACCCTTAAGTACGGTCTTGTTGTTAAATGCTTCCTCCAATACCTTGCTTGTACGCTCAGCCGCAAGTCTCTTGTATGATGCGAGCACCTGTCCCTCGCGATCGTCAACCTTTAAGATCTTGACGGTCATAACATCGCCGACATTAACGCACTTTGTTAAGTCAACGTTAGGAGTGTTTGTGTACTCGCCGCGTGAAACGGTTGCGTCGGACTTGTATCCGATGTTTAAGATGATTTCGTCTTCTTTTACACCGATAACCGTACCTTCAACAACCTGACCGGTATGTACTGTCTTAAAAGACTCCTCCATTAATTGTTCAAAACTTTCTTCCATAACAGTAAGAACCTCCGTGATTAAATTTTTTGGGGTCGATGCCCCGGCAGTAATACCTACGCAGCAGAAAGATTTAAATTGATTTAAATCCAGGTCAACAAGTTTCTGTATAAAGTAAGTACTAGCGCATTGCCGTTTGCATATTTCAAACAGCTTACGTGTGTTAGAACTTTTTGTGCTTCCGATAACAATCATCGCATCATGCGTTTGGGCCATTTCAAACGCTTCCTTTTGACGTTCCTCGGTAGCGGAACAAATTGTATTCATAACAGATATATAATAAATGTTCTTTTTTAAAATTTCAACTGTTTCTTTAAAAATCTTTTGATTAAATGTTGTTTGGGATACCACAACATACTCTGAATTCCCTTCAGGAACAAATCCCACAGCCTCTTCGGGATTTTGGATAACTATCGCATTTCCCTCACACCATCCCGAAATTGCCATAACTTCCGGGTGATTTTTGTCGCCGATTATGATTATTTTTTTGTTTTTCTTTGATTCTTCGTAAACTATGTTATGAATTTTTTTCACAAACGGACAGGTTGCATCAATTATTTCATGCCCCGAACAATTAAGTAAATCGTTATCCGCTTTTGAAATTCCGTGAGACCTTATAATTATTGTGCCTTTTGGCACCTTATAAGCCTCTTTCGTATTTTCGATTACCGTAATTCCTTTTTGCTCAAATTCGTTTACAACGGTTTCGTTATGAATTATCGGTCCGAACGTATATACTTTTTTTCCTTCGGCTGCCTTTTTTAATACGGTGTCAACCGCACGTTTTACGCCGAAACAAAAGCCCGCCGATTTTGCAACATCAATTTTCATATGTTTCCTGTCATTTGGTTTCGTATGTTTTTTTATTTTTTTGAAGCGTTCTTTTATATTCCCTTGCTGCCGGAAATTTCAAGAATTTTTTTCACAACCCCGTCTATCGTCATATCGGTCGTATCAACAATTATGGCATCCGCCGCACACTTAAGCGGCGAATTTTCGCGGTGAGTGTCACGATAATCTCTTTCTTCTATTTCCTTTTCGATTTGATTTAAATCGCATTCAATGCCTTTTTCCGTAAACTCCTTAAATCTTCTTTCCGCTCTTTTTTGAACGGATGCTGTAAGAAAAATTTTGACTCTCGCATCCGGAATTACAACGGTTCCTATATCTCTTCCGTCCATAATCACGGATCTTGTGGAGGCAAGATTCTGTTGCAACGCAACCATCTTTTTTCTGACGGAACCGATAACGGAAATCGAAGATGCCTTATCTCCCACTTCTTCGGTTCTTATAAGGCCGTTTACGTTTTCTCCGTTAAGTTTTACAATCTGCTCATTGTTTTCGTATTCGATCGTTATATCGATTTTGTCAAGACTTTGTTCTATTTTTTTAGGTTCTTCCGCATCCAAGCCGTTTCTTATGCAATACAGTGCCATTGCCCTGTACATTGCACCCGTATCCACATAAACAATTCCTTTGATGCCTGCAATTTTTTTTGCAATCGTGCTTTTCCCCGCACCCGCAGGTCCGTCAATCGCTATCGAATTTACCATATTTTTCCTCCGGATTTTTTTAAAATTTAAAAAAATGTTTTATACAGCTCTATACTGTTTTATGCCATTTTTTTCGTTTTTTATGCATCTTATTCTTTAGAACAACTTGCACTCTCCCCCGCAAGCCATCCCGTTGACCATGCGATCTGAAGGTTAAAGCCGCCGGTCATCGCATCAACGTCAAGCACCTCTCCCGCAAAATAAAGACCTTTTTCTTTTTTTGATTCCATCGTGGACGGATTTATTTCTTTTACGTCAATTCCGCCCTTTGTTATTATGGCTTCTTCGATTTTTCCGAGATCTTTAACCGTAAAGTGCAAATTTTTGATAAGTGACCGCACACCTTCACGTTCTTCTTTCGTTACGGCATTAACCTTTTTTTCGGGATCGATTTTTGAAAGTTCAACAATATACGGAATCAAGCTTTGCGGTAATAACATATTTAAGGAATTTGAAAAATTTTTGTTGAGCTCTCCGGAAAAATCCTTTAAAAGTCGTAAATCAAGTTCTTCCGCGCTCATTCCCGGCTTTAAGTCTATTATGATTTCAGGAATATTTTTCATTTTTTGCTTTAAATCCGAAATATACGCACTCGCCGAAAGGACAAGCGGACCCGAAATCCCCGTATGCGTAAAAAGCATTTCACCGATTTCCGAAAACAACACCTTTCCCTTTTCGTTTATAAGAGAAAGCCTTGTATTTTTGAGGGAAAGACCGGAAAGCATATGCACATCTTCGTTTGTTTCTATCGGAACAAGAGACGGAAGCGGCATAACGAGATTGTGATTAAATTTTTTTGCGAATTTGTATCCGTCACCCGTCGAGCCTGTAAGCGGATACGAAACTCCGCCCGTCGCAATAATTAAAGTGTCACCCGTTTCATGTAATATATGTCCGTCTTTTTTTACGATAAGAATAAATTTCTCCCCGTCTTTTTTTATATCCGTAACTTCCGCATTTAAGCATACATTTACTTTTTGCTGTTCAAGCGCGTTTTTGAGCGTTTTTATCACATCGGACGATTTGTCGGATTCCGGAAAAACTCTTTTTCCCCGTTCCGTTTTGAGCTTAAGTCCGTGTGTTTCAAAAAATTCCGTCACGGACAAATTGTCAAATTCGTTAAATGCACTGTAAAGAAACTTTTTGTTAGAATTGATATTCTTAAGTAAATCATCTTTGTCGCATGCGTTCGTCAAATTGCATCTGCCCTTGCCTGTTATATAAAGCTTTTTTCCGAGCTTCTCATTTTTTTCGACTATCGTGACAAAAGCCCCATGCTCCTTTGCCGCAATCGCAGCCATCATTCCTGCAGGGCCTCCGCCCACTATCAAAATTTTTTTCATAAATTTATCCTTAATCCGCTTTTTCCCAAAAAAAATCAGGAATCAAAATTCCCGACTTATTTTACCATATATGCCTCATCCACGTTAAGACTAAAATTTTGCGTTTTGTACTCCGAGCCGTTTATTCTGAAAATTACAGCCGTACATTCATCGTAATTTTCAATTATACTTTGCGATATACAATCAAGAATTATTGCTTCATAATTCGAGGCAACATTCCCCGGTGCTCCGTTCTCGGTAAAATCCACAATCGCCGTTGTTTTGTCAAAATAAGCTGTGCGAACCGAAACAAGAAAAGATTCATCCTCCAGGGCAGCCGTAATCTTTTTTAAAAGATCCGTAAGTTCAAAATCGGAATTATCGATATTAATCGTAAGTGCTACCTTTTCAAGTGTGCCGGAGTTGAGACTGTATATAATTATTTCCTCTTTTATTTTTGGTATGTCCGTATGTGAAGAAGAATCGGGATTATAGTCAGGAGCAGGTGTCGGTGTTTCGATTTGGTTCGTAACAACGGGTGTAACGATATTCCCGTTGCCGTTATCAATGTGATTTTCGTTATTTTTTTCGGCAACGGAAAGACATCCCGAAAGCACCACCGTAAACAAAATTCCGAATATTAAAGAAAAAATACACCTATTCCTTTTCATTTTTATTTTCCTGCCTCCGCACAAGCTCCTGCATATATAATAATCGGCAAATTTGTCAGAAATAAGGCACTTTTTCATTATCTTTGCAATCAATCTTTCAAAACATCTACATTATTCTTGATATAATCCACAAGCGAAATAACGGTAAGTGCAACGGATGCCCATATAAGAATCTGTTCCAGGATATAAAACCATGTATATTCAAGGTGAATAAGAAGCGCTATAGCCATGATCATCTGAACCGTAGTTTTTATTTTCCCCCAAATTCCGGCGGCAATGACAATTCCCTTATCCGACGCTATAAGTCTGAAACCGGATACAATAAATTCTCTCGCAACAATAATTATAAGTGCGACCGCATTCATCCTTCCCTGTTCCACAAACAATATAAGCGCCGTTATAACAAGAATCTTGTCCGCAAGAGGATCCATAAATTTTCCGAAGGTTGTTACAAGATTGTATTTTCTGGCAATCTTCCCGTCGGCAAGATCCGTAAGACATGCGGCAATATATATAAAAAGAGCTATATAATCATTATAAGGGACAAAGTCCGCATAAACAAAAAAGACAAAAAACGGTATCATAAAAACTCTCAGCAGAGTCAGCTTATTCGGTAAATTCATATTGATTCCTTTCATATTGCGTCACCTATGAGATCATATTCTTTTGCATCCGTGATTCTGACTTTTATTATATCACCGGACATATATTCTTGTTCGGAACTAACAAAAACATATCCGTCAACGCCGGGTGCATCCATATAAGAACGTCCTATCCATATATTGTCTTCGGGAAGCTTTCCTTCTATCATGACATCGATTTCGGTGCCGATTCGTTTAAGGTTCAGTTTTTTTGATATATTCTGCTGCAATTCCATTATTTCATTACGTCTTTTTTTCTTTAGGCGTTCGGGAATTTGGTTTTTTAATTTTGCCGCATAAGTATTTTCTTCTTTTGAATAAGTAAAACATCCGAGGCGTTCAAATTGTATTTCCTTGACAAATTCAAGTGTCTTAAGGTGATCTTCTTCCGTTTCTCCCGGAAAGCCCGCAATAAGCGACGTTCTGATCGAGATATCGGGAACATATGTTTTAAGTTTGTTTATGATATTTCTTATTTTTGTACTGTCCGTTCTTCTGCCCATTTTTCTTAATATTTCGTCGGAAGCGGATTGAATCGGCAGATCTATGTAATGAAGCAGTTTCTTTGATATCACAAACATATTCACAAATTCGTCGTCTATTTCTTCGGGATAACAGTACATTAACCTTATCCACTTTATTCCGTCAATATTTTCGAGTCTCCGCATAAGCTCCGGCAATGTCTTTTTGCCATAAATGTCGGTTCCGTAAAGTGTGGTTTCCTGCGCAACGATTATCAATTCCCTGACTCCGTTTAAGGCAAGTGTCTCGGCTTCCGAAACAAGCCTTTCAATCGGTATGCTTCTGTAACGTCCCCTGACATAAGGAATTATACAATATGTACATCTTTTATCGCAGCCTTCGGCAATTTTAAGATAAGCATAATATCCGCCGGTTGTGCATACTCGACCGTCACCGGGAAGCGGAAGCCTGTTTATGTCTTCTATCGCATCAGAATCATTTTCTATTGCGTCCGCAATTTTATCTACCGCTGTAGTTCCGACTAAAATGTCTGCTTCCGGTATCTGTTCTTTTATTTCTTTAAAATACCTTTGCGCAAGACATCCCGCAACCACAATTTTTTTTAGACGTCCGGTCTTTTTATATTCAGCAGCCTCAAGAATCGTATTTATGCTTTCTTCTTTTGCGTCGCTTATAAAGCTGCAGGTGTTAATTATTGCAATATCCGCTTCTTCAAAATTATTTACGATATTGTAACCGCGTTTTGTAAGTGTTCCTATCATAAACTCGGAATCGACACTGTTTTTGTCACATCCGAGCGAAACAAACATTATGTTATTCATCCTTAACTCCGTTTTGATTTTTTGCGGCAATCAGACAATTGTTCATAAGCATCGCAATGGTCATGGGACCCACTCCTCCCGGTACCGGTGTGATGTATGATGTCAGTGAAGCCACGTCATCAAAATCGACATCTCCGCACAATTTCCTGTTTTCGAGTCTGTGAATGCCGACATCAATCACAACCATGCCCTCTTTTATATACTCCCTTGTTATCATTTTCGGCTTTCCGATTGCAACAATCAATATATCGGCTCTTTTGCAAATTTCTTTTAAGTTCTCGGTTTTACTGTGACATATCGTAACTGTCGCATTTTCACGAAGCATAAGCACAGCCATCGGTTTTCCCACAATGTTGCTGCGTCCGA
The DNA here is from genome assembly GCA_963649295.1 of Lachnospiraceae bacterium. GTDB lineage: Bacteria > Bacillota > Clostridia > Lachnospirales > Lachnospiraceae > RGIG3528. The sequence continues at coordinate 5,742 of CAVJHK010000042.1, read as the reverse complement.
GCACAACACAATTTTTTCCGCAAACCGAAATATTGTAGTGCCTTAAGAGCTCAATTATCCCGGCAGGCGTACATGATACAAATCCCGGCTTTCCGATAAGCAAATTTCCGACATTTACAGGATGAAATCCGTCAACATCTTTTTCGGGAGAAATTGCAGAAATTACTTTGTCTTCATCGATATGCGCGGGAAGAGGCAATTGAACAAGTATTCCGTTAACCGAAACATCCCTGTTCAATTCATCAATTTTATCAAGAAGTTCTTTTTCTGTGGTTGTTTCGGGCATTTCAACCGATATCGACAAAAAGCCGACATATTCACATGCCTTTTTTTTGTTTGAAACATAAACGGTACTTGCGGGATCGTTTCCCACAAGTATAACCGCGAGACACGGTCTTATGCCTTTACCCGAAAGCACTTCTGTTTCTCTTTTTATTCTGTCTTTAACCGCCTCGGCTGTTTTTTTACCGTCAATTATTTCATACATGATTTTTCTCCCATTTTTCTCAAAAAAGCACCGAACGATAACGCCGGTGCAAAATAATTTTTATTTTTGTTTCTTTAAAAATTCGGGAATATTTATTCCTTTTTTGTCAGATGCGGTCGGTGCATTTGACGGAGTGGTAAAATTCTGACGTATATTTGTTTTCGGTGTAACAGGCTGTGAAATTTTTGCCGCATCTGCCGGTTTGTCGGCTGCGATACCGGTTTTTCCCGTGTTTCCGAACGAAGCATTCTTTATTTCTTCATTATGTCCGAGATTTGACATGCCAGCTCTGTTATCTGCAGATGTCGTCATGTTTCCCTGCAATCCCGTATACGGTTTTTGGCCGATAAACGAAGGACGTCCGTTCGGAAATGCGTTCTTTTGAACATTAATCTTGGACGGCTGAATCATCTGCGGCATCATACCCGCTTTTGAAAAGATATTTTCAAATTTTTGTCCGTTTGAAAAATCCTTTTCACTTTCCATTCCGGTTGCAATAATCGTTGCCGTAACCTTATCCTTCATATCCGGATCTTCTATGATACCGAGTATAACGTTCGCATCGGCGTCAACATATTCACGAACCTTGTTTGCAGCCTCGTTTGCATCGATAAAATAAACCTCACCGCAGAAGTTAAGGATTATATCCTTTGCTCCGTTAATCGATGTTTCAAGCAAAGGCGATGAAAGTGCGTTTTCAACGGCCGCCATGCACTTGTCTTCTCCGTCTCCGTAGCCGACTCCGATATGAGCTACACCCTTGTCACGCATTACTTTCGCAATATCGGCAAAGTCCAAATTAATCGTACCCGTCCTGTTTATAAGGTTGGTAATTGCATTAACGGACTGTTTCAAAACCTCATCGGCTTTTTTGAGTGCATCACTGAACAACGCCCTCTTGTCAACAATTTGCAAAATCTTATCGTTTGGAATAACTATAATCGTATCCACATTGTGGCGAAGCTTTTCTATGCCGTTTATTGCATTGCGCGTGCGCACTCCCGCTTCATGATTGAACGGTTTTGTGACTATGCCGACGGTCAGTATCCCCATCTCTTTGGCGATTTGCGCAATTACGGGCGATGCTCCGGTTCCGGTGCCTCCGCCCATTCCGCATGTGACAAATACCATATCCGCACCGCGCACAACCTCGGCTATTTCTTCTCTGCTCTCCTCGGCACTCTTTTCTCCTTTTTCGGGATCTGCGCCGCATCCAAGTCCTTTTGTAAGCTTTTCGCCGATCTGAACACACTTTTCGGCCTTGCATTTTGAAAGTTGCTGCTTGTCAGTATTGACACAAACAAAAGTAACTCCTTCCATGTTGTCTTCTATCATTCCGTTTACGGCATTGTTTCCTGCGCCGCCTACACCTATAACCACAATTTTGGGCAATGACTGAGCATTGTCATTCGTAATTTCAAGCAAGAGAAATCCCTCCTTAAACAAAAATAAACCTATTGGATATAATAAAATTAAACAGTCAATAAATCAAGCCTTTTTTAAAAAATCCGAAAAGAAAAAACATTTGCGTCATTTTAATATCACCGTCGAATTTTCATCGGAATAATAACGCATATCAAGCGTTCCGCCACGCTTTGAGGCTTCATCAAAAACGCTGTAAAGTCCAGCAATCACTGTATCGTATTCGTCTCTTTTTCCGATCGGGATCGTAAGATTATCCGTATATAGGGTAACAAAATAAAACTCGTCAAAATTTATTTCGTTTATCGTAAGTCTGTATTTATTCAAGAGTTTTACGATATCCGAAACGGTTCCGAAGAGCGATTCCTTTTGAATTTTTAATTTTTCAAAAATTCTTATTTCGTCAAACTCAAAGCCCGTAACACACGGGACACCTTTCGGTTTTTCTGACGCACTTGCGATAACCGTTCCGTCCTTATCAAAAAAGAAAAAGCTGTCCATAACGCCCACACAAGCAACAATATCACTTTCGTATACGTCAATTCTGACCGAATTGCGATCGATTAAAGTCACCTTGTAGTCTTCAACAAAAGGTACCGAATTGTTTTTATTCACGGTATTCTTTGCAAAAAAGAAAAGCGTATTTTGATTTAATCCGTCATCTCCCAGAATATCAAGAAAGCTTTCGGTATCATATCTTGTGAGTCCGACAATATGAATGTTTTTAAGCTTTGTAAAAAAAACAATTCCTACGGACAAAAAAACAATAAGCATAAACAAAATAATATTTATGCATATTATCCTCATATTATATTTTTCAATAATTTTATTCGACATCTTTGCTGTACTTTGAAACTGCCAAAACCAATCCCATTTCGCACAAAAGTAAAACAAGTGAAGTTCCGCCGTAGCTTATAAAAGGCAACGCAAGTCCGGTCGCAGGTATCGTATTTGTCACAACGGCGATATTTATTATAACCTGCAATGAAATATGCGCCATAACGCCTACGCAAATGAAACTTCCGTACATATCACGCGCTTCTCTTCCTACTTTATATATTCCGTAAAGCAAAAGCACATAAAGCCCGATTATGACACAGGCGCCAAATAGCCCGAGTTCCTCGCATATTATCGTAAAAATCATATCATTGTGCGCTTCCGGAACGTATCCAAGCTTCAATGTGCTTTCACCGAGTCCCTTTCCGAAAATGCCGCCCGATGCTATTGCATAAAGGCCTCTGCGTATCTGATATGCCGCCGCGTCCGTATCCACATTCAGCCATGCCGTAACACGTGTACTTCTGAATTCTTCACCGTACAAAATATATAAAACAACCGCCCCCGCGGCACATAATCCCGTCAGAACAAAATACCATGTTTTTTTGCTTGCCACAAAGCAAATTATAAAAAAAATCCCCGCCATGACTATCGCCGTGCTTAAATCTTCCTTTGCGGTCAAAACAATTAACGGTCCTATATAAACAAACGCAATCAGAAAGCCTTTAAACGTACTCATTCTTTTTGAATTTGCATATGCAATGAACGCGGTAAACAAAATAACACATATTTTTGCAAGCTCGGACGGCTGAAACGAACCTATTTTGGGAATTTCAAGCCACCTTTTTGCCCCGTATATTTCTTCTCCCACAACAAGAACAAGCACAAGCAAAAAAAGGCTTAAAGCATAAAGAAAATATACCGGACGAATTTTCAAAAAAAGTATTTTGAATTTTTTATAATAAAATCTGTAGTCAATCATCGAAACGACAATCATTGTGACAATACCAAGCACGGCATATATGCTCTGACGCCTGAAATAAAATTCCGGATTCGAAAACTTTTTTGATGCTGTATAAGCGCTCGTCGAATAAATGAATATAAGTCCGAGTGCAACAAACAAAAGAGTCAGTACCAAAAGTCCGTAGTCATATGTGCTTCTTTTTTTTCTTTCCTTAACCGGAACCGTTTCCGGAATTCTGTTTATCATATCCAAGTCCTTTACCTCAGCGTGTGAGAACGTTATAAACCTCACCGGCGTTGTCCGGATCATAAATTGTTCCGCCGACATTTTCGGGATCTATATATTTAAATTCGTAATCTGTATTTTCATCCGAATATATTCCGAGATAAGGCAGGAATTCGGAAGCCGCATCCGAAAATATTTTCATTGCCGTTGCACACCTTGTTGCATATTCCGAGTTATGGCATTCGTCTATTACCACATACATTACGATATTTCTGTCATCCGTTTCTATATTTCCCATAAAAGACACGACATATTTTTCTTCGTCTCTCGGAAGCTTCTGACTTGTACCTGTTTTGCCTCCCACAATATATCCGTTTATTTTTGCCTTTTGTCCGGTTCCTTCCTTTACGGTCATAATCAGAGCTTCTTTTAAATATCCGCTTGTATCGTCAGACATGGTCTTTGATACTGCATTCGCCTTATTTTCCTTTAAAACCGTTCCCAAATCCGTCGTGATTTTTTTTAAGACGTGAGGCTCATAATAAGTTCCCCCGTTTACGGCTGAGCAAAAGGCAGAAGTAAGCTGAATCATTGTTGCCGTAAATCCCTGTCCGAAAGAGCTTGTGGCAAGTTCCGTTTCGTTTAATTCACTTTCTTTAAAAATCTGTCCGGCAGCTTCTCCCGGCAAATCTATTCCGGTAACCCTTCCCATTCCAAAAAGCTTCTGATACTTATAAAAATCACTTCTGCCGCATAAAGCCGCAATTTGCATAAGGGCATCATTGCACGATACCATCAGACTTTATGTGAGTGTTATGTTTCCGTGTCCGAACAGATTTGAGCATTTAATCCTCAAATCGCCTTCAAAATCTTCTCCGCCGTCGCAAAGCCACGTGCTGTTTATATCTGTTTTTGCTTCTTCAAGTGCACTCGCAACCGTAAAAATTTTATATACCGATCCCGGCTCATATGCATCACTTATGCAAAAATTACGCCACATTGCATAAAGCGAATTGACTGTTTCCTCGTCGGACATGTTATCGATTTCGGAATCGGAATAAATAAAGCTCAAATCCCTCGGTGAATTCAAATTGTAGCTGTAATTTGACTGCATTCCGAGCACCTCTCCGTTTGCGGCATCCATAACAACAATCCCGATGTTTTCGGCTCCGAGTTCATCAAGAAATTCTTCGGCATATTTTTGAATCGTACGCTGAACATTTACATCAATCGTCAAAACAATATTGTTTCCCGGCACGGATTCCTTTTTATTTTCAACAATATTTAATTCATTGTCATAATAGCCGTATGTTTGCCCGTCCGTTCCTTTAAGGAAGTCATTATAATATTGTTCAACACCATAGGTGCCGTTACCATCCGACAAAGTAAATCCGATAACATGTGACGCAAGTTCATTATACGGATAAACACGCTCATATTTTTCTTCAAACCAAAGTCCTTTGACATACTTCCCGTTTTCACCCATACCCGATATATATTCGGAAAGCATGTTTTTTTCGTCATAGCTTAAGTCTTTTTTTATTACAACATAAGATCTGTCGGAATTGTTATTTATGAGAGCATTTGCTTCCTCAGCATCAAAACCATAAACATTTACAAGTGCCGAAATCGTCGGCTCAATATATTTTTCGGAATAAAGTATAACTTTGGGATCAAGAATCAGATTGTAGTTTTTTTCACTTGTTGCAAGAACCTGTCCGTTGCGGTCCAGAATGTTTCCCCTTTTGTATGGTACAACACTGCTTATATAACTTTGCAACGACAATGCCGATTTGGAATATGTGTCTTTATTGATAATATAAACAATTTTTCCGATAAGAAAAAGAAAGAATAAAATTACAGTACA
>CAVJHK010000041.1:2931-15685 GCA_963649295.1 Lachnospiraceae bacterium | reverse complement strand
GGATACCAAATATTCGGTTGTGGAATCGGCAAGCGTTACGCTTTCGCTTTCCGATGAAAACGACGCTTTTCTCAAATCAAGTGTCATAATAAACTGGAATATAACAAACGAAGCGATCAAAAAGGCGCAAAAATTAACCGAAGATCTCGATTCCGACGAAAACCGTATAAAAGCGATTCATGAATATATTGTCACGAATTATTCCTATGACTATGACAAGGCGGCAATCGTCAACAACGACAATAAGACGGCATATGTGCCGGATGTCGATGACACATATGCCACAAAAACGGGAATCTGCTACGACCTTTCGGCTCTTTTTGCCGTAATGCTGAGAAGCATCGATATCCCCGCAAAGGTTGTTACGGGATATACGGTAAAAAACGTTAGCTACCACGCCTGGAACAAAATTTATTATATACCCGACGAAAACTGGCGCACGGTTGACGTAACCTACGATATTCAAATGTATGCTGACGGATACAGATATTATATCTTTAAAAAAGACGAAGATTATGCGGATATTGTCTATATTTATTGAACAGCCGGCAAGCGGACTGTGAATGCCCCTCACAAAAATTAAGGGAAGCGGGTGGAGGCTTTGTACCTGTATCGGCATAGACCTGTATCAAAAATAATTTCTGTTGCTAAAGTCCCAAGTTTGTGTTATGTTTAAAGTTGCCTTTTAATGAATCACATTAAAGAACGGGAGGTAATATGTCCGGATTATATGATATTCACTGTCATGTGATATACGGTGTCGACGACGGCGCAAGGGATTTGTCCGAATCCGCGGAAATGTTTAAGGATGCGGCCGCACAAGGGATCGATACGATAATTGCGACACCGCACTTTAGGCACGATATGTTTGATTATCCGCTTGATTTGATTGATGCAAGGTTTAAGGAACTCCAAAATAAAGCCGCGGAAAACGGCATTATGCTGTTCCTCGGATGTGAATATCATGTAAACAGCGATATTACGGATGACATAAAAACCGCCCGTGTTCATACGATGTGCGACACAAAATATGTTCTTTGCGAATTTTCGTATCTTACGGAATTCGAATATATAAGAAAATATGTATCGGAGCTTGTTTCAAACGGCTTTATTCCGATAATTGCGCATGCCGAGCGCTACAAGGTTTTTGAAGACGATGTTTGGAAGCTTACGGAGCTCAAGGACCTGGGCGCGCGCGTTCAGGTGAATGCCGACAGCGTGATAGGCGAATCAAAAAATATTTTGAAAAAGACTTCGAGAAATATGCTGAAGCACAATTTGGCCGATTTTGTAGCAAGCGATGCTCACGGAATCGATTTTCGCCCGAATCACATGGGAGAATGTTACAAATTTGTTTCAAAAAAATATTCCGCGGAATATGCGGATTTGTTATTTAAAGAGAACCCAAAAAAAATAACGGATGCTTATGTTAAGGCGTAACAGATGTTTATGTCAAAATACAATTGATGTTTATGCCAAAACGTGAAAGGAAACGTAATGCAAAACGAAAACAACATGGCGGATGAAGAAACAATAGACCTTTTGGAGCTGTTTTTTGTTCTTATGAAGCATGCGGCCGTCATCATAATCACGGCTCTTATAGCGGGGATAGGGACGTTTTTGTTCACAAAGCTTTTTGTGACACCGCAGTACAGTGCGACATCGGAGCTTTTTGTTCTTCAAAAGAGCACGTCACTCACGAGCCTTGCGGACATCCAGCTAAGCTCCCAGCTTACAAACGACTATCTGATAGTTGTTGTCGACAGACCGGTGCTTGATCAGGTAATAGCAAACTTAAGACTTGACGAAACCTATACAACTTTAAAGAAAAAAATCGAACTTACCAATCCTTCAAACTCGCGAATCCTTTATATTACGGTTACAGATGCGGATCCTCTCCGCGCAAAGCTGATTGCGGATGAGATTGCGGATGTGGCATCTGCGTTCATTGCCGAAAAAATGGACCAGGACGCTCCGTCAATCCTTTCTTATGGCTATGCGGACGGCGAAAAGGTAAGCCCGAGCACCCTAAAGAATACGATAATCGGTGCGCTGATCGGCGGCGTCCTTGCAAGCGGTATAGTTATTTTGTTCTATCTCATAAATGATACGATTCGCACATCCGAGGATGTCGAAAAGAAGCTCGGACTCAAGCTTCTTGCACAGATTCCGTGCGATGAGGAAGAAGAGAACAAAAAGAAGAAAAAGAGAAAGGGCGGCGAGAAAAAGCAGTGAAAACAGTAAACATCGGCAACACAACGCCTTTTAAATTCAGCTACGGCATGCGTGAGGCACTCCGTACACTAAAAACCAACATTCAGTTCAGCGGAGACGACATAAAGGTCATCATGATCACGAGCATGGCTCCGGATGAGGGCAAGTCATCCGTCACAATGAAGCTTGCGAGATCGCTTACGGAATCGGGCAAGAGCATACTTGTCGTTGATACGGATATGCGCAAATCCGTTCTTCTCGGACGTCTCCAAATCGAATCGGAGGATGAGTCCGAAATATACGGGCTTTCACATTATCTTTCCGGTCAGCAAAAGCTTGAGGATTCGCTTTATGCGACTGATATAGCAAAATTGCATATTATGTTTGCGGGTCCGTCGGTTCCGAACCCAACCGAACTTCTCGAAAAAAAATATTTTCAAAAGCTTATCGAGGACGCAAGAAATCATTACGATTATATTCTTGTTGACACGGCACCCCTGGGCGCCGCAATCGATGCCGCAATAGTTGCGAGACATGTGGATGCCACAATTCTGGTTGTTGCCCAGGATACAGAATCAAGCCGTGCGATCCTTGACGCCAAAAAGCAGATCGAAGCCTCCGGCGGAAAAATACTAGGCGTTGTGCTCAACAAAGTAAAGTCGGGCGGCGCCCATTACGGGTCGTATTACGGCAGATATTACGGAAGGTATTACGGAAAATATTACGGACGCAAGGAAGAAGACGAAAAAAAGAGTCACGACGGGCTTAAGGGATTTTTCAAAAGGTTAAAGCGTAAGCACAAGAAAAACAAAGCTGAAAAGCAAACCAAAAAGCAGGAAAAGAAATTAAGCCGTGAGCTCAAGAAGCAGGCAAAAAAAACAAAAAAGAAGTAAAGATAAGACGGGCGGCATATGAGCAGAAAACAGATTTCCGTGATAGCGATAACGTGTGTGATTGTTTGTATTTTTGCCGTGCTTGCGATTTTTGTGCTAAGAAGCGTCGAAAACGGAACGGTGAGCTTTACGCGTGCCCAAAGGACAAACAGGCTCACAAGTGAGATGAGTGCCGCAAACAAATCTGTGGCGTCCGGCAAATGGAGCGAGGGCAAAATCACCTATAACGGCGAAACATATGTTTACAATAAATATATAAAAAATTATCTGATCATGGGTGTCGACAAGTCCGGGAAGGTTGAGAAGGCAGCGGATTATGTGTCGGGCGGTCAGTCGGATGCGATGTTTTTGCTTGTGACCGACGATTTAAACAAATGTGTATCGGTTATTCCGATTAATCGTAATACAATGACTCCGATTAAGCTCTGCGACGCAAACGGAAATTATTACGGGACATTCAATGCGCAAATCTGCCTCCAGCACGGCTACGGCGACGGAATGAGAGGAAGCGCCGAAAATACGACACAAGCTGTGAGCACGCTTTTTTATGACATTCCGATTGCGGGATATATCGCCATGAATATGGACGGAATGAAGATTCTTAATCATGTTGCGGGCGGTGTGACCGTGACGGTGCTTGAAGATCTCGATAACGACAGCATGAACGTCCATCTCAAAAAAGGCGAAACGGTGCGCCTTACGGACGACGAAGCATATGTTTATCTTCGCTACCGCGATACGGGTGATTTTGGGTCGGCAAGCATGCGTCTTGAACGGGAAGAGCAATATTCCCTTGCGCTTTATGACGCATTAAAGCAAAAAGTAAACGGCGACCCGGATGCGGCTGTTGATATATATAACATGCTTTCCGATTATATTGTGAGCAACTTGATTTTTTCCGAAATCGCCGAAAGGCTTATAAATTACGGCTTTGACGAATCAAGAATGTTCAAAATCGACGGAGATTTAAAGCAGGGCGAAAAATTTGAAGAATTTTATGTTGACAAAGAAAGCCTGTATGATATAATTATTCAGACTATGTACACGAGATCAGGAAGCTGATCATTTATTTTCAGGAGGGATAGAATATGAAAAAGGGTATCGCTATGGCTGCGGCAGCGGTTCTTACATTAATGACCGTATGCACACCCGCATTTGCAGCACCGAGTCCCACGGCCGAGGACGCAGTTGTCTTAAAGGAAGCTGTTGTCATGAAGGAAGAAGTGGGCACCGTTGAACAATTAAATGTCGAAGTTGTTACCGAAGCAAACAATGTAATCAGATCGCTTGTGGCAGATATCTTAAAGCAGGCCGCAGAGCAGAACGCATCGCTTGTTTCTGCAGTTTCCGAAGACGGAACACTTACACTTTCCGATGACTCCACACCTCTTGCCGAGTCTGCAGAGCCCGAGCTTCTTGCGGCATTTGATTTTACACCGGCAGAGTCCGTTACAAAGGAAATCGAAGAAAAGGGTTATGCCGAGGTTGAATTCGAAGTTCCCGCAATTGCAAAGGGAGATACGGTTAAGATTCTCCACTATCTTGAAGCAACAGGCGAATGGGAAATTATCGATCCCACATCCGTCAAGGACGGCAAGGTAACAGCCAAATTCACAAGCTTTTCGCCTATCGTTATTACAAAGATCCCGGCAGCTGTTGTTGAACTTGATGTTGCCACACAGTCAAGCTTCAACGCAACACCCGTTATCATCGTGCTTGCGGTTGTAGCCGTTATCGCAGCGGCAGGCGCAATCTATTGCAGCAGGAACGCAGGCAAGATCAAGAAGCTTAAAAAATAATAACAAATTGTCACGCATATGCCGTTAACATAGGGTTGGCATAAGGCGCATGAATTGTTGGGGGTGGTACCCAAAAGGGAAACAAAAGGTACCGCCTGCAAATAATGCATCCGGGGAGCATTATTAAAACAAAAATATGAGTCCCTTGTGATTTCACAAGGGACTTTTTTTACCCGAAACGGACAGCCGAGAGAGGGGGGCTCAAAAAATGGCATCATACAGTATCAAAAGCAGGAACTATCTGAAGCATTTGGATTTTATTTTATATGATCTTTTATGCACGACGATAGCCTTTTTTTTGGCTTATTTTGCAAGATTCGGAAGTTTTAAGAATCTCACAAACAACACAAATCTGAACGGATATCTGATAATTGTGCTCGGGATGCAAATCTTTGTGGGAGCAAGATTTTCGATGTACAAAAACATATTAAAGCGCGGAATTTTTGATGAAGCGATGAGCGTACTTAAGTTGTGTCTGTCCGTGACCGGTCTTTCGATTGTTGCGGCGTTCCTGTTTCATTTTGCGGGAAATCTGGCACGACTTTTTATTGCATATATATGTATTTTTTCGATAATTCTCATTTTCTTTGAAAGAATCATATGGAAAAAAATTGTCATAAAACGTCTCAAAAACGGCAAAATTGAGCTTCCCAGGCTTTTTATCGTGGCAGACGTAAAGCATGCAAAGGATATAATAAGCAGAATTAAGAATGAGTCGTTGTTTGCTTACAGCATTATCGGCATTGCCATTGCGGGGGATTATAACGGAAGCGAAATCATGGGTGTTCCCGTTATCTGCAGGGCGGAGGAGGCGGCAGATTATTTAAAAAACGCCTGGGTAGACGATGTGCTGATTTATGCGCCCGAGTATCCCGCGCCGAAGGCGGATTTTTTTAGGGTTTGCGCCGACATGAACGTTGTTGTGCACAACGTCTTAAACATCGACCAAATCGAGCGCAAACAGATTGCTGTCCGCAGAATTGCGGGGCTCATGGTCCTTTCGACGGGCTATGTCAAGATAAGTGTCTGGCAGGCAGCAATTAAGCGCATGGTGGATATCCTGGGCGCTTTGGTCGGATGTATTTTTACATTAATTATCGGCATCATAATCGGACCCATTATTTATATCAGCTCGCCCGGGCCCATTATATTCAGGCAGACACGCATCGGCCGCAACGGCAAAAAATTCACGTTTTACAAATTCCGCAGCATGGTGCCGAATGCCGAAGAATTAAAAAAATCCCTAATGGAACAAAATAATATCAAGGACGGCATGATGTTTAAGATGGACAAGGATCCTCGCCTCATCGGATACAAAAAGCTTGCCGACGGCCGCGAGAAGAACGGCATAGGTCAGTTTATCAGGCGCACGTCGCTTGACGAATTTCCTCAGTTTTTTAATGTCCTAAAGGGCGACATGAGCCTTGTGGGCACACGCCCGCCGACGGAGGACGAATGGGAAAAATATGATTATCATCACCGCGCGCGTCTTACCATGCGTCCCGGCATCACAGGCATGTGGCAGGTGAGCGGCCGCAGCAACATCACGGATTTTGAAGAGGTGGTGCGCCTTGACCTTGAATATATTACCACCTTTAGCCTTACGCAGGACTTAAAGATTTTGCTTAAGACGGTGTTTGGCGTGTTTAAGCATGACGGGGCAAAATAGGCTTGCGGAACGAAATCGTTTCTTTTGGATATGATTGACAAATATATGAAACCGCAAAATATAGCATATGTTAAAAAAAGAATTCCGGTGGTATAAAAATCGGAATGTTTAAAGGGGAGAAATATATAGCCGATAATTTTGATTTTGACCATGACAATGAGCAAATTGCGGGATTGTTTGAGGTGGCTGAATGAAAGTATTGGTTGATACATTGTCTGTTTAGAGTATCTTAATAATGAATATCAAAGGAGTTTTTTCATGAATATTATCGTTACCGGCGGTGCGGGTTTTATCGGCAGTAATTTTATTTTTCATATGTTAAAAAAATATCCGGATTACAGGATAGTTTGCCTTGACAAGCTCACATACGCGGGCAATTTGTCAACGCTTGAGAGTGTCATGGAAAATCCCAATTTCCGTTTCGTAAAAGCCGACATCTGTGACCGCGCGGCGGTGGACAAGTTATTTGGCGAAGAGCATCCCGACATTGTGGTCAATTTTGCGGCAGAGTCTCACGTTGACCGCTCAATCGAAGATCCCGGGATTTTTCTTCAAACAAATATCATAGGCACGGGCGTTTTGATGGATGCCTGCCGCAAATATGGTATACAGCGTTATCATCAGGTTTCGACGGACGAAGTATACGGTGACCTGCCGCTCGACCGCCCCGACCTCTTTTTTACGGAAGAAACTCCCATTCACACAAGCTCGCCCTACAGCAGCTCAAAGGCGGGGGCGGATTTGCTTGTGCTTGCTTATCATCGTACATATGGGCTTCCTGTTACGATTTCACGCTGTTCAAATAATTATGGTCCTTATCATTTTCCGGAAAAGCTGATTCCGCTGATGATTGCAAATGCCCTTAATGATAAGCTCATGCCCGTATACGGCGAGGGATGTAACGTCCGTGACTGGCTCTATGTGGAAGATCACTGCAAGGCAATCGATCTTATAATTCACAAAGGCCGTGTGGGCGAAGTTTACAACGTGGGCGGTCACAACGAAAAGCAAAATATCGAAATTGTAAAGATTATCTGTAAGGAGCTTGGGAAATCCGAAAGCCTGATTACCCATGTCGGTGACCGCAAAGGGCATGACATGCGCTATGCGATCGATCCGACAAAGATTCATACAGAACTTGGGTGGTTGCCCGAAACAAAATTTGAAGACGGCATCAAAAAGACCATAAAGTGGTATCTCACAAATCGTGAGTGGTGGGAAAATATCATTAACGGAGAATATCGGAATTATTACGAAAAGATGTACGGGGACAGGTAAGAAACTGTTTCGCTTAAGAAAAACAAGGATAAATTTTAGAATATTTGGCATTTGCGGCGGAGTGAGTGCAGTTGAGTGATTTTGGCAGAGAGATTGCGGATGAGTGATTTTTGCAGAGAGATTGCAGTTGAGTGATTTTGGCGGAGTGATTGCAGTTGAGTGATTTTGGCAGAGTGATTGCGGATGAGTGATTTTGGGAATTATATCGGTAAGATAGGGCAGAGTAAAATAATGAAATTTTTTGTAACGGGTGTTGGCGGTCAGCTTGGACATGACGTAATGAATGAATTGTTAAAGCGCGGATATGAGGGCGTAGGTTCCGATATTCATGGGGAATATACCGGTGTGGATGACGGTTCTCCGGTTACAAAAGCACAGTATGTGCCACTTGACATTACCGACAGGGATGCTGTCAAAAAAGTCATTACAGAGGTAAATCCTGATGTCGTAATACATTGCGCCGCCTGGACTCAGGTTGACGCTGCGGAGGACGAAAAAAATAAAACAAAAGTTTTTGCGATTAATGCATACGGCACGCGTAATATTGCAGAAGCCTCTAAAATACTTGACTGCAAGATGATTTATATAAGCACGGACTATGTGTTTGACGGTGAGGGGACTGTACCCCGGACACCCGATTGCAAAAATTATAAGCCGCTAAATATATATGGCAAATCAAAATTAGACGGCGAACTTGCAGTAAGTGGGATCCTTACCAAATATTTTATTGTGAGAATCGCATGGGTGTTTGGCTTAAACGGCAAAAATTTTATCAAAACGATGTTAAGTGTCGGCAAAACCCACGACACCGTGCGTGTTGTAAACGACCAAATAGGCACTCCCACATATACCTTTGACCTTGCAAGGCTTCTTATCGATATGGCGGAAACCGAAAAATACGGCTGCTACCATGCCACAAATTCCGAAGTGGAGGACGAGCACGCGGGATGCAAAACAGGATATATCAGCTGGTATGATTTTTGCTCGGAAATATACCGTCAATACGGATTAAATACAAAGGTTCTTCCCGTGACCACGGCGGAATATGGACTCACCAAAGCAAAACGACCCTTTAACAGCAGGCTCGATAAACAAAAATTAACGGATAACGGATTTGAGCCCCTTCCCACGTGGCAGGATGCGGTGAAAAGGTATCTCATGGAGATAAGGGAATAGGAAAACAAAAATGAATATACTTACATTGGACAATAAAACAATCCTTGTTACCGGCGCGGCAGGGTTTATAGGCTCAAATCTTGTTAAGAGGATTTATGATGAGGCTCCCACTGCCACCGTTATCGGTATCGACAATATGAATTCCTATTACGATGTGTCACTCAAGGAATTCCGCCTGAACGAGCTTAAGATTTATCCCACATTCACCTTCATAAAAGGCAATATTGCTGACAAACAGCTGATTACGGATATATTTGAAAAATATAAGCCGGATATTGTAGTAAACCTTGCGGCGCAGGCGGGTGTGCGTTATTCAATCACAAATCCCGATGCATATATAGAATCAAATCTTGTGGGCTTTTTTAATATCCTTGAGGCCTGCAGATATTCTTACGATAATGGGCATAAGGGAGTGGAGCACCTTGTTTATGCTTCTTCTTCAAGTGTATACGGCTCCAACAAAAAGGTCCCCTACAGCACGGACGACAAGGTGGACAATCCCGTTTCGCTTTATGCCGCAACCAAAAAATCCAATGAGCTTATGGCTCATGCTTATTCAAAGCTTTACAATATCCCTTCCACGGGATTGCGATTCTTTACGGTCTATGGCCCTGCCGGACGTCCGGATATGGCTTATTTTGGATTTACAAATAAGCTTGTGAAGGGTGAAAAAATCAAGATTTTTAATTATGGCAACTGTAAGCGCGACTTTACCTATGTTGACGATATTGTAGAAGGTGTTGTCCGTGTGATGAAGGGCGCGCCTGATAAAAGGACAGGAGAGGACGGCTTACCCATTCCGCCGTATGCGGTTTACAATATCGGTAATCAGAATCCTGAGAATCTCCTGGACTTTGTGCAGATCCTGAGCGAAGAACTGGTTCGTGCAGAGGTATTGCCGCCCGATTATGATTTTGCCGCACACAGGGAGCTTGTTCCAATGCAGCCGGGTGACGTGCCCGTAACCTATGCGGACACAAGCGCACTTGAGCGTGATTTTGGCTACAAGCCGAGCACTGATTTAAGGACAGGATTACGTAAGTTTGCCGAATGGTATGCGGTATTTTATAAATAAAGATTTTTAATTTGATCGATAAAATTTTCCGCTTTTAAGAGATAGTGAAGGACAACAAGCTTGGCTTTGGCAGAGGGCAAAGCTAAGGTTAAAATTATAAGATTTGCACGGATTTGCGCGGAATTGCGCGGATTTGGATAGTATCAACTTTTCAAAGCAGGTTAGAATATAGCATACAAGACGCGAGGAGCAAAGCCTGACATAAACATGCGTTGAAGCGGATGTTGTTGAGAAAATAGGAAAAAATATATGAAATGTGTAGAAGTCTACAGGGAATTATATCATCAGGAGCCGTTTGATGTGGCATTTTGCCCTTATCGCGTGAGTCCGCTTGGGGCTCATATCGACCACCAATACGGTAAAATCAACGGCCTTGCAATAAATAAGGGAATCCACATGGCATACCACCCAAAGCAGAACGGCGTCGTGGAATTGCAGTCTCTCAACTTCCCAAAACGCGCCCAGTTCTTTGTAAGCGCCGTGCCTGACGAAAAGCAGGGCGACTGGGCGGATCATTTGCGCGGTGCCGCAAAGGTGCTCGGTGAGAGGTATCGCTTAAAGGTGGGATTGTCGGGGATTATTGAGGGAAGCCTGCCGATAGGAGGCTTGTCCTCTTCGGCTGCCGTGATCCTTTGCTTTTTGTCTGCGCTTTGCAAGGTAAACGAAATTTGCCCAGAGCCCATGGAAATGATTCTTATGGCAAAGGCAGCGGAGAATGAATATGTGGGCGTTTCCTGCGGCAAGCTCGACCAGAGCTGCGAGGTGCTTTCAAAGAAAAATCATTTGCTTTACCTTGATACAAAAGATGACACCTATGAACTCATTCCCATGGGCGAAAACATGAAGGCTTTTAAGATTGCGATTTTCTTTTCGGGGCTTGAGAGGTCGCTCAAAAATTCCAAATACAATCTCCGCCGTGACGAGTGCAAGGCGGCAGCCTATGCTCTTATGGGATATGCCGGGATTGACTATGATACATTTGAAAATACGAGACTGCGTGATGTGCCTTTTGATGTCTTTTGGGCATACAAAGACCGGCTCCCCAAAGTGTGGTACAGACGCGCAAAGCATTATTATTCCGAATTTGAAAGAGCTGAAAAAGGTGCCGAACTCTGGCAAAAAGGTGACTTGGAAAATTACGGCGCGCTTGTCTTTGAAAGCGGTAGGTCATCGATCGACAATTATGAGTGCGGATCAGATGAGCTTATTAAATTATATGAAATAATGGCTTCAACCCCCGGCATCTATGGCGGACGCTTTTCGGGGGCGGGATTTAAGGGATGCTGTATGGCGCTTGTGGACCCCGACAAGACGGACGAAATAAAAGCGCATGTGGCTCAGGAATACTTAAAGGCCTTCCCGGGGCTTGAGGGGAAATATTCGTTTCACTTATGTGATTCGGCAAACGGCATAACATAAATATCATTAATCATAAATCAGGACAAACATATGAAATGTATTATTTTGGCAGCGGGATATGCCACTCGGCTTTATCCGCTCACGGAAAATTTTCCAAAGCCCCTGCTCCCCGTGGGGAAAAGCACAATTATAGATTTGCTTATCGACGATTTGGCACAAAATACCAAAATCGACGAATTTATTGTTATTTCGAATCACAAGTTTTATAATCATTTTGCGGATTGGAAGAATAAAAAATCCAACGCATACAAAATCACTGTCTTGGATGACGGCACAGTGACAAACGAAACCCGCCTCGGGGCGGTAAAGGATATCTTGCTTGCGCTTGAAACGCTCAGTATCACCGATGATGTAATGGTGATGGCAGGTGACAATGTGCCGGATTTCAGTCTTGCGGGATTTGTGGAATTTGCTGTGAACAAAAACGCTTCATGCGTTATGTGCCATACCGAAAATGACCCCATAAAACAACAAAAAACAGCAATTATCACGATTGATAACGATAACAGAATTACGTCCTATGAAGAAAAACCAAAGTGTCCAAAGGGAGACTTGGCCGTTCCGCCGTTTTATATTTATAAGAACGGGGATATAAAGCGGATAAAGGAGGCTTTGGATGACGGGTGCGGATATGATGCACCCGGGAGCTTTGCGGCGTGGCTGTCAGGAAAAACAAATATGTATGCCTGGGAGATGACGGGGAAGCGCTATGATGTCGGGGACAGGGAAAGCTATGAGAAGGTGAAAGATGGGATTTTTGAAAGTGTTCGGGACAGTGCGCAGTGCCCTCAAAACGCCTAAAATAAGGCACTTTAAGCCAATCGGGGGGGGGCACACAAGGTAACGGCATATGGCACCTTGTGTGGTTAATAATTGTTGTAATTTTTGTATCAGGTACTTTTGGGGGATTTTTGTGGGCTAAATATAAAAGGAAAGCCCAAAGAGATTTTGATTTTTATACAACCGATAACCAAGTGCTGCAAGAAGAATTTTATGTTAGCCCGGAATCGGGAATGAAATCCGCAATGAAACCGGCAGCGGAACAGACAACGAAACCCACAACGGAGCCGGCAGAAGATTTTTCGCGTGCCGTATGGGCGCACAATTTATCGGAAAATCGTAATGAAGCAACTTATGACAACTCTGATGAAGCTGTGATAGCGGGTGAAACTGCGATAACAGGTGATACCGTGATAGCGGATGAAGCTTTGGTTGATACGGATTTATCGGA
>CAVJHK010000041.1:0-2063 GCA_963649295.1 Lachnospiraceae bacterium | reverse complement strand
TAATCGATTATAAAATGTAACCTGCCAAAAAGCATGTGGATGCGAAGGAAATTAATGACAGTGATTATAGTAAATTTGAAGGAGAAAAGTGAAAAAATATGACTGAATCCAGAAGTATTAATCATATGAAATGCTATTTGTTTCGTATGGCACAGGAAAAATGGAATATGAATCCTTCGATGACAGCCAAGGTGTTTAATGAAAATAACCTCTTTGATTATATTGCTGAATGCTATGACTCACTCCATTTATCGTCATATCAGCTTGCTTTGAATGACCTTGAGACTATCTTGGAAAACCGGGGAGTTACAGGATGGAAAAATTAAGATCAGGAATGCTTCTGTATCATGGAAGCTATACAGAGATACAAAATATAGTTCTTTCGGAATGTATTGCCGGTAAGGACTTTGGCAGGGGATTTTATCTGACGTCCTCCTATGAGCAGGCAAAGAATTTCGTTCGACTTTCGGTGAAAAGAAATAGAATGCTTGGCAAAATTGACAATGAACGGAATTTTGGATTTGTTAATGTGTATGAGGTAGCTGACATACAAAATCTGAGCGACTACTACTTTGATTCAGCGAATATCGAATGGTTGCATTTTGTTGCCGGAAACAGAGACCAATCATTATTTAGAGATGAAATACAAAGACTAGCAGGATATAATGTTATTGTTGGGAAAATTGCGAACGATAGAACAGCAGCAACTTTGCAGGCCTATATGGATGGAGTGAACGGAGAACCTGGTAATGCACAGGTTGATAAAATTACGATAGAAGCATTACTGCCAAATCGCTTGGAAGACCAGTTTTGCTTCAAAACGGAAGATGCGCTACGTGCATTGAAATTTGCAAGATGTGAGCAGGTGGGTTATAATGGATAGGGAGATAAGCGAAAAGCAAAAAAACGCTGCCGCAATTATGTTGATGCAGCGTGTGCTGGAGATATATAGCGAGCGACACTCTGTTTCCATAAACGAGGCATTGACCCGGTTTTCATCTACACCGGTTTATAATGCACTGTTTGATTATGAAACAGGTTTGTGGAAAGAAGGGCCGGATTATATACTGGATTTATTTGAGAAAGCATCTCGGAGGAAGAGAAATTTTTAGAAATGGTTTCTTAGTTGACTCTATTTGACTGATAGAGTGTACGAAGAAGAAAAGGAGGAAAGAGTAATGTTTGATAGGGCAGATGATGAAAATTTGATGATTGTATCTACTGCTGAAGAATATGCTTTTCTTCACGGCATGAAGATGCCGGATGTCTTGAGGCTATTTAAGAAAAATAACATAGCATCCATTCTGAGATCACAATATGATGTTTTGCATATGCTTGACATCAGGGATAGCGTATCAATGGTTGAGAAGATCATTGGGAGAGCAAGTGTATGAAGATGACTTTATATCATGGTACAGATTGCCTGTTTGAAAAGATTGAACTCAGTAAATCGGACAATTATAGGGATTTTGGCAAAGGCTTTTATACTACCACGATATCCGCTCAGGCGGAGAGCTGGGCCAGAAGCAAAAAGCTCCGCAATGGCAGCAAGCATGGTTATGTGTATGTGTATGAGTTGGAAATCCCTGATGATTTCAGAGTGAAGAAATTTGAAGGACTGACCATCGAATGGCTTGAAATGATAAAAGAAAACAGAAGCCATGGCGGCATCCGGCATGATTTTGATATCTTAATCGGTCCGGTTGCAAACGATGATACTCGAGTGACTGTATCAAGATATATGTCAGGAATCTATACCGCAGAAGAAGCAATCAAAAGACTTGAATTTGCGAGGGTAAATGATCAGGTAACATTCCATACAGAAAGAGCAGTCGAAGCGTTGAATTTTATGAGGAGGTATATTGTTGAGTGAAAAATATATTTACCACGGGATGGATATCACCCTTGATGTTTACGAAAAGATAAAGGCTGTTGTGGACCTGATTGCTGAAAAGGAAAAGCTTCCGTTTGAGGATGCATACCTGGAGTTTTCAAAGTCGCCTGTTTATGAAGCTATGCAGAATACGGAGACTGTTTTGTGGTATGAAAGTCCTGAATATATA
>CAVJHK010000040.1:0-15939 GCA_963649295.1 Lachnospiraceae bacterium | reverse complement strand
TTTGTTAAGATACCACCGATTTAAAACTTTGTCAACAACTTTTTTTAAGTTTTTTATTTTCGGATTAAAGTTTTTCATCTCTCAAGATGTCTTTTGCTCCGCTCGATGTGAGACAGATATTAAACCCAAAACAAACTTTTGTCAATAGCTTTTTTAACTTTTTTTTAAATTGTATAAAATTAAAAAAGCCTTGTATAACAAGGCTTTAAAGCTTTTTGAATTAACAATTGTGTGTATTTTCAAAACATTTTGACTTATTCCAATGATTGCTTCTTTTTTACATTAACCTTTTCTTCAAAGCACATAAACATTTTATCCAAGGTATCTTTGTCCTGTTTCTTTGTGAACAGGCTTACAATCGGAACAAGCACCAGCGAGCCGAGCATCGCAATAACACCCGAGTTGATGGACGACTTAAAAATGAACCCGATTACTGCCCCCGCCCCCGAAATATCTATTCCGAATACGGTTATTACAAATTGAACAATTGCAATCAGACATCCCCAAACAAAGCAAACATATACCGAAAGCTTTGAAACGCCTTTAAAATACAGTCCGTAAAGGAACGGTGCAAGGAAAGCTCCCGCAAGTGCGCCCCATGACACGCCCATCATCTGTGCGATAAAGGTGAGTCCCGGAAACGAATCCTTTATTATCGCAAGAGCTGCCGATACCGCAATGAAAAACACTATGAATATTCTCATAACGAATACCTGTTTTGTTTCGTTCATTTCCTTCTTTTTTAAAGGTTTTATCACATCAAGCGTAAATGTCGAGCTTGATGTGAGTACAAGCGAAGAAAGCGTTGACATCGACGCGGCAAGGACAAGTACAATCACAATCGCAATAATAAGTGGGCTAAGTGACGACAGCATCGTCGGCACAATCGAATCGTAAAGCGGCGTGCCTTTTATGCTGTATTTGATTTTGTCCGCATAAAGTCTTCCGAATCCGCCGAGGAAATAACATCCGCCCGCAACTATTATCGCAAACAGTGTTGAGATTACGGTACCTTTGTGTATATCGTTTTCACTTTTAATCGCATAAAACTTTCCGACCATTTGAGGAAGTCCCCACGTTCCGAGCGATGTAAGAATTACAACAAAGAGAAGAGACAAGGGGTCGGGTCCGAAAAACGATGAAAACGCCCCCTGTTCCCAGCCTTCCGCAGGAATTTGGGAAAGTGACTTTGCAGCCTCCAAAAGTCCGCCGTTATCTTTGACAACGGCAAGTACAACAACAACAATCCCGAAAAGCATTATAATTCCCTGTATAAAATCGTTTATGGCTGTTGCCATATATCCGCCGAATATCACATAAATTCCGGTAAGCACTGCCATAACGGTGATTACAACCCAGTAAGGTATATCAAAAACAAGTCCGAAAAGGCTTGAAAGTCCGTTATACAATGAAGATGTATACGGGATAAGAAAAATAAATACTATTATTGAAGCAAAAATTTTAAGAGCATTCGATTCGTAACGCTTACCGAAAAAGTCGGGCATAGTTTTTGCGTCAAGCGACTGAGTCATGATTCTTGTGCGGCGTCCAAGCACATTCCATGCAAGAAGCGAGCCGATAAACGCATTTCCGAGACCTGCCCACGTTGCACTCATACCGTAAAGCCATCCGAATTGTCCTGCATATCCCACAAATATAACCGCCGAAAAATATGAAGTTCCGAACGCAAATGCGGTAAGCCATGGTCCCACAGAACGTCCGCCGAGCACAAAGCCCATAACTCCCGCAGCACTCTTTCTCGTATAAATTCCGACCGCAATCATTATCGCAAAAAATATAATAAGTAATGTTGAGCTTAAAATAACCGTTTCCATTTTTCCCTCCGGGTACTTTTTTTGATTTTTGTCGAAGTGTTTTCGTTCATTAAAGCGTTACGCTTTAAATCGTTACGCTTTAAAGCATTAAAGTAATTGAGATTGTACACTTGAGGATTCGATTTGTCAAGCCTTTATTTAGATTTTATTTATTCTATGTTAATCCGTTAAACTAAAGTTTGTTGGACTTTGGTTGGTGTTTTGTTGTACTTTTAAAACTATAATTAGGGCGTAAAAACAAAGTGCTTATAAGAGAACCCCTCATAACCCCAAGAATATAGCCTTGTATCAATATCCCCTGTTGATGCAAGGCTACATTTCTGAAAATACTATTTTTTGAGGTTGCCCCATATGCAAAAAGGCATCATATTGATTGCGGACGATTCCGAAATAAACAGATACATGCTTCGTGAGATGTTCGAGAACAACTACGAAATTATCGAAGCGGATAACGGAGACGACACTCTTTCGATTATTAACGAATACGGTCGAAAAATTTCCGTTGTCTTGCTCGATATTGTTATGCCTAAAACCTCCGGACTTGATGTTTTAAAAGAAATGCACCGAACCGGAATCATAAGACATGTGCCCGTTATTCTGGTCACTGCAAATTATACCGAAGACATTGAAGACCAGGCTTATCTTCTCGGAGCATCCGATGTCGTTTCAAAGCCGTATTCAAGACGCGTTGTTTTAAAGCGTACAAACAACATCGTCGAGCTTTACAGAGAAAAAAACAATATGGCGAAGGAACTTAAAAAACGGTCAGAAGCATTGATCGAAAGCCACGAAAAATTACAAAAGCAAAACGATTTTCTTGTAAATGCTTTGAGCTCGGTTGTTGAATACAGGGATTTAGAATCCGGCGAGCACGTTCAAAGAGTAAAGAATTATACAAAGATAATGCTGACCTATCTGCTTATTTATCATCCGGAATACGGGCTCACCGAAGAAGATGCGGAAATAATCACCCTTACGTCCGCGCTTCACGATCTCGGAAAAATTGCGATTCCGGACCGGATTCTCACAAAGTCGGGCGCTCTTACTCACGATGAATACGAAGAAATAAAAAAGCATACAATCTACGGCTGCGAAATTTTAAATCACTTTAAGCAGGAAGAAACACCTTTTTATAAAACCTGCTACGAAATTTGCCGTTCGCACCATGAGCGCTATGACGGCTCGGGATACCCCGACGGGCTTAAAGGCGAAGAAATTCCCATAAGTGCCCAAATCGTATCGGTTGCAGACGTGTTTGACGCTCTCAGCAGCAAACGTGTTTATAAAGACGCCTATCCTCCGGAAACGGCTTATACAATGATTGTATCGGGCGAATGCGGTTCTTTTTCGCCGGCAATACTCGATTGCTTTAAACGCGCAAAAGATGCAATTTTTGAATGTACAAAATTATTAAACAATAAGGCGGTCTAATAATTTTTAAAAAAATGCCGATAGATATATACGGATGAATATTTAACAAAAAAAAATTAGCGAAAACCCATATTTATCAGGAGGTCATATGAAATTAAAGGAATGCTACGACTTACTCGAAGCCGATTATAACGGAGTTTTGAACCGCCTTATGCGCGAAACTTCAATAAGCAAATTTTTGATAATGATGTTAAAGGACACACAATGGGCCGAGTTTCACGATTCGATTTCAAAGAATGATTACGAAACTGCTTTCAGAAACGTGCATACGCTTAAAGGCACGTCTTTGAACCTCGGTCTCACGGGGCTTGCAAATGTTTCAAGCATTCTCACCGAAGCGCTGCGCGGCGGTGCTCCCACATGCGATATATCGGAAATGATCAAAAATCTTGATGCGGAATATGACAAGACAATAAAAGCAATAAAGGAATATTCCGAAAATCCCGAAATCTGATACATGATATCTTTTATGAATAAAAAAAGTGCGGTTATCAAAAACCGCACTTTTTTTAACGGAGAAGGAGGGATTTGAACCCTCGCGCCGCTTCTCACGACCTGCACCCTTTCCAGGGGTGTCCCTTCAGCCTCTTGGGTACTTCTCCAAAAGCCTAAACAGCTTAATCAATATTTAAAAATCCCGGAAAAAATCCGGAAACGGAGAGCAAGGGATTCGAACCCCTGTGGGCTTTCGCCCTAACGGTTTTCAAGACCGCCCCGTTATGGCCGCTTCGGTAGCTCTCCATTACGTCCTCAAAACGTACTTGTGAATCTTACCACAGAGGCAAATCAAAGTCAAGAAGATTTTTATTTTTAAAAAGTCGCATAAAAAGCCCTGTTTTTACGGCATTTACAGTGTTTCCGCCCTTTCCCTCAAATACGTCTCTATAATTTTGAGGTCCGATGCTGTCGTAAGCTTTATATTTTCCTTTTTGCCGGGAATCATCATAACCTGCCCGTTGCCGTATTTTAAAACAACCATCGCATCGTCCGTAATACCCATATCGTTTTCGCCTATTGCCTTTTCGTAGCTTTTAAGTGCAAGGCTCGTTTTAAACGATTGCGGTGTCTGCGCTGTCCATGTATTTTTTCTTATCGGCGTATCTATAATATTCCCGTCAGCGTCCGTAATCTGAATCGTATCGCTTGACGGTACTCCTACAACACATGAGCCTTTGGTTTTAACATATTCGGCCGCATAATTAATTGTATTAACATCAATCAAAGGACGTGCTCCGTCATGTATCATTGAATAATCGAAATCTTTTGCCGCAAGAAGCCCCGCATAAACGGAATTGTATCTTTCTTTTCCGCCCGCAACAATATTTGTACACTTTGTAATATTATACTTATCTATTATTTCTTTTTTGCAAAATTCGATATCAAACGCATCGCAAACAAGAATTATTTTGTCGACAATACTCTTTTGGAATGCTTCAAGTGACCATACAACAACAGGTTTACCGCATATGATCGTATATTGTTTCGGTACTTCCCCGCCGAATCTTTTTCCTTTCCCTGAGGAAAGCACAATTGCCGAAATCATCCTTTTTCTCCGAGCTTCAAATTCGGGATCGCATTCAAATCCGTTCCCGAAATATTTCCTTTGATAAATTCATAATATGCGGCTGCTCCGATCATAGCGGCATTGTCAGTGCAAAAAATCGGAGAAGGATAAATCATATTATATCCTCTTTTTTTGCATTCCGCGCTCATAGCAGCCCTGAGAGCCGAATTTGATGCCACCCCGCCCGCCATCGCGATTGTCTTAAATCCGTATTCCTTTGCGGCATGCATTGTTCTTTCCGTAAGCATCTGAACGGCGGCAGCCTGAAAGCTTGCCGCAACGTCTGCGGGATTAATCGTTTCTTTTTTCATTTCAGCCCCGTTCAAATAATTCAGAACAGCGGACTTTAAACCCGAAAAACTGAAATCGTAAGGTGCGTCACTCACCTTTGCTCTCGGAAACATAATTGCCTCGGGATTTCCCATTTTTGCTATTTTATCGATTTTGGGTCCGCCCGGATAACCGAGCCCTATCGCACGCGCAACCTTGTCATAAGCCTCTCCGCATGCATCATCCTGAGTACGGCCGAGGATTTCGTATTCTCCGTAATCCTTTACTATGACAAGATGTGTATGACCGCCTGACACTATAAGACACAAAAAAGGAGGCTTTAAATCCGGATGTTCCAGGAAATTTGCCGAAATATGCCCTTCTATGTGATGCACTCCGACAAGAGGAAGATGTGCCGCATATGCGCACGCCTTTGCAAACGAAACTCCAACAAGGAGCGGCCCAACAAGTCCGGGTCCGTAAGTCACCGCAATCGCGTCAAGTTGTTCCAACGTAACCCCTGCATCCATAAGTGCCTGCTCTGTAACGATATTAATTTTTTCAATATGCTTTCTCGATGCGATTTCCGGTACAACACCGCCATACAATGTATGCAAATCGATTTGAGAATATATGACATTCGAAAGTGCCTCGCGTCCGTTTTTTACGACTGCCGCGGCGGTTTCGTCACAGGACGACTCAATTGCAAGTATTTTTATGTCTTTCATTTTCTTCCTTCTTTTTTTGATTAAAAAATCAAGCGACAGCCCATAAATTATCCGGTTAATCCGCAAATTCAACGGGATCGCACTTTTCCCATCCGAGTATCTTCCAATTTCCGTCGGAATCTTCTCTTAAAACAAATTTTTCGTATGTCTTTTCTATGTTCTTTTTGTTTTTCACAACAAAAAGACCGACAATCGTAGCATAATCGTTACCGTTTTTCGTATAATACCGTACCTGACTGTCAAGCTGAATATTTGTAAGCGACATTGTCTTTTTTTCATTTTTAAAGATAAGAATTTCGTCATAAAGATTTGTCGTAAACGTATCAAGAGGATTGATTGCGAGAAGCTCATCGTCAAAAAGCATTCTCATTTGATCGACTATCTTATAATATTCTTCTTCGGTATATGTTTTTGACATAAGGCATACGTTTATCCTTTGATAGAGCTTTACGACTTCCTTGACGCTTGACGGATAAAATCTTGTAAGATCCTTGTTTATTATTGCTTCCGCCTCGGTATTTGCGGTATTTTCGGTCGAAAAAACAGAATTGTTTCTTTTATTGTTAACCGTATAAAAAACAATCCATATAACTATTGCCGCAAGCACAACACCGCCGATTATCGTTCCGACATACTTTTTCAACTTTCTTCCTCCGCATCCTCAAATTTTAATACCTTATTTTGACCGTCATGTGCACAAATCGTATTTTCAAATATTTTTTTTGCGAGTCCTAAGTATTCTTTGGGTCTCGTCATTGACGGACTGTAATGCGTAAGCCACATTTCGTTTACGCATGCGTCTTTTGCGGTCCTCGCCGCCTCCAAAAAAGTCATATGCTTTTTCTTTACGGCATCGTCCTTTTTTTCGGGTTCTCCGTACATTCCTTCACATATAAAAAGATCGGAATTTGCGGCATATGTCACTATATCCGCGGTTGGGCGCGTGTCTGTGCAATATGTAACCTTTAAGCCCTTTCTGTCCGGTCCCATCACCATGTCGGGCGTAAACACCCTGCCCTCATACTCCATTACATTTCCCTTTTGCAAAGGGTTCCAAAATTTTAAAGGTATCTCAAGGCTTTTTGCTTTTTGGGCATCAAACCTTCCTTTTCTCTTTACTTCAACCGAATATCCGTAACATGTTACATTATGATTAACCTTAAAGGCATTTATCGTATATCCGAAAAATTCAAAAGTTTCCGTTTTTTCAGTAATTTCGATAAGTGTTACTTCAAACGGAAGCTCAGGTGCTATTATTCTGAGCGCTTTTACAACACGTATAAGCCCGGGCGGTCCGATCATGATAACAGGCTCAGTCCTGTCCGCATTCCCCATCGACAATAAAAATCCCGGAAGCCCGCTTATGTGATCTCCGTGAAAATGCGTAAAAAGCATGATGTCAACATCGTGGAAACTGCATCCCGCTTCACGCATCGCAACCTGTGTGCCCTCTCCGCAGTCAATCAAAATTCCCTTACCGTTGTATCGTAACATAAGTGCGGTAAGCCACCTGTTCGGAAGAGGCATCATTCCGCCTGTTCCCAGCAAACATATATCAAGCATTATTTTACTCCGAATTCGTTAAAAGTTCCATTACCGAGGCATCTTCCCTCGGATTTTCATAAAAGCCTTTTCTTGTTCCGATTTCTATAAATCCGAGTTTTTTGTAAAGTGATTTTGCGGCTTCGTTGCTTTTTCTGACTTCAAGATAAAAATTTGTGATTCCGCACATATTTTCCTTCAAAATCATTTTTGACAGCATTTCAAAACCGATTCCCTGTCTGCGTGCGGATTCCTTTATACAAACATTTGCTATTTCTCCCTCGTCGTCCGCAAAATATATACACACATATCCCAAAATTTCGTCGTCATTATCGGATACCGAAACATACATATGACAATTTTGATTTAAAAGAGATTCAAAAAATGCTTCTATAGACCATGCATCCGAAAAGCTTTCCGCTTCGATTTTTGAAACTTCAGTCAAATCTTTTTCTGTCATATCACGAATTTTCATTTCGTTCTCTTTCCGCCTGCGAAAGCCGTAAATATTCGGGCGTAAGGTCGGAGGCTTTAATAATCTTTCCCTCTCTAAAAAGTTCCAGCGCACGCACGGCAAGGCTTCCCGCACGCTGAACATTATTGTTTGCGGGCGCATATTGATGCAAAACCTTCACATTTTTTTCTATTGTATCTTTAAATACGCTTACACCGTCACCGAGAAAAATTGTTTTTTCATTTTGCTTATTCACAATATCGATAATATCCGCAATCGGCACGGCCATCTGATTGCAAATCACTTTAAAGCCTTTTTCGGAATTTCTGTAAATTCCCGTATATACCTGGTTTCTGCGTGCGTCCATGAGCGGCACTATATTTCCGTCAAAGCCGAAAATATTTGACGCAATCGTTTCCGTTGTGGGAACGGGAACAATAGGACAATTTAAGGCAAATCCGAGACCTTTTGCGGTTGATGCACCGATTCTTAAGCCCGTAAAGCTTCCCGGGCCGTTTGATACGGCTATGGCACTTATATCTTTTAAATCAATTCCTGTGCGCTTTACAAGCTCGTCTACGAGGGGAAGAAGCGTTTCCGAATGTGTAAGCTTTAAATTGAGTGTAAACTCGGCAATCATCTTTTCCTCGTTTACATATGCCACCGAAGCCACAAGCCCCGACGATTCGATTGCAAGTATGTTTGTCATTTTGTTATGCCTTCTTTTATTTCGATATCTCTGTAATCAAAGCCCTTTTCAAGGTCTTTTTTTATTGTGACGGATATTGCGCTGTCCGGAATCAGTTCTTTTATTTTTTCGGACCATTCCACAAGAGTCACCCCGTCACCAAAAAAGCAGTCTTCGTATCCTATTTCGTCCATTTCGCTTATATCGTCTATTCTGTAAACGTCAAAATGATATAAGGGCATTTTTCCGTCCGTATATGATTGCATAATCGTAAACGTCGGACTTACAACATGTTCTTTTATTCCGAGGCCACTCGCAAAGCCTTTCGTAAAAACGGTTTTTCCGACACCTAAGTCTCCGTTAAGGCATATTATTGTCCCGGGAGTTATTTTTAATGCCATATCATATGCGATTTTTAATGTATCCTCAGGTGAATACGAAGAATATGTAACCTGTTCCATACAAACCTCTATTTTTTGATTTTTGCAGATTCCGCCGGTCTCATTTCATGAAGCAATGCCTTAAAATCATTTAAATTTTCGCCTATGCATTTTTTTGGCAATATAATCGCATTATTGTTTCCGGTAAACAAAATTATGCTTCCCATCGTTTCCTTTGCGAGCAAAATCATTTCCCAGGGTGCTTCTTGCATTTCCGTGCCCTGTGACACAAAAAAGCCTTCTTTTTTGAATTCATATGTAATCGCGTTTTTAAAGGCCTGAGTAACTCTCACCTGTCTCATTGCTTTTACAAAAAGAAGAAACGGGTCAATTACCGTAAACATAAGTGCGAGCACAACAAGCGCAACCATGCTGTATACGGAATCTCCGTAGCCGAATATAAGCGCAAGTATCGCAATAAGACTGAAACAGTAATTTATTATTCCTCTCGAACCCGAATACGAATTCACATACAAAAATTCAAACATATATTTTGTCGTCATTTTGACGTCAAATTTGATGCTTTTTTCTTCCATATTTACCTCCGGTCAAATTATCATCGAAAGCGAAATACGCTTTTTTTGCACATCGCACGACAACACCTTTACGTCAACTATGTCACCGACATTGACCGCTTCAAGAGGATGCTTTATGTATTTTTTGTTTGTTATTTGCGAAATATGAACAAGCCCGTCCTGATGTACGCCTATATCCACAAATATACCGAAGTCGATAACGTTTCTGACGGTTCCCTTTAAAATCATGCCTTCCGTCAGATCCTTCATTTCGAGAACGTCGCTTCTGAGTATGGGACGCGGCATTTCGTCTCTGGGGTCACGACCCGGCTTTTCAAGTTCTTTTATGATATCGGTCAGTGTCATTTCGCCGATTCCGAGTTCTTCCGCCATCTTTTTCTTATCCTTAACCATACGGCTGATTGAAGAAAGATTTTCAAAATCGTTTTGAGTGATAACACCTGCTCCTTTATCTTTTCCGTTTTCGTTTTTCTTAACTTTTTCGATTTCGGAGCCCGATTTTACTATAAGCGGCTTTTGCGACTTTGCCATTGCGCTTAACAAGGCCGCACCAAAAGCAGAATTCGAATTTGATACCTTAATTTCACGGGTGTCGTTTTTGGGCTTACGCAGCTTATTTTTTGTTTCATCATTTTTTGCGGCCGCCGCATCCGCTTTCATTTTCTTTTCGGCCGCATGCTGCTCTGCCATAAGCTTTGTTATATCGTTTACTTCAAATCCGAGCTTTGACAAAAGTGCTGTCGCGGCGGCATAAGACTCGGGATGCACGGACGTTTGATCAAGCGGATTTATGCCTCCCATAATACGCAAGAAGCCTGCGCATTGTTCAAATGCCTTGGGCCCGAGTTTTCCAACCTTCAAAAGGTCGTTTCGTGACACAAATTTACCGTTTGCTTCTCTGTATGCAACTATGTTTTTGGCAACAACCTTCGATATCCCCGAAACATATTCAAGAAGTGCGGGGGAAGCCGTATTTAAATCGACACCTACTCTGTTTACGCAGTCTTCAACCACTCCCGCAAGTGTTTCCGAAAGCTTCTTTTGGTTCATGTCATGCTGATATTGACCGACACCTATTGCCTGCGGCTCGATTTTTACAAGCTCCGCAAGAGGATCCTGCAATCTCCTCGCAATCGAAACAGCCGAACGCTGTGCAACGTCGTAATCGGGGAATTCTTCCGTTGCGAGCTTGCTTGCGGAATAAACAGACGCCCCCGCCTCACTTGTGATTACGTACTTTGTGGGAACATTCATTTCCTTTAAGAGATCGACAATAAAAAGCTCCGATTCTCTTGAAGCTGTTCCGTTTCCGACAGAAATAAGCGTAACATGATATTTTAAAATAAGGCGCTTTACAATCTGCTTTGATTCTTCGATTTTGTGCATACCGGGAATTGTTGCAAACACAACTGCCGTATCAAGCACTTTTCCCGTCATATCTACAACAGCAAGCTTGCATCCCGTTCTGAAGCCGGGATCCCAGCCGAGAACCGTCTGTCCGACAATGGGTGGCTGCAAAAGTAGCTGCTTTAAATTTTCTCCGAAAACCTTTATTGCGCCGTCTTCCGCTTTTTCTGTAAGCATATTCCTTATTTCTCTTTCGATTGAAGGAGCGATAAGACGCGTATATGCATCGGAAATCGCATTTTTAAGAAGTTCATTTGTATATTCGTTATTTTTAACGATTATCTTCTTTTGAAGGAATAAAATTATTTCCTCTTCTGGCGCATCGATTTTAACGGTAAGGATCTTTTCGTTTTCGCCGCGGTTGAGTGCCAAAATTCTGTGTCCCGGAATTGTTTTTATTTTTTCCGAAAAATTGTAATACATTTCATAAACAGAATCCTTGTCTTCTTCTTCCTTTGCGGATGAAGAAACAATGCCCGATTCAAAGGTAAGTTCACGGATATGTGAGCGGTAATCCGCATCATCCGAAATTTTTTCGGCGATTATGTCAAGTGCTCCGCTTATGGCTTCATCGGGACTTGCAACTTCCTTTTCGGGATTTACAAAGTCACGCGCATAATCGCTTACAGGTGACGTAATATCCGCAGCATAAATAATATCGGCAAGCGGCGCGAGGCCCTTTTCCGCTGCAATTGTCGCACGTGTTCTGCGCTTAGGACGGAAAGGCCTGTAAATATCGTCAAGCGTAACAATATTCTGAGCTTCGGAAATTTGTGCCTTTATCTCATCCGTCAGTTTCCCCTGCTCCTCTATGCTCTTTAAAATCTGTTCCTTCTTTTCTTCTAAATTACGCAAATATTTCAAACGTTCGTCAAGATTACGAAGCACTTCGTCGTTAAGCGCCCCCGTTGCCTCTTTACGATAACGTGCGATAAACGGAATGGTATTTCCTTCATCTATCAATTTTACGGCTGCTTCAACCTGTTCTCTTCTTACGTTTAATTCATCCGTAAGTTGTTTCAAAATATCCATTTGGTTCCTCCGAATTTATGTCTGTAACATATGCAAAAAATCTTTGCATACAGAGTAATCATAACACATTTTCGGATAAATACAAGAGTGAAGACTTGTATACGAGTCTCACGCACAGGATTTGAGTCTTTATGTCAGCAGACATATACATCTTCGAATCCGTGCACCTCCTTTCTCTTGTCAAACAATTTTCGATTCCCATTGTTTTTAATCGAATTTTCACTTATAATCAAGTTGTTTGATCAACTTTTCTTTTTCAACCCTGATTCTGACGGAGGTGTAAAATGTCTGTTCCCGTACAAATTGTTTTATTGATTGTTTCTTTTATGATTTTGGGCTTGGTGCTTGAGACTTTATTCATTGTAAAGGAAGACCAAAAAAAGTATGTTCCCGCTGTTATCCTAAAAGGCAGCGCATCACTTATGTTTGTTTTAATCGGCTTTGTATGCCGTTTTTTTTCATCCGATCCGTCATTTTCTGGCCTTGTCGCAATCGGGCTTATTCTCGGTGCACTCGGAGACGTTTTACTCAATTTGCGGTACATATTTAAAAAAATCGATCAGAAGATTTTCCTTTTCGGCATATTAGTATTTCTTTCGGGACACATTCTTTATCTTTGCGCGCTCATACCAAAATCGACAACGCTTGCTTATGCAGTCATAATCGGAATAATAATTGCCGCATTTACTTTATGGCAGATATTTACGCACATTGAGCCCGTAAAACCGGCATTCAGGATTTTTGGAGTTGTTTATATCGGTGCTATCGAGCTTATGATGTGTATTTCAATCGGAAACATGATTACGGGATTTTCCGTAATGACCGTGCTCTATGCAATCGGCGCAATATTTTTTACGGCAAGCGACATAATTCTTATTTTCAATACTTTTTGTAAGACCAAGCGTCAGTCACTCAGAATCGCAAACCTTGCGCTTTATTATGCCGGACAGCTCTTAATTGCGGTAAGTATTATGTTTTCATGATAAAAATAAAAACAAAAAAATCCCCGGGTGCATGCAAACACCCGGGATTTTTATTGTGACCAAAATCATGCTTAAGACTCCATTTTTGTACAATAGCAAAACACATCAATAATTATTTTTTATTTTTACAAGCGCCACGCTCACATCATTTACGTTTGTCCCGGTAGGTCCCGTAAATATTAATCCTCCGACCTGTTTTAAAAGATTGTACGAATCGTTGTCTTTTAACGAATCATGAATATTTAAATTTAATTTTGCGGCTTTATTGCATGTTTCCCCATCCGTATATCCGCCTGCCGCATCGGTCGGTCCGTCTGTTCCGTCACTGCCGACGGAAAATATGGCAATCGGCAAGTCCTTTATTGTTTCTGCCGCCGAAAGCGCAAGCTCCGAATTTCTGCCGCCTTTTCCTTTGCCCGTCACATGCACTACGGTTTCACCGCCTATTATAAATGCCGTGTCGGTTCTAAAGTGTCCTTCAAAACATTCCTTTGCCTTATATGCAAGCAATTTTCCTGCCTCACTCGCAATACATGTAACGTTATCGTCAAGTATTTCTGCTTTGTATCCGAGGCTCTCACAAATATCTTTTGCTGCGGTGCAAAATTCCTTTACGCTCCCCGATACATAATTTGTTGCATTTGTAAGAGCTTTCGGGGTTTCGGTCATGATTGCTGTGCGCCCCTCTTCCGAAATTTTGATATCGTACTTTTTTATTATGTCGAGTGCGTCTTTGGACGTTGTTGTATCGGGACAAGTCGGTCCGCTTGCTATCGTATCGGTTTTGTCACCCAAAACATCACTCAAAATACACGAATAAACCTTTGCCGGATAAATAATTTCCGCAAATTTTCCGCCTTTAACAAGACTTAAGTGTTTTCTTACCGTATTTATTTCATTGATATCAGCGCCCGATTTTAAAAGTACGGACGTGATTTTTGATAATTCTTCTTCCGAAATCATCGGATATTCAAACAATGCACTTCCGCCGCCCGAAATCAAAAATATCAAAATATCGTTTTCGGTTAAAGTACGTGCCATATTGATTACCTTTAACGATGCGTTAAAAGAATCCTCATTCGGCACCGGATGCGATCCTTCAAAGCATTCGACATTTTCGATATTTCCCTTTATATGTCCGTACTTTGTGACAACTATTCCATGTTTTAATTTAATACCCTTTTCCTTAAAAAAATCGCATGCCGTATATGCCATTTGCCATGCCGCTTTTCCTATTGCGGCAAGATAAATATTTTTGGTTTTTATATTTTCTCCGGCATCCGAAAAAATATTGCAAAGAGTTTTTTTGACAGCTGTATCCGGAAGGACTCTTTTTATGCTTTCTTTTACGATTTTATCCGCATCTTGTCTCATTTTTTCGTATACAGCATCCATATTAAACCTCTCGTATTTCAAGTCTCACAAAGCTTTTAACTCAGTCCTCGCTTATACTCCGACCGATTTTAAACAGTGGCAAATTTATTTTGCCCCCGGACATACCAAATTATATTTTTGTGGAAACTTATCACTTATACATTCAGGTAAGCCTGTCATCATACCGCAAGATCAATATGCTGCACCGTTCCCGCGCTTCCCGTCGATTCTCTCAAAAATACGCCCGTTTTCTTTATTTGTCCGAAGGTTTTATTATTTTCATCCGACTTTAAAGAAAAATCCGTATTTGCGTTCTGAAGGCAAATCGCACCGACATCGGCTTTCTTTAAATCAATCAAAACCATATTGTCATTTTCGTCCTTTGTCCATATTTTAAGCTTATTAAATATCTGATCGTTTTCGTCTATCCAGCCGTTATGGTCATCGTCATACTCTGAAAGATCCTTAAATCCGTCGCCGGATGCCGCTCCGAAAAGCTCTGCTCCTGAATTTATCGTTCCGTCATTGTTTTTGTCAAGTGCAAGGAAGCCCGAGCCCTGTGCAAGTTCATGCACGTTTTCCGCTTGTCCGTCCGCATCAAGATCAAAAAGAAAAGTCTTTTCCGTAACACTGCCCGCATTATCGCTTAAGTTTATCACAAGCGGATCCACCATGGTATACGATTCTTCCATATATGAACCGTATTCCGCAGTAAAACTTCTTGACATTTCCATTGTAAGATTAAATGTAAGTTCTCTTCCGTCTTTTGTCGTAACCGATCCGCTTGAAGTATATGCCGTATTTTCGGTTTCAAGTGAAAATGACGATTGAACGGTAATTTTGGTCCATTTTTTAAGTGACACGGTATGAGTTCCTGTTCCGAAATTTACACTTTCCGGAGTAATACCGCTTATTGTGCTTACAAGATTCTGTAAGGAATCATTTACGGATGCACAATTTTCTTTGAAGGAAGAAAAAGCGTCTTTTAAATCATTTGAGGGAATATAAGTATTTCCTTTTCCGTTTCGGATTTTGTTTATGAGTTCCAGCATCCGCTTTAACATTTTAACCTGATTGTCTTCAACGGACGGAATATCAAACTGATTTTTTGAGGCTTTGTTTGCCTTAAGCTGTTCTTCTAAGGTTTTTTTGAGATTTTCCTCGTTTTTTTTATCTTTTTCTTTTTGGGCTTCCTTGTCTTCAAGAGCCAGTTCTTCTTTTTTTTCCCGGAGCTCGTTTACAAGATTTTTTGATTCTTCCGAAAGTTCAATTGTTGCTGCGCGGGAAGATTCTACCGTCAAAGATGCGGATTCCGTTTTTTCGTATTTAAAATACGAATGAGTTGACGACATAGATACATTAGAAGTTTCGATAATCATAATTTTGCCCTCCTTGGCTTAAATCAAAAACATTTAATGTGAAAAACGCACATCCTTATGCGTCCGTATATGATATCGGCATTTACTTTAAAAAACTTAACGGGAACTCAAAAAAAAATTTAAAAAGTATATTAAAAGCAAAAAAATTGCGGGTCTATTACCCGCAATTTTTTTTCTATATATCACATTACAAATATCACATTACAAATATTACATTACAAAAGGAGGTGCGGACATTTTCTTGGACTATTTAGGTGGCAAATCCAAGATTATGTC
>CAVJHK010000039.1:13637-16995 GCA_963649295.1 Lachnospiraceae bacterium | reverse complement strand
CCCAAAAAATTTGATTCGCTGCTTGTGGATGTTGCGGGCAAAACAGGCAAAAATCCGGATAATTCTGCCCTGTGGGAACAGGGCGATTATTACGGAAATCCGTTTACAGGCGAACAAAACGAAAATCCCAAATATGTGAACAGGAATAAGCGCACCTATAATTCCGATGGCGGCATGTCCTATGGACGAAAAGAAGAAAATACCCTTAATCCCGCTGACGAAGGCTTGCTTAAGGCGGAGCGGCTGCTTCTTACATATATTTCCGATTATCCCGAAATTTTTAAAAAAGTTTCGCGAGTGCTAAGCCCAAAAGACTTTTTTTCCGACATATATGTTAAGGTTGCGGAATATGTATATTCGGAACTTACAAAGAATGTTAATATAAATGCATCAAATATTTTAAATCTCTTTTACGAAAAAGAGGAACAGGAAACGGTTGCCGAAATTTTTCAAACGGAAATCCCCGGGGAACTTACGACCCTTGACGCCGAAAAGGCGGTTGAAGACATTGTCCGTCAAATAAAAATCGCATCCGTAAAAAGAGAAACGGCAGAATGTGTCAAAAACGGCAACGGTGCCCGCATGACCGAGCTTATAAGGGAGGAAGCAAGTCTCAAAAACCGTACAAAAAAATTGTTTTAGAGGTATTTAACCAAATGCTTGAAAGGAGCAAATATGACCAATATTGACGAAATCGATGATTTGATGATTGAAACAGATGAGGCAAGCGTACAGCTCAAGTCCAAAATCGACTCTCTCATTGCGCTCGGTCAGAAAAAAAAGAACACGCTCGAGATCAATGAAATAAATGATATATTAAAGGATATTGACCTTGACGAAAAAAAGACGGAAAAGGTATATGACGAGCTTGACCATGCGGGGATAGATGTTCTGCGTATTTCCGACAATACGGTGGGCGAAGAGGAAGAGGATCTCTTGGAAAGCGCCGATATCGATTCCGAAATCAGCGGACTTGACGAAATCGAAGAACTTTCAAAGATCGACCTTTCGATTCCCGAGGGTGTTTCGCTTGAAGATCCCGTGCGCCTTTATTTAAAGGAAATAGGCAAGGTTCCGCTCCTCACAGCGGAAGAAGAGCTTGTGCTTGCAAAGCGAATGGAACAGGGCGACACCGCCGCAAAAAAACGCCTTGCGGAAGCCAATTTGCGTCTTGTTGTTTCTATCGCAAAGCGCTATGTGGGACGCGGCATGCAGTTCCTTGACTTAATCCAGGAGGGAAATTTGGGATTAATCAAGGCTGTCGAAAAATTTGATTACCGCAAGGGCTACAAATTTTCGACCTATGCAACCTGGTGGATTCGTCAGGCAATCACACGTGCGATTGCGGATCAGGCACGCACAATCCGTATCCCCGTCCACATGGTCGAAACAATAAACAAGCTCATCCGTGTTCAGCGCCAGCTCTTACAGGAACTCGGACGTGAGCCGAGCCCCGAGGAAATAGCGCATGAAATGGGAATCCCCGTCGAACGTGTGCGTGAGATCCAAAAAATCTCACAGGAGCCCGTATCTCTCGAAACTCCCATCGGCGAAGAGGAAGACTCGCATCTCGGCGATTTCATAGAAGACGACCACATGCCCACACCTCAGGAGGCGGCGGCATTCACGCTCCTTAAAGAGCAAATAAACGAAGTCCTTGCGACCCTCACCGACCGCGAACAAAAGGTGCTTCGCCTTCGATTCGGGCTTGATGACGGCCGCCAGCGCACGCTTGAAGAGGTGGGCAAGGAATTCAACGTTACACGTGAGCGTATCCGCCAGATCGAGGCAAAGGCGCTTCGCAAGCTCCGCCACCCCTCAAGGGCAAAGAAGCTCCGCGATTATCTTGACTGATAAAACAAATGAGTGCTTGGGATATGAATGCTTAAGCCGCATAAGCACGAGAAAGCTTGGCTTCATCCGCTTGAAATTAAAAAAAGGATACTATATATGGATAACAGATTTGCGATGCTCATGTCTCTTGTTTCATATCGCACACTTTCCGATATCGGCTGCGACCATGCGCTGATAGACATTGCGCTTGTTGAAAATGACGTCTGCGACCGCATAATTGCGTCTGATTTGCGTATTGGGCCGCTTGCGGCGGCAAAAAAGAACATAGCCTGTCATCATCTGGACAACAAAATAGAAACCAGGCTTTCTGACGGCCTGCAAAAATTTGTGCCCGGTGAAACCGAAAGCATCCTGATTTCCGGAATGGGCGGACGGCTTATAATGAGGATTCTGGAGCGCTCCTTTGATATCGTGGCATCCGCAAAAGAGCTTATCCTGTCACCGCAGTCGGAGATACCGGAATTTGAAATATGGCTTAGGTCACACAACTTTAAAATTTCAAAAAAGGTAATATGCAAGGAAGCAGACAAATTTTATTTTGGCTATCTTGTGCATTATGCGGAGGAACCTGCTGACACTTTCCGTACGGATAACACCGGTAATGCAGATAATGCGGATAATAACGATATGGCAGCGGGGGCGCATATTCCCCCTGCGGTACCGTATACTTCCCGTTATATGCTCCCTGCTATACCCGAGGGTCTTTATCTTCAATATTTGACACGGGAAAAAGCACGGTACCTGGGCGCACTCAGGGCATATTCGGAAAGTTATAAAAAAGTAAGGGCAAAATATCGGAGCAAAAATCCGTGCAAAAATCCGTGCAAAAATCCGTGCAAAAATCCGTGCGAAACTTTGGCCAAAATTTCAAGCAAAGCCCCAAATGAATATACAAGTAAAAATTCGGCTGAAAGCTCTGACGATTTATCTCCGGATATAATTCTTCAAAATAAAATAAAGGAAATACAATATGAAATTAACCGTCTTAAATAAGGAATACGAATATCCCGCAGGCACCGTTTTATCCGATATTGCCGCAGACTTTGCGGGCGCTTACGATTATCCCATAATCCTGGCATCCGTAAACGGCACCCTAAAGGAGCTTTTTAAGAAGCCGCACGACGGAGACAAAATAGATTTTCTTGACACCTCCACAGACATAGGAAACAAAACTTATACACGCGGGCTTGTGCTTGTGCTCCTAAAAGCGATCAACCATACAACGGGGCTTGGCGGCAAAAACGTGAGGATTATGCATAAGGTTGGCACGGGGCTTTATACGGAGCTTATCGATTATGACATAACCCCCCAAACGATCACCGATATAAAATCCGAAATGTCAAAGCTTATAAAGCGCGACATTCCGATTATGAAGCGTTCCGTAAATACCCTGGACGCGCGCAGAATTTTCTTGTCCCACAATATGCCTGACAAGGAAAGGCTTTTCAAATACCGCCGTTCTTCAAAGGTTAATATTTTTTCGCTTGAGGATTACGAAGACTAT
>CAVJHK010000039.1:0-13627 GCA_963649295.1 Lachnospiraceae bacterium | reverse complement strand
ACTTGCAATGTCTATGATTTGGACGGCTGCATTGACTATTTTTACGGCTATATGCCGGTTTCGACGGGGATTTTGGAACATTTTGACATTATCCCTTACGAAAAAGGGCTTATGCTTATAGCGCCGGAACGCTCTGCGCCCGACAGGATACCGGAATTTTGTAATCGCGAAAAGCTCTTTAATGCACTTAAGGAGAGTGACGACTGGGGCGGGATCATGGGGATCACGACCGTGGGCAGGATGAACGATGCCATATGTGAAGGCCGTATAAATGACATAATCCTTGTCCAGGAAGCCTTCATGGAAAAAAAGATTGCGGACATCGCCGCCCGGATAAAGTCGCGCCCCGGAGTAAAATTTGTTATGATTGCGGGGCCTTCGTCGTCGGGCAAAACCACTTTTTCCCACAGGCTTTCGGTGGAGCTTAAGACTCTTGGGCTCAATCCCCATCCGATAGGTGTTGACGATTATTTCAAAAATCGTGAAGACACACCGCGTGACGCTTTCGGTAATTACAATTTTGAGTGCCTTGAAGCAATTGACGTAGAGGGCTTCAACCGTGATATGACGGATTTGCTTACGGGCAAAACCGTCGAAATCCCGTCGTTCAATTTTAAGACGGGGCACCGTGAATATAAGGGCAATTTCAAAACCCTTGCGGCGGATGATATCCTTGTTATAGAAGGGATACACGGGCTTAATGATGAGCTTTCCGCTTCGCTCCCCAAGGAAAGTAAATTTAAGATTTATATTTCTGCGCTTACCCAGCTTAATATCGACGAGCACAACCGCATTCCCACAACGGATGCGCGGCTGATCAGGCGAATTGTGCGTGATGCCCGCACACGCGGTGCATCCGCCGAAAAAACGATTTCCATGTGGCCGTCGGTTAGAAGAGGCGAAGAAGAAAACATTTTCCCGTTCCAGGAGAGTGCGGATGTGTTTTTCAATTCGGCACTCATATATGAGCTTCCCGAGCTAAAGACCTATGCGGAGCCGGTGCTTTTTTGCGTCCCCGAAGACAGCCCCGAGTATCCGGAAGCAAAGAGACTTTTAAAGTTTCTTGACTTCTTTCTCCCGGCGCCCTGTGACACAGTACCGCGCAATTCCGTTCTTCGTGAATTTATCGGCGGGAGCTGCTTCCCGGTATAAATGCAAAAAAAACACTGATTCCGACAGCATTGTTACAAACAACGGCTTTACAAATCATAATATTGCTGCGATTTGCAACATTGTCATGAGATCCGACATGGGGCTGTTATTTCCCTCACGGGAAAATAAGCATATCGGACAATTTAACATTTTGAGCGGCACGGGCGGTCGCGGGAGCAATCCTGAGGAAAGTCCGGGCTTCACAGGGCAGGATGCCGGCTAACGGCCGGTCAGGGTGACCTGAAGGAAAGTGCAACAGAAAACAAACAGCCGGGGCTTCCCCTCCCGGTGATGCTGAAACGGCGGTGTAAGAGACCACCACCCATGTGGTAACATGTGGGGCTAATGCAAACCCCATCCGAAGCAAGACCAAACATGCAGGCGATACGGTTGCCCGCCGTGCCTGCGGGTAGGTCGCGTGATACAGGGGGAACCCTGTATCGGAGCCGTATGGCAACATACGGTCAAGAAAGATGACAGCCTAAAACATAACCCGGCTTACGGTGCCGCTCAGATTTTATGGTACAGATTATTTTATGGAAAAAGGTATTTTTAAAATTAAAAATAAAGCAGGCATGACGGTTTTTCGTGCATCTGTGACTTACAAGGGGCGTCATATCAGTCTCGGCTCCTTTGAACAGGAAAGTATGGCAGCTTCTGCTTATGCTTTTGCCAAAAAAATTCTGTACGGCGATATGACCCTTTTTTCGTATATCGATTTATATAAATCCCATGAAAATCCCCCGGTACTTCCCTTTACAAAAGCGGTCACGCTCATTAATTTCCGCGACCGCGGAGTATATATCAAAAATCCGATTTATCTCGAAAAATCTTATTTTCTTTATTTTTATTCGGCAGATACGGTCTTTACGTTTGATACGGACGACCTTTTTTATTATTCAAGGCATGCTATTCAGATGCGCGGCGGTCATATCTTTACAGAGCAGTACGGAAGCCAGATTAATATTATGTCGCGCTACGGAATAAAGCCTTTTCAAGTGCGGGGGCGTGATT
The DNA here is from genome assembly GCA_963649295.1 of Lachnospiraceae bacterium. Taxonomy (GTDB): domain Bacteria; phylum Bacillota; class Clostridia; order Lachnospirales; family Lachnospiraceae; genus RGIG3528. Next base: position 11,461 of record CAVJHK010000039.1, on the reverse strand, counting down.
ACGTCTTTGCAAACGGAGATCCGTATGACATGCGCTATTCAAATATCAAAATCATCAACAATTACAGGGGAGTGACAAGTATTACCCAAAACGGCATCACAACCTATGTTACCAGAATTCATATAAACGGAGATATAATTGTGGGGCGATATAAGGACGAAACAGAAGCCGCCATAGCCTACAACAAGGCGGCGATGATTTTAAACGAAAGAGGCGTCGGAATTAATTTTGTGACAAATTATATTGACACGCTTTCGGACATAGAATATATTTCTTTACTTAACCGCGTGAGAGTGGCGGATACAATCAGAAATTATAATACAGTGAAAGGAAAATAAATCATGAAATATTTATCCACAAGAAATTCTGCGCTCCGTATTACGGCGTCGGAAGCAATACTAAAGGGGATTTCGGATGACGGCGGACTTTTTGTGCCGGAATCGATCCCGCAGCTTAATATGAGCATGAAAGACCTCACCAAAATGTCCTACCGCGAAATCGCATACGAAGTGATGAAAATGTTTTTTACGGATTTTGCGGAATCCGAACTAAAAAAATGTATTGATGCGGCTTATGACAAAAAATTTGATATTCCGGAGATTTGTGCCGTGCGTCCTGCCATGAACGCATATTTTCTCGAGCTTTTTCACGGAAAAACGATAGCCTTTAAGGATATGGCGCTTTCGATCCTTCCGCACCTTCTTACCACCGCGGCGCGCAAACAGGGCATAAAGGAAGATGTGGTAATTTTAACCGCAACGTCCGGAGACACGGGCAAAGCTGCACTTTCCGGGTTTTCTTGTGTCCCCGGCACAAAGATAATTGTTTATTATCCAAAGGCGGGCGTTTCACGCATCCAGGAGCTCCAAATGGTTACGGAAAAAGGGGAAAATACCTCGGTAATCGCAATCAACGGCAACTTTGACGATGCGCAGACTCGCGTAAAACAGATGTTTGCGGATAAATCATTTACGGATGAATTAAAAGAAAACGGCTTTGTGCTTTCAAGTGCCAACTCAATCAATATCGGACGCCTTGTGCCGCAGATTGTTTATTATGTGTGGGGATATTCGCGGATGCTTAATATGGGCGCGATTACAGAAAACGAGCCCATAAATATCACGGTCCCCACGGGAAATTTCGGAAACATCCTTGCCGCCTGGTATGCCAAAAAAATGGGACTTCCCGTTAACCGCCTTATCTGTGCCTCAAACCGCAACAAAGTGCTGTTTGACTTTTTTGAGACGGGCACCTACGACCGCAACAGGGATTTTTATCTTACGACCTCGCCGTCCATGGACATCCTTGTTTCGTCTAATCTCGAGCGCCTGCTTTTTTATGCCTGCGGTGAAAATTCCGATGAACTGACGCGTCTTATGAATGACCTTAAGACAAAGGGCAGGTATACGGTACCGGAAAGCGTGCGGGATAACCTTTCCGATTTTTCGGAGGGCTTTGCGGATGACGAAAAGGTGTCGGATACAATTAATAAGGTATTTAAAAATGACAATTACGCAATCGACACTCATACCGCGGTTGCCGCAAGCGTATATGCGGATTATGCGCGTGATACGGGTGATACAACAAAGACACTCATCGCATCCACCGCAAGCCCCTACAAATTCCCGCGTGCCGTACTAAAGAGCATAACGGGCATGGAATACACAGAGGCAGATGACCTCGAGCTTACGGACATTTTGAACCGCGTTTCGTATGTCCCCGTCCCCGCGGCGGTTAAAGACTTAAAATCCGCGCAGATTTGCCATAATACCGTCTGCGATCCGTGCAACATGGAAAATGCCGCAAAAAAATTCCTTTATGCAAAAAAATAAGGCCTGTGATTCCGTTATTTGTGCGGATTTCTCATTTTGTGACACAAAAATGACACATTTAATTACTAAAATATTCACAGGTCTGTTTTTGAGGATTTCACATGAGGATTACGACACGTGTCACATCCATACACGATCCTCACGATATCGCTTAAACTGACACAAGACATTCTGTTTGAACGGAACAATGCAAGCTCCGGCCGTTTTTTGCAGACATCCTCAAGAATAAAACTTGCGGGTTATGCTTTTACGGTATTGCATCGTTTGATTTGAACGGAGGATAGGCCGGACCAGAGTCCGGACGCATGGAGGCACTGCTTTTTTGCACACATGCGTACATATGACGGATATCGGCTTATCAATCATTTATTCTTTAAGGAGGAAGAAATAATGAAGAGTTTCTTTAAGAAGCTTTCCTTGGTGCTCGCGGCAGCAATGGTTATTACCATGATTCCCGCCGGCAGCGTCAAGGCAGCCGGCACCATGAAGATCTATGTCGATGGCAACAAAGAAGCCACACTCGGCAAAGATTACACTCTTGAAAAAGGCGACACAGCCGATCTCAAATTTGACGGTGCTACAGGCTACAAATTTGCGACAGACGGCGCAAGCAAGAAGTGGACATCATCGGATGCCAATATTGTTTCCGTCGAGAACGGCAAGATTACCGCAGTCAACTACGGCACAGCCACAATCACGGTTGCGTGCACGGTTTCCGCTACAAAGACCGATTATGTCGGCAGCATGAAGGTTACCGTTCCCGCACCCGCTACGGCTACACCCGCACCCGCTACGGACCTCGGCTACAAGATCAAGCAGACTGCATACAACGCAGTTGAGATCACATTTGCCGACAATGAGGCAGCAAAGGCAGCAAAGATTACTACCTACAGAGCCGTTAATACATCCAAGGGCGAAATGACAATCAAGGCTCCGGCTGCACAGAGCGTTAACAAGAACGTTGTTACAGTATCACAGCTTTCAAACGGTGTTACTTACAAATTCGAAATCGAAGGCAAAGAATCAAGCTATGTTACAATGTCCGTAGGCGAACCCGTTGTAATTGACCTTTCTTACGGTACGGTTTATATCGGCACAGGCAAGGATATCTACGGCACCTCGATCAAGAATCCCATCGCAAAGCCTACGGTCAAGGTTCTTGATGTCGAAGGTGTTGCCGTTGACACATCAAAGACAGGCAGCAAGATCACATACACAAGAAGCAACAGCGCCAATGTTCAGGCATCCGTTGATTCACAGGGTAAGATTACATTCAAGGGCGTCAACGCTTCGGCTTATGTAAAAGTTACTTACACCTGGAAGGACGCAGCAGGTGGCACAAAGTCACTTGATGCCGACGGCACATTCTATCCCACACAGTATGTTGAGCCTTCACTCGGCGGCTTCGTAACAGCCATCACTGTCACCACAGAAAAGGCACCCAAAAATGTCAAATACGATGAGGGTGTATATAATTGTACGTTGAATGTCGGAGATACCGGCAATATTGCTTATTATTTTACCGTTATCGATCCGGACGGCACCGAGCACAAGGTTACATCTAACGCAAACTCGAGTGTTTCCGCGTACAGTAATGCTTCAGGTGAAATTAAAGTATTGAATTCCGACAGGAAATTCTATTTGGCACTTGAGACTGAGGATAGCAAAGTAATTTCACTGAACGGCAATAAGGTTATCGCACTTTCCGATGGTATCGAAACAGTTTGCCTCTATGAGATGGCAGGAAAACAGGCAAATACCGCAACGGATACACTTTATGGTGTTCTCGAAATCGAGGTACGTGAATCCGCAAAGGCAACAAATCTTGAAATTACAAGCGATTCCTATTTCGACGGCACAGTCGGACACAATATCGACGATTACAAGACAGGTACACTTACTTATAAGATCACTGACCAGTACGGTGAAAAATTTAAATCCGAAGTTGAAGTTTTGAGAGTCACCGACAACGGAACTACACTTGCTACTGACGGAATTAAGATCGGCGACACCTCGGCTGAAGGTAAAGTCACAATCACATATGCGGATATCAACAAGGGCGAAGCTACTTCCGACGGTTCGTTTGATTATATAATCCGTCTCAAGAAGAACCCCGAAGAGGTACAGTATTTCTCGGTTAATGTTACAAAGATCGATAAGAGTAGCGACAATATCGGATATGAAATCATCACAAAGACAACCGGTATAAACAACAAATCCCTCTGGGACAAATATGCTGCAGCAAATGTCGGCACAACGATCAAGGCTGTAAAGACGATTGACGGTCTTGCTTATGAATATGTAGATTTTGCGGTTATTGCAGACAATGACCTTGATGCACTCAAGACCTGGTATGCAAGCACTGAAGGCAAGAATGCATATGAAGCAACAAAGGGCAAGAATTTTGTCATCATTACAGATGGCAGCGGAGTTGCTGTTTCTGAGACAAAGGGAACTGAAATCAAAACAGCATCAAATCTTGGTGAAGCTGCTGCGGCAAAGATCCTTTATGTTGCTTCGACAGTTAAGAGTAGTAATGGCAAGAACGCTTATATGGAGAAGTTAGGTACAGACGGGAAAACACCTATGGATGAAAGTGTCAAACCGCTTGACAAGGACACTAGTGTCTATAGTTCGAACAAAGCGACAGATGAGGCATTATCACTGCTTGATAGCAAACTCATCACCCTCTACGATGACCAGAACGACCTTCGCAAATTCTTCTATGTAGATGATGTTAAAACGATCCTTAACAAGGGCGCTGAATATGATGCTTATCAGAAGGGCACTCTCTTCTTTAGCACAGCGACACTTGAAGCGACGATTGCTAAGCTTGCCGCTAATACCTACAATGGTAAGCCTTTTGCAAAGGATGCTAAGAGTATTGTTATCCTTGATAAGGACGGCAAGGTTCTTGTTGCATCAAAGATGAATGATTCTTCCCAAGGCCTTGATCAGAAAGTTAACCAAGAAGGTGTCGCAAAACAAATTTATCCTACCTTATCCGATGTTAACAAGGGCAACACTTCACTTTCCGGCAAGGTTTACTTCTTAGGTACCACCGAAATTCTCTCACAGATCAAGATCGGTGCCAAGGAATCAGACCTTAGTACACAGCTTAAGGGTGCTACACCTGTTACAATTACATTCAATCCGTTTGCATGTGTTGAAGCAGCAGGTGGACTTAACGATTTGTGGACAAAAGCACAAGAACGCGGTGCAGAACTTCTTGTTGCATCAACTACTGCAAATGCTGCAGTTCTTGCAGCTAAGACTTACTCTGACCACGATACTACACCTGATTCATCAACAGGCGCTTGCGTAACAGTTGACGGCAAAGACTGTGCAAAGACACATGATTTAAACCGTTGTCCTTCGTTCACATACGTTAACGAGCTCTTTAACGGTGTGGGAGCTGATTACAAGTTGGTCGGCGAAGCCCAGGGTACATATGCAAAGGTTTACACATTTGACACATTGAATGAAAATGGTGATAAGGAAGAGAAAGCAGCAGCTCTTTCAACCCAGATGCTTGACGGCACATATACTGCTACACTTTATAATGTTAACACATCCGATACTTCACTTGTATGGATTGCAGATACCGAATTTACCGTAGAAAGCGGCATCAAGGGTCTCACAAACATCCAGCAGTACAAGCTTAAGATCAACAACGAGAAGGTTGTATCTGATTTGGATAGCAACGGCAAGACTCAAGCTGCTTGGACTAAAGATTCGGGTGACTATAAGAGTGGTTATGGCGACGCTACGACGGCCAAGGATGCTGCTGTAAGTGCTATCTTTAATTCCTTCTATGCTTGGTTTGATGCTAACAACGACGGCAAGGCAATCGATACGGAAGTCGGTACAATCAAAAATGTTATAAAGAATATTTCCGGTGCTACTCTCGCCATCACCAACTACGAAGCTGTTGTAGGCGCTGACGGTAAGACAATCTACATCAAGTACATTGATTATAAGATTACTTTTGAAAACACAAAGCTCATATACGAAGGTACTTATGATGTAAATGCCAAATTTGTAACAGGCGGTATTTATCAATAATTAAAAAAAAAGCACTTAGTGTTTTATGCGGGAGGGGCTTCGCCTCTCCCGTTTTTAAAAGGGCGGAGAATTTCACATGAAAATAAAATCAAAGATAATTTTATATATTTCTGTTTTTTTTGCGGTGGTGTTTTTTAGCCCGGCGATTGATGCACATGCCGCACGCGGACGTGTCTCGATCGGAGAATCAAAAGATAATGTTGTCTCTTCCTACGAAATGAACGTGGGAGACACACATGACCTCAATTTTTATGGGGCTACGGGTTATCGCTACAAGGTGGACTATAAGTCCGTTTTTTGGAAGACATCAGATTCGGGCGTTGTGTCCGTATCCAAAAACGGTGAGATCATGGCAGTTGGTCCCGGCACAGCCACCATCAGCATGACGGTTACCGTTTCAAAAACCAAGACAAGCTATGAGGGCTCTGTCACGGTTACGGTTAACGAAGACAAAATAACCGGAATTTACCAGACCGGCTTTGACAGGGTGGTGATCAATTATCCCACGAGCGAAGAGGCAAAAGCCGCGCTCAAAAAAGGTATAACGGTTCAGCGAATAAGGATTTATTCCTTTGGAACATATACATCGAATCTTTCGGTCAAAGCTTCGATTGACTCAGAAAACAATACACAAATTAACATAGACGGAACATACCAAAACAATCAGAACTATCTTTTTAAGGCAGAAGGCCTTGATGATGCGGGCGAGATGATTACCGTGAGCTGGAATACAGAAGTCTCTGCATGTGACTTAACCTATGGCGGCGCCTATATGTCATCAAAGGGCGGACGTGACATCACGGGCACCAGGTCGCTCGGCTATTGTGACTCGGCACCTGAATTTGTCCTTTATGATTCCAACAGAATCATAATCGGCTATACGCGTGACAGTAATAAAATAACACTTGCCCAAGGTGTCACGGGCAAGGTTAAATTTTCAAAGCTTTCCGGCACAGGGACACTTACAAATGCCGAAACGGGCGTTGTGCGGTTTACCGGACTTAGTCAGCAGATTGAGATGTCCGCCACATTCACTCCGACCGAAAAGACACTATCCCCTATCACCTCAAACACCTGCACGGTTATTCCGGAGGAATATGTTTATCCCGAGCTCGGTGATGTCGTAAAAGGCATTGTCGTTACTTCAAAGACGGGCGACGACATCGTCTGGACCGACAGTGACTCATGGACAGGCAAAATGCCTGCCACCACCACACAATACGTTTTGTTCTATTTTGAAGCAAGTGACGGCAACAAATATTCCGGCAACTACAATGCCTACAATAACTCATCCGATATAAAAAGGCTTGCGTCAACATATCGTTTTTATTATGAGCTTGACGGAGGCTCAAACATAGCTTCGCTCACACGTGACGGCAAGCTTACCGCCTATGACGAGGGTGACATTACGGTCAACATCTGGCTTCTCGAAACCGGCAAGACCGTTCTTACGTCCAACGCACAGATTATAGGTCAGATTGCGATCAAGGTTACCGAGTCTCCGCGCCTGTCTTCAATAGATTTTGAGGAATATTCGTTTAGCGCCGCACAGTCGTCGGAAAGCTGCAAGGCTTCTGCCACCTTTACGTTCAAGGATCAATACGGCGAGGATTATATAATCAAGTCGGCAGAAAACAACAAGCTTCTCTTTAAGCCATCGTCGGGGGCAGGAACTATAACCAGACAGCTTAATTCCACGCGTAACGGAGGCACGGTTACGATTGACTTGACGGGCACGGCGCGTGACAGCTATTATTTTGATATTACATATGATTATAAATACAGGGAATCTGACGGCACTTATACAACCTACAGACAGATAGAAGATGTTTTGGTTTTCACGGTTTACTGATTAATTAACCGGACAGCTTAAAATTAAAGAGGAGAGGTTCACCTCTCCTCTTTTCACTGAAATTACTGAATGTACCGAATTTACTGAATTTATCATACATAACAACAAACCCGAGGTTTACAAAAAAATGCTTAATGCCATCAAAAAAATCGATTTTTCGTTTAACAGACTCATAATACTTTTTGTTGCGGCGATTATGCCGTTACTTACCTATTGCTATGTCCACACAGAGTCGCTTTATCTTGAGTATCCCTGGTTTTATGCGGAAGAGTATTATGCGGACACTGCCATAGAATTTAAGATGCAGGTTTTTTCGGTTATTACGGTCTATATGCTTTTGAGCATTATTCTTAGCTTCATCACAATCAGGTCTGACGAACGTACAAAAATCCTCAAAAAATTTTGGCTGATACTTGCCACAATTATTTTTACCGTGCTTTCGACCATATTTGCAATTAATCGTACGGCGGCACTTAACGGTGCTCCCGAACAGACAGAGCCTATGCTTGTTGTTATAGGATATGCGCTTTTACCTCTTTTTATTTATCTAAATATAAAGTCCGATAAGGATATACTGGCAGTTGTCCGTGCTTTTCTTGTGGGCAGTGCCGCAGCCTCCGTGATCGGAATATTCCAGATCTTTGGAATTAATTTATTGTCGCTTGATTTTCTTACAGGTATCCTTGTGTCACCTTATGCAAGGGAGCTTGGATATACCTTGTCAAAGGAAGCAAGCTCCGTAAATTCCACCTTCGGCAACTCAAACTATGCGGGTGTCTATGCCGCAATGATGTTCCTTGTATGCTTTGCGGTTATATTGTCGGATTTCAAAAAATCCGTCCGTATTTTTGCAGGTGCGGATTGTATATTGCTGCTTGTTTTCCTTATCGGGACAAAGTCGGATGCGTCTATGGTGTTTCTTGCTTTTGTTGTGCTTGTATGTCTCATTTTCCGTTTTAATGTCCTAAAAAAATACAAAAAAATGCTTTGTGCCGCCGGGATTATAATTATCCTTGCGGGAGTAATTACGGGAATCACAACCAAGTGGTCATATCTGAACAGCTTCAAATCCGCGCTCGGTCTTACACGTAAGTCCTATGACCTTACCGAAATCGACACGACGGGCGATTCGATCAAATTAAAATACAAGGGAAACGAATTAAATATCTATCTTGAATATTTGGTAGTCGGATTTACGCTTGAGGTGACAGAAAACGGCGAAAGCCTAACCACATCCGTTTCATCCGACTATACGGGCACAATTACGCTCTTAAGCGGCGAAGAGCTTCCGATTAGATTTGATTTTGATTCAGAGACCAATCTTTTGATGGGAATTGCATTCCCGGACTATACGGTGGCTTTTTGTCTTTATACATCGACAGGCGACTATCTCCTTGTTGCGCCGAGCAACTATTATGTCGAGAGCTTTGTGCGGCCGAATGCGCTTACGGGCTACGGCGCGCTTATTTCAAACCGCGGTTATATCTGGGGAATCACAATGCCTCAGCTTGTGAATTATATGCTGCTCGGCGCCGGCCCCGACAATTTTCCGATGGCAGTATACGGCTCCGGCATCGACTATGCCGACCGCCTGAATGACGGCAACTGGCAGGTTTTGTTCCTTACCGCGCATTCCTATTATTTCCAGACCTGGATATGCGAGGGCTTTGTGGCTTTGGTGCTTTTTGTGGCATTTTATATAAAGTACTTTGTCGATTCGATCAAGCTCTATTTTATGAAACAAAAAAAGTCCGGGATTTTTTATCTCGGACTCGGACTTATGGCAGGTGTTCTTTTGTTTCTCATGGCAGGCGTCTCAAACTCGTCGATGGTGTCGACGGGCCCTGTATTTTATACGATACTCGGGCTCGGAATTGTGGTAAATAAGAGAATAGCTGAAGAATAAATTTTTACGGGGATGAAGGGGTTTATTTAAGCTAAAAAAGCTTACTTAATATCCTCTCAAAACATACACCGTATAACGGCGGAATATTTAGGCGCTCGGATTCACCGATGCATTCAGCCACAAAATCCGCGGCATCGCATACCGACGCCGCAAAATCCCGCTCCATGAGCAAGCATGACGACAATACCGAAGCAAATATATCACCGGTTCCCGGACGAGGGGATCCGGTGATTTTTGATTTGAATATCTGTGGGATATTATTTTCTTCATAAACCAGATTCCCGATCGAATCCTTGTACGGCATCCCGGTGATTACGAGCCGTTTGGGACGCGAGCGAGTGGAAGCTGTGTTAACATGATTTCCGTAAACAAGATGCTTGCTATCTGATTTTGAGTAAGTCAAACAGGCACGGGGGTCTTTGGTGCCCGAATTTTTTATCATAAGTGACATTAATTTATCCGCGATTTTGTATAATGCGTCGTCACCCAAATCCTCCGAATATTCTGTCCCTGTCAGCATACAGGCTTCTGTAAGATTGGGTATTATAATATCAGAAATTCTCACAAGCCGTGTGATGCCGTCAAGCAATTCATCCGTATGTGTTGAATATGGGCGCCCGTTGTCCCCCATAACGGGGTCTGTTATGATGAGAGGGGGATTTAGGTTGGGTACCGCAACTTGGGGTTCCGCATGCCCCCGGTTAGTCTCGGATTTGATTTTGTTCGCCGCGTGTGTGATTTTGTTTGCGAAATCGATTGTATTCCCCGCGTGTGTGATTTTGTTTACGGAATCGATTGTATTTCCCGCGTATGTGATTTTGTTTACGGATTCGATTGTGTTTTCGGTATGTTTGGTATTATTTATAAATTTGATTACTGTTTCAGCGTTTTTATGATTCCCCAGATACCCCGTATATATTCCGTCAAAAGAAAATGAAAGTGCATTAAGGCTATCAAGATATGTGTGTAGCCTGTCCGAAAAATCCTCATAAAAATACGACTTAAATCCGAGGTGATTTGAAAGTACGGCTGTCGGCACGGGCACACCCTGTATTCCAAAAGCGGAAACTATGGGAAGCGATACCGTCAAGGCACATCTCCCAAATCCCGTAAAATCATTTATGAGAACAAGGCGCTTTTGGGCGGCGGGCTCACCTGATATATTGTTTATATTTTGTATATTTTTTGTCTTTGATTTGTTATCGGACATATGCTTCTCCTGCCGGGTAAAATTAATATTATTATATAAAATCACCAAAAAAATTCAATATGTCAATAAAAGTAAAACTCAAGTTAACTCAAATGTTGATGATGGCAAAAAATATGATAAAATGATACATGGTTCAAAAGGCACTGCATATGACACAGAGTTCAAAAGGCACTGCATATGACACAGAGTTCAAAAGGCCCTGCATATGACACAGAGTTCAAAAGGCTCTGCATATGACACAAAATTCTGTATAAGCGGAATTTTGATGATTTGAACTTATGTATGATTTTTTTTAAAACCGGAGGTTTTTATGACACCCGAAAACAAACAAAAATTTAAAGCGTTATGTAGGCAGGCTGCGGCAGATTCGTGTGTTTTGCTCCGCAACTACAACGGCTTTTTGCCGCTAAAATCTGACACACCGGTCGCTTTTTTTGGGCGGGCGGCTTATGAATATACCGTAATGGGAACGGGGTCCGGGGGGCTTGCCTTTACCGAATACGTAAGCACGATATTTGACGGTTTTTCGGAGCACGGATATACAAGCTTTGACCGGCATATTGCGTCACTTTACCGGGATTTTATCAGAGCAAATC
>CAVJHK010000038.1:3345-17248 GCA_963649295.1 Lachnospiraceae bacterium | reverse complement strand
GCTCCGCCCTTGCTCGTTGCTCGACCCCTTGCCAGACCCCTTGCTCCGCCCCTTGCTCGTTGCTTCGCCCCTTGCTCGTTGCTTCGCCCCTTTCTCGTTGCTCCGCGCCTTTCTCGTCGCTCCGCCCCTTGCTCGTTGCTCCGCCCCTTCCTTGTCGCTCACACCTTCCCCGTCGCTTTTGCACGCTTTCCCGTCGCTCCTGATGCCACATTTTCTTTAATTCCCGCCTCATATGTTAAAATTTATGTATTTTTTATAAACAAAAAAATAAGTATTTTGAGTTTCGTTGAAATGAATTTTTTTAGGTTGTATAATGACACAAAATTAACGAATAAATGATAGTTTTATGTGAGTTCAAACATCAAGGAGGAAGTCAGATGGCACCGGAAAACAAACCTTCAAACACAAATAAGGGCATGGAATATGCAGCAAAAATGAGAGCAGAAGCTGCAAAGAAGCGTGCCGAAATGGAACAGCGACGCAAGGAGTCGGAAGAAAAATTTAAAGCCGATATAGATAAGCGCCGAAATGAGACCAGGCAGGAACTTGAAAAAAGAAAAGATGAATTTGAAACCGAGCAAAAACAAATGAAGCGTCAGGCAAAGGAAGTTAAGTTCGGTATATTTGCAAAGATTATTTTGCTTTCGGCCATATGTACTCTTTTACCGCTTGTAATTGTGGGAATGGTTGTATCCGAAGCCGTAAAGATGAAATTTGAATCCACCAATTACAGCAGTCTTGAGCAAATAGCGTCCGAAAAGCTTACCGAGATGAATGACATCATTTCCGAACAGGAGGCTCTTGTAAAAGCTCTTGTTGTCGATCCTTATATTGTCGAAAATCTTAAGATTTATGCGGAAACGGGCTCTTATGATGCAGAGGCTGCCGCAGACATAAACACATACCTCACTTCAATCAAGAACATGCAGGAGGAAGGCTTTTATGAAAACGTTCTTATAATGGCCAAGAACGGCATGTTCGGCGAACCTCAGGGTGGCGGAGAAGGCTTTGAAGGCATGGAAGGCGCCGAAGGCTTTGTGATGGGTGAAGGCATGGAAGGCATGGAAGGAATGGAAGGCATGGAAGGCGACATGACCGGAGTTCCCGAAAAGCCCGACGAAGGCGGCGCAACCGAGCAGGAATGGTTTGTTGGTTGCCTTAACAACGGCTCATATGTCACATACAGCGTTTCGCCCATGGATCAGACGGCAATTTATGTTATTGCTTATGCCGTAACCGACGAAAACGGTGAATTCCTCGGAGCAATCAATTTTTCGATAAATGTGTCAACATTTTCTGATGCTCTTCTTGAAAGCATCGATGGTACGGGATACAATGCATTATTTCTTGATACAGACGGAAATGCAATTGCGGGAATGGGCGATGCCGACGGCACCGTTGTAAATTTAAAGTCTATCGGCGGACAGTATGGTGCAATGTATGAAAAAGCAGCTGCGGCAGAAAGCGGACAGGTTTCATTTACAAATAGCGGACAGTCTTTTGTGGGCTCGTTTGTAAATAACGGTGAGTTTATTGCAATACTTTTTATGACCGAAAAGAATTTCACGCAGGCTCAGAATACCGTTGTAAATGTAATTTTGTTCTTTGCGATTTCGTGCGGAATTGTAATTGTCCCGATTGCATTTCTTGTTGCAAGAAGCATTACAAAGCCTCTTGCCGCATGTGTTGCAGTGCTTGATAATTACGGAAATGCGGATTTTACAAAGTCTGTTGACGAAAAGGTTAAAAAGAGAACCGATGAGACGGGCGTTCTTGCGCGTTCGCTCGACAAGATGCATGGGCTTGTACAGGAGCTTTTGTCGGATATCAAAAAAGAAACAGATGATGTTAATGCAAACATTAACGGAGCGGTCGGAAATCTTGCAACTCTCAATTCCGGTGTAAATAAGGTCAACTCGCTTACCGAAGACTGTGCCGCAGGCATGGAAGAGACATCCGCAAGCGCGGCAATGATTCGTGAAAATGTTGATACTGTCAACAAGTCTATTGGCGAGATTGACGACGCAACAAAGGACGGGTTAAAGATGGCACAGGATATCAATGTCCGTGCGGGTGGCTTAAGAGAAAATGCCCTTAAGTCACAGACAAAGATAGAAGAGCAGACTGCGGTTATCGGTGAAAGATTGAAGGAAGCCATCGAAAACTCCAAGGAAGTAAACAAGATTTCCGAGCTTTCGGACGCAATTCTTTCGATTTCTTCAAAGACTAACCTCCTTGCGCTTAATGCCTCCATAGAGGCAGCCCGTGCGGGTGAAGCGGGACGCGGATTTGCCGTGGTTGCAGACGAAATCAGGGCTCTTGCCGAAAATACAAAGAAGACGGTCGAAGTAATTCAGGAAGTTACAAAGAATGTTATAGATGCTGTTAACGGACTTGCGTCCAACTCCGAAGAAACGGTTAAGTTTATCGAAACCGATATCAAGGAAGACTATAACGGAATGGTGGATTTGAGCCGTCAATATTATAATGATGCCGAAGACATCAAAAAGATGGTTAATGCAATTTCCGAAGAAACAGGCAAGCTTTCCGAGGCTATGGAGGTCATGGCATCTGCCGTTGACGGCATTGCGGAAGCAAGCAACGAAGGCGCCGTAAATGTTACGGAAATCGCGTCCAACACCAACGATATGGTTAAGCTTTCGGCAAACGTTTCGGGCAACATGGACAGCGTCAAGATAAGCACAGACAACCTTAAGACGGCAGTTGCGCGTATGAAATTATAAAAAACAATCATTTTCTCCTTTGTTTTATTGATGTTGAGGTCAGATAATTTTTGACCTCAACATTATTAATTTGAGGAATTTTTATTTCGTAAAAAACCTGCATATATATGGCAATTAAAACATGTATATATGTAAGCAATTAAAACACGCACATGGGCGTTTTAGCCTTGCCTGTAACCACGCGTTTGTATATAATGTTCTAAAATTTGATCTGGGGGTAAATTATATGAAGTTATTTATTGCATCGGATATTCACGGTTCCGAATTTTATTGTAAAAAGATGCTTGAGTGCTATGATGCGGAAGAGGCCGACAGGATGCTCCTTCTCGGCGACCTTCTTTATCACGGACCGCGCAACAACCTCCCCGACGGTCACAATCCCAAGGGTGTGATTTCGCTTTTAAATGAGCGCAGGAATGACATAATGTGTGTCAGGGGAAATTGCGAGGCGGAAGTCGACCAAATGGTGCTTGAATTTCCCGTAATGGCTGATTATGCGATTGTTTCGATGGGTAAAAATATTATTTTTGCGACACACGGACATCTTTTTAACGAAAAAAAACTCCCGCCGCTTGTGGCAGGAGATATTTTGCTTACCGGTCACACTCATGTGCCGGCATGCGAGATTCACGAAAATTATGTTTATATGAATCCGGGCTCCGTGTCCATCCCCAAAGAAAATTCCCACCACGGATATATGATTTACGATGAAAAATCGTTTGTGTGGAAGGATCTTGACGGAAATACTATAAAAACATATGAGCTTAAGTAAGGCGGCGATGATGAGGTCAAAAGGTTATTTTGACCTCATTGCTGTTTTGTGCATAAAGGAATGTGCCTCTTACGAATGTAAGTTTATTTCTCTATTGTACCGGTCATGCGCATAAACGGGAAGAAGCGGCATATTGTCCTTGTTTACAATAGATATGTCAATTTGGTTTTCGTCACATTTCACATGAAATGTGATTTTTTTTGTATTTTTTAGGTCAAGCTTTGATATGCCGTCATCAATAATAAATTCTTCCGTAAATTCACCCTTTTCAAGCGGATATATCACATATTGATCGGCATAATGAATTATTGAGCCGCCCTTTATATAATAAACCGGTTCGTCAAGTACGGTATATGATTCTGTTACGGTGATTATATCGGTTTCTTTATGCTCTTTGCGGTTGTTTTGTGGGTGAACCGCAGCTTTTGCCGTGTACCATCCGCCGTTTGTAATGGGAAGACAGGTTGTAACGCAAGTTTTTCCTTCGTCAAATACGGGCGTCACAAGTATGCTGTCGCCAAAAAAGAATGAATCGCTCTCGACGGGATACCACGGGTAATTTAGGAAAACAGGGTAAATCACGGGCAAGTGTGTAAGGATGCTCTTTTTTATGCTGTCATAAAGATAGGGAATAAAATGCTCGCGGAATTTAAAGAGCTTCATGACGGTGTCCTTAAGTCCCGGATAAAGCCAGGGCATATTTGACGAGCCGTCCGTGTTCCACGAGTGGAGCACAAAGCGCGGCGTAAATATTCCGTATTGAATCCAGCGCAGAAACAGCTCTTCCGACGGCTTTTCTCCCGCAAATCCGCCGATATCCTGGCCAAAATTGTATATTCCGCTGAGGGCACAGGTCATCGCCATTTTGTGGTTGTAACGGAAATCGTCAAAGCTTGTGCGGTTGTCGCCGGTCCACGTGGACGCAAGCCGTGAGGCGCCCGTCATAAAGCATCGTGAGACGGCATTCTTTCGTAATTCATCGGGCACGGCGGCAAGGCTTGCTTTTGTCATGAGATAGGAGAATAACGGCTTTATGAGCTTTGCTTTTATTTTGTTTCCGAAGCCGCAGGCATATACGTCATCCGAACTTATGTCATATTCGTTATTGTCGTTCCAGGTGGAAAGATATCCCCTGTCCACAAGCTCGCGCTTTACGCATTCCGTCCAGAAGGCAGCGGCGTCGGGACATGTAAAATCAAGGTAGCTTCCCATGCCCCCCCAAAAAGGAAATACGGCGGGTGAGCCGCCGGCATCCATCAAAAACCAGCCGTTTTCCGCGATTTTCTCATATAAGGGATGGTCGGTCAGAAAACACGGCTTTATATTCGGCAAAAATTCGATTCCGTTTTCGCGGAAAAAAGAACTTAAAATCTCTGGAGACGGGATTTTGTCACGGTTCCAATTGAAAACGTAGCGTTTTTCGCCGATTTGTGTATAGCCTGACGACAAATAAAATCCGCCGGGTTGAATTTGATATTCTTTGCATTTTTCGATAAATTCGTGCAAACGCTTTTCGGTGTCGGGCGCATCGGTATATGCCATTGTGCTGCCGGCATATTTAAGTGTCCATTCGGGCGGCAGCATGTGAGTCCCCATAAGCGCCGAAAAATTTTTTAAAATTTCTTTTATGCTGCCAAAAAAGCAATAATAGCAAAGCACAGGATCTTCGCATTTAAAAGACTTAAATGGACTGTAATAATTGTTGATTTCGCGTCCAAAATCAAATTCGCCGTCGGAATAGGTGTCATAATAAATTCCGTATGAACCGACAGTATTTTGGCATATATAAAACGGAATGTGCTTATAAAGCGGATCCGAAAAACGTGCGTCAAATCCCATTGCGTCGGAGGTGCCGAGGCGGAAGGAACGCTTGTTTTTGTTGACGTCACCCGTTTTGTCGCCGAGCCCGAATATCATTTCGTTTTCTTCCCTTGTAACATAGTGAGAAGACATGCTCCCGAGCTCACCCGAATAGTTGTGGGCAATATATTCCCTGTCCTTAAACAAAAGCTTTCCGTTTTCAAAAAAGCTCATTTCAAAATTTTTTGGGACAACGGATATGGTTAAATTATTAAATTCGAATCTGTATTCGTCAGGCTTTTCTGTATATCCGGGCGAAACAAGATTAAAGCCTTTTACCGAAAAACGATCGCGCCCGTTTGACGGCATTTGGTCGTCGGGACATACCGAAAACGTGGGAAACGGCTTATCGTTATCGTGATAAATCGCAACTCTTACCATATTTTCACAAAAATCAAGACGTATGTTTATGTCTTCGCTTTTATAGTAAAAAGCGGAGGCAGTGCGCTGTTTAGGATAAAACAAGTGATTAAATTTCATGGATATGGCCTCACTTTTTGTGCTTTAAAACTGATTTTCCTTAAGGTGCTCTTCCTTTTTCTCCTGAAGGCGCAGCACTTTTTCCTGTGAGAGCGGATATATCATAAAGAGAACTATTGCCATAAACAAAAACATTACGGCGGGAATAAGCGTTGCAAGGACATACATGATGTCAAGCTGGGCAGCGGTGAACATAAACGTTCCGCCCTTTGCCGTATCATAATATCCCATTGCAAGAAGTGCCGCATTTACGGCGATTGCCGCAATTACCTGACCGAGCTTTCTGAAAAAGTTAAGGAATGAATATGCCGTTCCGTTGTCACGGCTTCCCGTTGTAACCTCGATTTCGTCGATTGCGTCCGTTGCCATCGCCCAGAGCTGGAGCACAAAGAAGTTGAGCCCAAAGCCTGATATCAGGCAAAGTATCATAAACGGCATAAGTGCCTTTTCGGACGGAATTGTTTTTAGGAAAAACATCGCAAAATTTGCGATTGCAGCAACAGCCATTCCGACGGAGGTGATTTCTTTTTTGCCGTACTTTTTTGCAAGCTTTGGCGTAAAAATCATCAAAATTGCCATCGGAAGATAGGTGAGAATTGTGGGAAGGGTCACATATATTCCGCCTTTTCCGAAATAATAACGGATAAGGTAAACATAATAGCTTTGAGTGAACATTTGTCCCGCAAGAAGCATCATTGCGGCAAGAGAGAGCGCAAGCATTGAACGGTTTTTGAATATAATTTTGAGTGACCTCACTGCGTCACCCTTTATGTGCTTTTTTGGCTCGGTTTTTACACGCTCCGTAGTGCCGCGATAAGACAGCATAAGGCATATAAACGACAAAACTGACATTACGATTACACCCGCCAAAAGGACATTGTATTTTACGATTGATTTGCCGTTGACGGTCACAAAGCAAAGCATCGAAAGCACCATTACAGGCATGCTGCCGAGTGCCGCACCAACCGCACGGAATACAGAAAGCTTTGAGCGCTCGCGCACGTCAAGCGTGATTACGGACGCAAGTGAACCATAGGGGATCTGGAGCACTGTGTAAACCATTCCGAAAAGAATATATGTAAATGTCGCATAAATATAGGCGGGGAGATTGTTTGACACGTTTCCGAAGCCCGGGAATTTTATGAACATGAGAATTGCGGATACGGAAAGCGGCAGCGCCACACGCTTTAACCACACACGATAGCGCCCCGACCGGGTAACACGCGCCGTATCGCAAATCCTTCCCATCATGGGGTCGTTTATTGCATCCCATATTCTTGCGGCCACAAACATAATCATTATGAATAGCGGACTCAAAATCAAAACGTCCGTATAATATGTCTGAAGTAATGATGTCACAAGTCCGAAAACAAGGCATCCGCCCGCATCTCCGAGGGCATATGCGACATATTCCGGTGTTTTTAGTCCGCTTGCTTTTTTGATCAGTTCAAGTCCTTCGATGTTTTTGATATTTTCTCCCATTTTTCTCCTCCGTGTGCAAATTTGAGCCTGTTTTTTTGAGCACTGTTTTTTTATAGACTATTTGACATTATCGTAAATTTCCCCAATTTATTTGCTTATGTTTTGATTTGTGTTTTGATTTGCGTTTTGCTTTGCATTATTGTTCTTTTTTGATTTGGTCTGCCCTGCGGGCTTTTTTATGTTTGCATTTTGCTGTTTGTTTTTTGCTTTGGCATTTTTTTGAGCGGCGGTTTTTGCGGATTTTCCGGGCTTTTTCCCGGTATTTTTTTTGGATTCCCGGCTTTCCCTGGGTGATTGTTCTGCGTTTATATCATGGTTCGCTTTGGATTCCGGTTTTTCTTTGAGTTTACGGTTACCTTTGTTTTCCTGCCGTGATGCATCCTGCTTTTCCTTACGCTTAATCGTAATTACCGAATGTACCTTGTCCTCGTTTATTTCAAAAATGTCCGTATGCGCCTTTATGAGTGCCGAAAAAGTCTTATATTTATAATATCTTACATCAAAGCCCGGAACGCTTTTTCTGAGTGCGTTTCCGATTGACGAAAGATTTTCGCCGTCATCGTCGATTGAGTCATAAATCTTTTGTACGATTTCCTCTTCCGAAAGGATTGATATTTTGGGCGCGTCAACGCGAAGGTCGGCAGGAGTCACCGCATTAATTTCCTTTTCTGCGTTAAATAAAAGCTCAAGCACCTTAAATTCGTTGCAGGCCTGCGCAAGCGATTCGGGCGTCTTTTTTTCTCCCATTCCGATTATGGTTTTTCCGGATTCCTTTATTCTGTAAGCAAGCTTTGTAAAGTCGGAATCGCTTGTACATAAGAAAAATATGTCGACCTGGCGAGTGTAAAGCATATCCATTGCGTCGATGGTGAGTGCCTGATCCGCTATGCTTTTGTTGTTTGCGTAGGAAAGCTGCAAAACAGGTGTTATTCCGTACTTTGGCATAACAGGATACCATTGCTTCAAATTCGGGGAATTAAGCGATCCGTACAGCCTGAAAACGGTGATGTCACCGTATTTGTCCGCCTCATCTTTTATAAGCTCGGCATATTTTGTCGAAATGTTGTCGCCGTCTATCAGAACGGCTATTTTTTGTTCTTCCATTTTGATGTCCCTTGGGTTAAGATTTGTATGTGAAATTAATGTGATTAAGACTTAACGCTTAAAGTATTGTGTGTGAGATTAATGTGCATATGACTTAACGCTTAAAGTATTGTGCGTGAAAATAATGCGCATAAGACTTAACGCTTAAAGTATTACGCGTGAGTTTTGAGTTAGGGTACCTTATGTAAGTCTGTACTTCCATAAATTCATACGCACTATTTGATTTTACCCGTCACGCTGCTTACTGTCAAGGAAAACGGCTTTAACCATAAGCTGACCGAATTTAAATCTTAAAATAATTTTTAATTTTAAAAATGATAAATAAAACCCCCGGAGTGATTTTCATTCCGGGGGTTTGGTCTCGTGATATTTAATATTTATTTTACCGTAACGCTTGTTACATGCGGCTGAGCGCCGTTATACCAATATAAGAATCCTGTGAGGTCGATTGTGTCTCCTGCCTTTAAGCCTTCAACTGTCTTATAAACCTCGGTGTCCTTACCGCAAAGATAAGATTCAACGGTAAATGTATATGTGTTCCCGTCTACCGTAACATCAAAGTAAAGGTCGTCGCCTTGGGAGCCCGAGCCGTCCCATTTGTAAAGAGCTTCTTTTGCAACGGTTGCACCCTTTATTGCAACATATTTGTTCATATAATCGGAAAGGCTGTCTTTTGCAAGAAGTGATGTAACATCGGTTGCGGAGGCAATATATGTGTCCTTCGTGCTCACTATTTCAAGCGTTCCGTCGGTGATTTCGACTTCGCCTGCCCATTCGCTCTTGTAACCCGTTACACGAATCTTTGTGCCTGCGGCAAGCTTGTCATACAGGTCTTTGTCGCATTTGCAATTGTAAAGGAAATAAGCGCCGTCCTTGTCCTCGGCATAAATCGAAGCAACGCCCACGCCTTCGTTTTCCCACCATGACTGAGCTGCCTGGAAATAGGTCTCGATTGTGACTTCCGAATCAACCTCGGCTGCCTTAAAATCCGAATAGCTCATCGCATCGGACTTTGTACCGCCGCATGCTGCAAGCGCACATACAAGTGCTGCGGCAAGTATTACAGAAATAATTTTCTTCATGTTTTTCTCCTTTTAAATGTATGCCCGGAATTTTTGTCAGAATTATCCGGATCATTTTTATAAGCAACGTCATTATACTCTGATAAAAACTCAAAGTAAACCCCTTGTTGTGCTATTTACTCGGCATTTCTTGCGGATTTCTTTTTTTTGTCGTTTTTTTTCTCTTTATGTATACGGCAATTATCCCTGCCCATATTACCGAAAGCACAATAAGGAGAATTTTTGAAAATGTGGGCATTTCACCGAGCTTTGCACGGGTTTCTTGGCTTACTGCAAGCGCTTCGTCAAGGCGGTATTGCGCTTTTACTTCCTTATAAAGATTTTTTACGAAGGTGTCGTCAAATTTTGTTTTTCTCCTGACACTTTTTACGGTATTTTCGATGAGCGCGCCTGCGGCTTCCCTAAGGCGCGCCGATCCCGAAAATACGGGAGTCACAAAGGTGTTGTCTATATTATTAAGCAAAAGCCTACTTGCATCGATTTTTACCTTGTAGTGGGTCTGGTTGTCTTCCCCCGCACGTGCTAAGTAATCTGAATATTCCTGTGAATTTTGGGCTTTTAATGTCACAGGCACATAGCCTTCCGTCTCAGAATAAGCAATTTGCACATCATTACTCAAAAGAAACATTGTAAAAATCCAGGATGCCATGACGGTGTCCGGGTCTTCCTTATTAAATATGCAAATGCTTGGGCCCTGCGAAATCATTTGGGGGGTTTCGGGGTCAAATTGGGGAACCGTCATTACAGCTGTTTCAAATTTGACAATTGTGTCCTCGCTTATGTCAAGCAACGGTGCGTCGCTTCCCATCCAGGTTGCGCCGGCGGTTGAGTCGATTGCAAATATGCATTGTCCTGCATTCAAAAAGTTTGCGGGATAGCTTGAAATCTTGAATGTGGAAAATGCTCTTGACTCCGCATGAATTGCTATTTCCGAAAGAAGCTCGCGCGTTGTGTCGTTAAAAATAAGTATGTTTCCGTTTTCGTCGGAATAACCGGCATTTTTTTGCCTGAGCCCGGTAATCATCATGTTGTCGGTTGACTTGTAAATAAACGGAATAAGGACATTCTGATTGTTTACGGCATAGGTTCCGTCAGCGTTCTTCTTAAGAGCCGCTTCCGACACTTCCCACACAAAATCCCAGGTAAGAGTTTCGGGAAGAGTATATCCGAGAGCCTCAACATAAGTTTTGTTGATATAACAGGCTTCGGTCGAACGCATAAAAGGAACGGCATAATAATGCTCACCGATTTTGCATTCGTCAAGGAATTTTGGCACGATTTCCGTAAGCATCGGCGTTTCAAATTTAAGGGAGGCGCCGCTGAAGCCGTATTCCGGATTTGTAAAGAGCTCGTCAAGCGTCACAACCGTGTTTTCGCCGGTCATATATGTTGCGATATGGTCGGGATATGTGATGCATACGTTTGGCGTTGTATCTGTCGAAATATTTGTGATGACGTCATTGTAAAGCGTTGTATAATCCGTATAAAAACGGATGTTTACCTTGATATTAGGGTAAAGCGCTTCAAAATCAGCCACAGCCTTGTTGTAGATCGCAACCTGGTTTTTGTTTGTGTCGTTTTTTGCCCAAAAAGATATTTCGTATGTTTTTGATTCGTCAAAAGTTTCGGGCACTGTGTTTATGATGTGCTTTTTTGTGCCGTGACAGGCAGTAGCGGTCATACACATACAAAGCAAAAAGACAATAAAAGCAAATCTTTTTTTCATCCCTTTGTACCTCCGCGTGCAACGCCCGCCATTATTTTTTTGCGGAAGATCAGAAAAATCACGATTAAGGGGAACGAAATTGCCGTAACTCCCGCCATCATTGCGGGAATGTTTTCGCGTCCGAAGCCGCTCTCACGTATTGCCTGAATTCCGTTTGACACAAGATAATAATTTTCGTCGTTTGTGATAAGACGCGGCCAGACGTATGAATTCCAGCATTCGATTACTTTTAAAATCGTTATCGTTATGATTGTCGGGCGCGAAATCGGAACCATGACACGCATTAAATATCTTAAATCGGACGTTCCGTCCACCTTTGCCGCAAGATAAAGCTCGTCAGGGATCTGCGCAAAATTTTCCTTTAAAAGATAAATATAAAATACCGATGTGACGGACGGGAGAATGAGCCCTGTAAAGGTGTTCCGCATATTTAAATTCGTTATTGTGACAAAGTTTGTGATTATTACAAGCTCGTTCGGAATCATCATGAGCGCAAGAATAACGGTAAAACATAAGCTTTTGCCCCTAAATTCAAGCCTTGCAAACGCAAATGCTGAAAGTACCACGACAACAAGCATAAGAGCAGTTGTTATAACGGTAAAAACAAGTGTATTTAGCATATATTTCCCAAGATTTACTTCCGTAAACGCGGTCACATAGTTTGAAAATGTGGGAGAAGAAGTAAAAAATCCGGGCGTATGCTCCGCATTGTAGCTGCCGTAGCTTTTTAGGGAAGTGAGTATCATCCAGTAAAAGGGAAAAATAACAATTATCCCCCAAAGCGTGAGGCAAAGATATATAAATATGTTTTTTATTATATTGTGTACCGAATGGCGCGCGATGGCACTTCGGTATGAGGAATCGTGTTTCATTAGGGTATCCTTTGGCGTGGGGCAGGTAAATTAATTTATTTATCCGTTGATAGCTTAACGTTTAAATCATTTTTTGTATTTTTTGATTGCTATATTTAGGTTGATTTTGCTATCCGTTTGTGCGCTGTACTTAAGTTAATAATGCACGTGTTTTTTGCTTACAAGCAAGTTTATGCACGTTACCGTGAGTATAATCACAAAAAGTATTATTGCAGCTGCGGACGCAAAAGACGGATATCCGCCGCCTGTGCCGTAGAGCATGTCATAAACATAGCCGACGATTGTATTCATGCCGGCGGAATTTAGGTCGGTTCCAAAAATTGCCACTTCGTCGCTGTAGGCTTTGAAGGCGCCTATAAATCCCGTTATTATGAGATAAAAAACGGTAGGACTTATGAGCGGCAAGGTGATTTTAAAAAATATGCGCGCAGGCGTCGTGCCGTCTATTTTGGCGGCTTTGATGTAGGTGTCGTTTACGGATGCGAGCGCAGCGGTGAGAATAAGTATTTTAAACGGGAGTACAGCCCATATCGTATAAAAACACATTACAAACATTTTTGCGGCATAAGGTCCGTCAATAAAGTCGATTGAGTTTCCTCCGAAAAGAGCAATTATCATATTTACGAGTCCGTCCGAATAGGCTGTCTTTTTAAAAAGTATCATAAATACGAGTCCGATTGCGACCGTGTTTGTGACATAGGGAAGAAAATAGATTGTCTGAAAAAGATTGCGGAGCACTTTTATTTCGGAAAGCCCGAGGGAAATAAAAAGAGCAAGTATTGTTGATATCGGCACCGTAATCACAACAAGCAAAAGTGTGTTTTTTAAAGCTTTTATGAAATAAGGATCGCGCAGGACATAGGAATAGTTGTAAATGCCTGCTCCAAAATAGTTTTGGGACGCAAAATTAAAGCCTTCCTCAAATGAATAAACAAAAACGTCGACAAGAGGGTAGACCATAAATATACCGAGAAACAATATGGCGGGCAAAAGATAGAGCCATGCTTTTTTGTTGTTTGATTCCATATATGCGCCTTTGCGGTGAGATTTTTTATCATGATAGCACAATCAGGCGAAAAATGCCATAAAAGCACGTGCTTTACTTTTTCAAAATTTAGTCGTATACTTTCGGCGTAAACGGAGTCTTAAGAAAAACATATTATATGAAGCAAAAATCGGCTTCCTGTTATAAGAAGTACAAACTGACTTCCGATAAGCTGCATTGTTATAATCGCAGTGGTCATTATAATAACGGACAGTATAATAAGGAAAAGAAAGGATTATGTATGGCAGACTGGAAAAATTTTGATGAGCTCAAGAGCTTAAAGAAGCTTGAGGGCGCAAAAAAGGTTGATTTAAGAGAGGCAATGAGCGGTACAAACGGCGAAAAGCGCGCAAAGACATATTTTGTTCCCATGTCGAACGGACTTGTGTACAATTATGCCGCAAAGCAGGTTTCGGATGAAATTTTGGACGTGCTTGCAGAGATGGCAGGTGAATCCGAAGCCGTCCAAAAATTTGAAGAGCTTTATAACGGCGCCGTAATAAATACGGGCGAAAAGAGAATGGTGCTGCACCATCTTACACGTGGGCAGCTTGGAAAAGACGTTATTGCGGACAACGTAAACAAGAGAGAATTTTATCTTGCCGAGCAAAAGAGAATAGCTGAGTTTGCGGACAAGGTGCATAACGGCAAAATCGTAAACGAGAAAAACGAAAAATTCACGACAGTTTGCCAAATAGGTATCGGCGGAAGTGATTTGGGCCCCAGGGCAATGTAT
>CAVJHK010000038.1:0-3335 GCA_963649295.1 Lachnospiraceae bacterium | reverse complement strand
CTTGAAAACTGGGCAAAAAAAAATAATTTATTCAGGATGGAAGCAAGATTTATATCGAATGTCGATCCCGATGACGCTACGGCTGTATTAAACGGCATAGACGTTTCAAAGACGATTTTTATCCTTGTTTCCAAGTCCGGCACAACGCTTGAAACGCTCACAAACGAGGCTTTTGTGAAAGACGCCTTAAAGTCGCGTGCACTCGACTCCGCACGTCACATGATTGCGGTTACGAGTGAAACTTCACCTCTCGCAAAAAGTAAGGATTATCTTGATGCCTTTTATATGGACGACTATATCGGCGGACGTTATTCGTCCACTTCATCCGTAGGAGGTGCGGTGCTTTCGCTTGCGTTTGGCGGTGATGTGTTTGCGAGATTCCTAAACGGCGCTCATGCCGAAGACGAGCTTTCAAAGAATACGGATATCAAAAAGAATCCCGCTCTTCTTGATGCTTTGATCGGTATATATGAAAGAAATGTTTTGGGTTACGGCTCAACCGCAGTGCTTCCTTATTCACAGGCTCTTTCACGTTTCCCGGCTCATCTTCAGCAGCTTGACATGGAATCAAACGGCAAGAGCGTCAACCGCTTTGCCGAAAACATAAATTATGTGACCGGTCCCGTAATCTTTGGTGAGCCCGGCACAAACGGCCAGCACTCGTTTTATCAGCTTCTGCATCAGGGAAAGAGTATTATTCCCATGCAGTTTATCGCATTTAAAAACAATCAGACCGAAAACGACGTTGTGATTTCGGGAAGCACAAGCCAGAAAAAGCTTTGCGCAAACGTTGCCGCTCAGATTGTTGCCTTTGCGTGCGGCAAGGAAGACGACAACAAAAACAAGAATTTTGAAGGCAACCGCCCGTCCTCGATAATTATCGGCGATCGTCTTACACCCGAAACACTCGGTGCAATTCTTGCTCATTATGAAAACAAGGTTATGTTCCAGGGATTTTTGTGGAACGTAAACAGCTTTGACCAGGAAGGCGTTCAGTTGGGTAAAGTGCTTGCAAAGAAGGTTCTTGCGCACGAAACCGACGGAGCGCTCAAGGCTTACAGTGAGATGCTTGACATCTGATGATACAAGCATCAAAATGTCAAAATTTTGATGCAAATTGACTTGCAAAAAAATCGATATTTTGATATGCAAAAACTTAAGTAAGTAGCCGGTTTTCAAAAGAAAATAAAGAGGATTACGAATGCTTGCAAATTTTTGGAAGTACAAAGCACGGTACGAGCCGTGTATCGTTTAAATTGTGCGGCAATCCGTATATTGTCGGAAATTAAAAATGTTTTTTGAGCTCAGCATTATTTGGTATGTTTGCGTTATCATGAATCGGCTGTGAAAGGAGTATGTTATGAACATATGGGCACACAGGGGATGCAGTCTTAATTATCCCGAAAATACGCTTACTTCGTTTAAAAAAGCCTGCGAGATAAAAGGTCTTACGGGAATTGAGCTTGACGTTCAATATACAAGCGACGGCAGGATTGTTGTGATCCATGACGAAACGGTGGACCGCACAACCGACGGACATGGCTTTGTGCGTGATTATACTTTGGCTGAGTTAAAAAAGTTAAATATCAAGTCGGTAAATAACGAAAAGGAGCATATTCCGACGCTTTCGGAGGTGCTTGACCTGATTATGCCAAACTTAAAAGCCGGGATGAAGCTCAATATTGAGCTCAAAACAAGCATTTATCCGTATATCGGAATAGAAGAAGAAACCGTGAATATGATAAAGGAAAGAAGGCTTACGGACGCGATTGTTTGGTCGTCATTTTCGGCTCTCTCGCTTCCTATCATAAGGCGGATGCTTCCGGATGCGGATATCGGTATATTATCGGAGCGTGCGTCCGACTGCATGCGTATTCATATGGCGGGAGTGGGCTCAAACGCAATTCATCCTTACGGAAATGCGATTGATTTGGATCTCACAAAATATCCCCAAATGCCCGTGCGCGCGTGGTTCCTCGGGCACCTCTATCCGAGTGCGCCGACAGGGACAAAATTTAACTTTTCAAAATATGAAAAGCTTGGCGTTACGGACGTGTTCTTAAATGAGCCCGAAATTTATCTTAAGGAAAGATGACTTTTTCGGCTTTGGCCGGCACTTTTACCGACAGTTCATAAAAAATTCATCAAATAGTGGGGTTGTTGGGACTATTTTCCCATTGATTTTCGGGGGGGGGGTGTGGTATACTGACCAACAGTTAGAAACCCCTAAAACTAACTACCCCTCGGCGAGCAGGACCCCCTATTCCCTGCTCGCTTTTCTTTTTTTATATTGACAAGAAAAACTCTTGGTAGTAATATCACATCCGACAAAGGAACAAAGATTCTTCGAGGAGGGATGCGATTTCCCTACCGGCGGTAAAGTCCGCAAGCTTAAAGGCATGAACCGGTGTGATTCCGGTACCGACAGTACAGTCTGGATGTGAGAAGATTTATTTTAGAGACCTATTCGCGAAGAATCAAAAAAGTTTGGATAAAAGCAGAATTTCGGATCCAAACAAAATCATTTCGTCGGAAAGGACTTTTTTTTATGAAAGAAAAAATTGTTGAAAACAAACAAAGCGTAAAACAAAACGACAGCCGAAACAATATTAAGAACGGTACAAAAACAGCTCGTAAAAATACGAAAATGCTTGTGACTGCGGCTATGCTTGCGGGAATAGCGGCGGTTCTTATGTTTTTTGATTTCCCCGTTCCCTTTTTGCCCGTGTTTTACAAGATTGATTTCAGTGAATTACCTGTTTTAATCGGAACATTTATGATGGGACCCGGCATAGGCACGGCAATCGAAGCAATCAAAATCCTCACAAAAATGCTTATGAAGGGCTCAGGCACGGCGGGTGTCGGTGAAATCGCAAACTTTTTGATAGGCTGTTCATTTATTTTGCCCGCGGGATTCATTTACCGTTTAAAGAAAACAAAGAGGGGTGCGATTGTCGGCTTGTGTGCGGGAACCGTATCGTGCGTAATTATCGGATGCCTTCTTAACGCTTTTGTGCTTTTGCCGCTTTATGCAGGGGCGTTCGGCGGAATGGAAAACGTGATTAAAGTGGGAACAGAAGCAAATTCAGCGATTACAGATATCGGGACGCTTGTGATTTTTGCGACCGCTCCCCTAAATCTCATAAAGTGCGTGTCGGTGTCGGTCATCACAATGCTTGTATATAAGCCGCTCAGCCGCTTTATAAAGGGAAATTGACAACT
The DNA here is from genome assembly GCA_963649295.1 of Lachnospiraceae bacterium. GTDB lineage: Bacteria > Bacillota > Clostridia > Lachnospirales > Lachnospiraceae > RGIG3528. Next base: position 113 of record CAVJHK010000038.1, on the reverse strand, counting down.
GAGCGGTGCGTTAACCGGAAATGAAGAGTTTGTCAAGCAAAGTGTGTAAGTTTATTTTTTTTCTTTTATTTTCGCAGCTTTGTGCGATAGAGTGTACTTACAGAAATTCCCGT
>CAVJHK010000037.1:0-17643 GCA_963649295.1 Lachnospiraceae bacterium | reverse complement strand
TTGGGATAGATGACGAAGGAAAACAGTTTGAGTATGCAATGCGTGTGTCGGACGAGCATCTGAGCGTCAGAGAACTCGAAAAACTTGTAAATACTTATAAGGAAGAAAAAGAGAACGGCAAAAAAGAACCCAAAAAGAAAAAGGATAACGAAAAATCAAGGGCATATATTGATGCCGAAAACAAAATGAAGGATATTTTGGGTACAAAGGTTGAAATCAGGAAGAAAAATGAAAAAAGCGGCAGGATAGAAATTGAATATTATTCGATGGAAGAACTTGACAGAATAATTGAAATGATATTTGAGCTTGGACAGTGTTAGAAATCCTTTGGACAGGATGTTATTTGGAGCAGTAAATTTTCCGACTTAAAAGAAATTGGGGGATTTGACTTTGAGAAGGATACAGGTTGTGAGAATAACGGGAAACGAAATTCTTGCAAAAGATGTATATAGTGATAATGGCGTAATTGTTATCACAAAAGGCACAAAATTAAAGAAAGAATATATCGAGAAGCTTTTGGAATTAAATGTCAGAGACGTTTTTGTGGAGGATAATGTTTCAAGAGAAATAAAAGAAGAAACGATTACGGAAAATGTTATTTCGGATCGGTGTTCAAAAACGATCAAGAATACGATAGAAGCTTTTTCTTATGCTCCCGAAGATAAAATAAAGGAAATTGTCGAAAAAGCGGAAGATATTATGACCGGAATTTTGTGCGAAAAGGAGATCGTTTATAATGTGTCAAATGTGCGAAATTATGACAGGGGATTAAGTGACCACTGTTTGAATGTCGCCGCATTGTCGATTTTGGTTGCGTTAAATTCGGGATTTTCGAGAAAAAAAACAAGGGAAATCGCAATCGGAGCTCTGCTTCACGATATAGGATTTTTGAATACAAATATCGATTATAAAATGCTGAATACCGAAAACCCAGATCAAAATCTCAAAAGTGAAATAAGGCGGCATGTAGTATACGGATATTTGAATGTTGAACGTAAGGAGTGGCTTAGCAAAATATCAAAGGATATTATTCTTTATCATCATGAAAGACTTGACGGAAGCGGATATCCGAGCAAATTGAAGGGTGAAGACATTTCGCCCGAGGTAAGGCTTGTGGCAATTTGCGATGCATTTGACAACATGATATACGGGAATATGACCAAGAGGCTAAAGGTATACGAAGCCATGGAATATATCATGGGAAATGCGGGAGTAAAATTTGACATGGAGCTTGTCAAAAAATTTAATGCCTGTGTTGCCATGTATCCGACGGGAACTGTAGTAAGGACAAATACGGATGAAATATGTATTGTGATACAGCAAAATAAAGGTTTTCCGACAAGACCGGTTTTAAAAAGAGTTGAAATGAGCCCATGCGGTGAACTGACAGCGGGTGAAAAAATAATTGATTTGACGCAGGAGCTTACGGTTTTTATAATCGATACGGAAGAAAATTATTGAATTTAAACAAAGAAAGGCGAATAAATGAAGGGAGAATACGATTGGATCGGATTCAGTGATTTTGATGAACTGACAGATGACGTGATTCACTATTTTCTTAGTAACAGAACTTTACAGGAAAAACGCAAGGTCGGTGACAAAACCGAGGTAGAAGTGTTTTGCGAGAACAATGAAAACAGCGGTATGATTATGCGTGGCCATGTCAATGAAAGTACCGGTAAAGCAAAAATGAATTTCTTTTTGCCTGTGCATATCAATAAGGATGTAAGTCTTGAGGGCTATGTGGGAGTAAGAAAAGAAACCGTAAGGGAGGCAAAAAGAAAAGGCTTTTATTTGGGAAGCGTATATTGTCCGCAAAGCGGAAAGGATGTTGTTTTTGCGCTGCAAAATCTGATAATAGGTCTCAGAAATGACGAATATAAGAAAGAAAAAATATATTCGGTTCACTTGTCGGGGATGGCAAGTGAAGGCAAAATACTTTTACCCGCAACCGTAAATCAGAATGTAAATACGCGTATCGCCGTTGTGGCTTCCAAAAGCGGTCTTGACAAGCCGGAATACGGACTTGTACCGCCCAAAAATCCCCTGAAGGGATTGAGTGATTATGACTATATTCAAAACAGAGGCAAAAAAAATAAAAGAGAATTTGACGAGAGAATAAAAGGTGAAACCGTATATTCCGTTGTGGATACCATGCTTAATGCTCTTTTCTGCGAATCGGATACGTACATGCAGGAAGATATTTATATGGTCGTAGGAAATATCACCAAAAAAACAAAACAAATAAACAAAATAACGGGAGAAGAAATATATATCCTGAAAGTTCTTTGCACGGAATATGATGTAAATATTGATATATGTATAAATTCAAAAGCGCTGCTCGGTGAACCGGATATCGGAAGAAGATTTGCGGGAAAAGTAATGATGCAGGGATGGATAGATTGGAGAGATTAAGATGACTAAGCATGTTGATTACAAAACAAGGGGTGTTTGTTCAAAGGAAATTCATTTTGACATTGAGAACGGAATAGTTAAAAATGTCGAATTTGTCGGAGGATGCAAAGGAAATACGCAAGGCGTTGCAAGGCTTGCAAACGGAAGAAAGGCGGAAGAGATAGTTTTGCTTTTGAAGGGAATTGAGTGCAGAGGAGACAATTCCTGTCCGAATCAGCTTGCGATTGCGGTTGAAAATGCAATGAAGGGCGAATGATATTTGTAAGACAGGAAAGTCGAACGAAAGCCGAATGAAAGCCGAATGAAGGCTGAACGAAAGTCGAACGATTTTGCGGTTGCCGGATCAAAAAATTTGACAGCAAAGGATGAAACAATATGGGAAAAATAGAATTTAAGCCGGGGAATATGCTTTTTCCGCTGCCGGTGGTGCTTGTGAGCTGTGCACGCCTAAACGAAAAGCCGAATCTCATAACGCTTGCCTGGGCGGGAACAATAAACAGCGACCCACCGATGGTTTCGATATCTGTAAGACCTGACAGGTATTCGCATGATATAATCAGGGAAACCGGCGAATTTGTAATAAATCTGGTTGACAAAAATTTAACATATGCAACCGACTGGTGCGGCGTGAGATCGGGAAGGGATTATGACAAGTTTAGGGAAATGAAACTGACTCCCGAAAAATCGATTCTTGTAAATGCACCAAGTGTTAAGGAAAGCCCGTTAAATATTGAGTGTAAGGTAAGGGAAGATAAATTCCTTGGAAGCCATACAATGTTTATTGCGGAAATAGTAAAGGTTAGAGCATCAGAAAAATATATGGACAAAAACGGAAAACTGTTGTTAAACAAGGCAAATCTCACAAGCTATTGTCACGGAGAATACAGGTCGCTCGGTGAAAGCATAGGAAGATTCGGATATTCGGTGAAGAAGGATAAGTAAATAAAGAAACCGGAATATTCTCGGTGAAGAAGTATAAATAAATGAAGAAACCGGAATATTCGGATATTTGGTGAAGAAGGATAAATAAAAAAGTCGGTACAAAATGTATCGACTTTTTTTGTGATTTTTTTGTATGAGTAAGTAAAATGTCGGATTTTAGAATATTATTGTCACGTGTATTCTGAGTGATTTAATTTGCTCTCACAATCGCGTTTTCCAAAATCATATTGTATACGGTTTCGTTGATATAAAGGCTTCTTGCGTATTCTTTGCCGTAGGCTCCGATAAAACCCTCGCGGTTTGAAAAACCGAATTCTCCAAGGTGCTCATCAACCCAGGCGTTCATTTCGTCATCCGAAATCGGAATATTTTCGTTGATTGCGATTGCCTTGTAGATATGATTGTATTTTATTTGGGTGGGTGCAATTGCATCCGTCATTTGACGAAGAATTTCGGGAGATTCAATACCGAAATAATAATAAAGTGCCGTGTTGACATCGATATTTAAATATGCCGAATAGAGAAGAGCACAGTTGTAATAGTAATTGTACATTTTGTCGGAATATGCGGTTATTTCCGATTCCGGAAGGTTTTCTATGCGGGTGTCCGACAGAAGTTCAAGAATCTGATCTTCGTATGAGGAGGCGGACAATTCGGCTTTGATGTTTGCTTTGTATGCTTCGACAGTGTCAAAATCAAAATTTCGTGAAACAAATTCATCGGTAAGCTCTGCGGGGATAAGTTCATAAACGGAAAGAATCGTTACTTCAAAATCCGCGGATTTGTTTTGTAAGTCAACGGAAACATAGTCGGCGGGAAAAGTAACAGATACATTAACCGTATCACCGGCATTTTTTCCGATAAGCTGACTTTCAAAGCCGTCAATAAAGGTACCGGACCCAAGAGTGAGACTATATCCGCCCTCTTCGGTATAAGAACCGCCTTCGAATTCTTCTCCGTCAATTTTTCCGATAAATGAAATATAAACAATATCACCCTGTTGTGTCGGGCGATCAACTTCTGTATCGAACGCATAATCAAGGAGTACGGAATTTATTTTTTCTTCCACTTCGGCATCAGTTACGGGATTTAATACAAGTCCCTTGTAATCACCAAGGAAAACGGAGGTATTGTTGATTTCGTCCGTGACAATGATTGGGATGTCGGTCGGTGTGGGAGTGGGAGACGGTGTGAATGTGGGCGTGGGTGTACCGGTTGCAGTCGGAACAGGTGATGGTGTTGCAGTTGCAAAAAAAGCATTAGTCGGGGTGGGAACAGAGGGTATATCGACCATGGAATTACTGCATGCCGAAAATGCCGCAAAAGCGGTAATTGTTAAAATTAAAGCAGAAAGTTTTTTCTTCATATCTTCATCCTTATAAGTGAATAATTGGCAATGAAATCTTTTTTGGCTGTGTGACAGGTTGGTTAAAAAAAGTTAATTTGCACACTTAAGATACAATTTTAAATGTATTAACCTTTTATGTCAATGAAAAACGAATTTCGTTTGCCATTCTGATAAACGTAAAAACCGGGATTTGGTTTCATGGAAAATGTTTTCTGCATATAAAATATCAAAATATATGCAGACAAAGGGGAATACGGCTTGATTTTCTGCATATAAAAATTATAATTATATGCAGAAAGGCGGAGAGGATGAGAAAATTTGATTATTCTTTTGAAAGATATGTGATAGCAAGAGCATATGAAAACGGTGGATTTTGAGATAACAAGAGCAAAAAATAAAAAAAGTCAAACCCGGCGTGGTGTATGAATTTGGAAAGGAAACAAAAATGGGCATTGATTATACAAAATATTCAACAAGGGAATTTATTACGGATATTGTGATGGCAATATTTATGGCAGCGGGCGCATATGTATATTGGGTTGTTTTTCTGCTTATATTGTCGTTTGTCCTCGTAAGTATCTGGCAGGCCGTTTTGATCGAAATACTTATGTATGCGATTCCTCTTGCGGTTGTAACGGAAATTGCTTTTATTGTTCATCTTGTGAAAAAAAGACGAAAAGAAGAGGAAATGAGAAGATATACGCAAGGGAAACAGTAACGGGAAACCTTTGCGGAACAGTCGTCGGCCGGATGTATGTGTGGGTAATACAGATAACTGCCTGCAAATGCGGGAACTTGCGGGAAAATGAATGTGACACAGATATTCAAAGAGACACAGGTGATCTTTAGGCATAGATATCGGATGGATATAAGGAGAGAAGCGCGGATATGAGTTTGAAAAAAAAGCCCATGTATTATGCAAAAAAATCGATGGACACGATGATGAGAAAGTTTGAGGCGCGTGACTTGCCGCCAAAAGGCAGATTTCATTATCATCAGGGAGTTTTTTTGTCGGGAATGTATAAGTGCTATATGCATTTGGGCGAAGAAAAATATTTTGATTATATAAAAGCGTGGGCAGATTCAGTAATTACGGATGACGGAAAAATAAAGGATGCCGATATGGGGCAATTTGACGATATGCAGCCGGGAATTTTGCTTTATCCTTTGTATAAAAGAACAGGTGACGAAAAATATAAAAAGGTGCTTGACTCGCTCATGCATGCGATAGATGTTTATCCTGTGACGCCGGAGGGCGGATATTTTCATAAGGCATGGTATCCGGAAGAAATGTGGCTTGACGGATTATACATGGAGGGACCGCTGCGTGCGGAATACGGAGCGGAGTTTGGAAAGCCGGAATATTTTGACGAAGTGGTTTTTCAGGCCGAGCTTATGAAAAAGCATACTTTTGACCCCAAAACGGGACTTTTATATCATGCCTGGTCGTATGACAAAAAGGCGGAGTGGGCGGATAAAGTGACCGGATGCTCGCCTGAATTCTGGGGACGTTCAATCGGCTGGGTGCCGGTGGCGCTGCTTGATGAGCTTGATTTTATCCCGGCGGAGCATGAAGTCGCCAAAATACTTTGTCAAATCGTAGAGGATCTTCTAAAAGCACTTGTCAGGTTTCAGGCTCCGGACGGCAGATGGTATCAGCTTGTAAACCGCACGGATGATCCGGGAAACTGGCTTGAAAATTCATGCAGTTCACTTTACACCGCCGCAATTTGCAAGGCTGTAAGAAAGGGAATTCTGGATAAAGAATATCTTGTATATGCACGCAAAGGCTTTGAGGGTGTGACGGCATCACTAAAGGAAGACGGTGACGATTTGATTGTGGGTGATGTGTGTGTCGGAACGGCCGTTGGGGATTATGAGCATTATATAAACCGCCCGACATCCGAAAATGATTTGCACGGAGTCGGAGCATTTTTGCTTATGTGTGCGGAATATGAATTTCATGCGTAGCCGTATAGAGCGCCTTAAAAATTTCGATATCCTCAAGTGTCGTTATTTTTATGTTTTTGTTTGAACCGAGCGAAAAATGGAGTTCGGCGCCCAGATCAAGCATTAATGTGTTTGTATAAACGGCATCGGTGATTCCGTGCGTGAGCGCGTCTTTATGCGCCTGCAAAACGGTTCCGAAGCAGTAGGCTTGGGGTGTTTGCACACGCATGATATCTTTTCGGTCGATTCCTTTGTTTCCGCTTTCGCCGTTTTCGGTACGCATGATTGTTTCTTCGCAGCGGACGGCCGAGAGCCCCGAGCCGTATTCTTTTGCTTTTTTTATGCAGTCAGTAATTATTTCAGCGGAAATAAGAGGTCTTACGGCATCATGGATAATTACGATGTCGTCGGGGGAAAGGTTGGATTCAAGCGCGATAAGCGCATTGCGTGCGGATTCCTGACCGTTTTTGCCGCCTTTTATGATGCTTTTTAATTTTGTTATGCCATAGCTTGCGGCATATCCCTTTAATACTTCTGCCCAGCCGTCAACGCAGGAAACAATTATTAAGTCAACGTCTGGATGTGATTCAAATACTTCAAGTGTGTATATAATGAGCGGTTTATCGAATATGGGCAAAAACTGCTTCGGAACAAATTGCTCCGTTCTTTTTCCCACACCGCCCGCAAGAATAACGGCTGTGTTCATGTGGATACCTCAAAATTTGCTTTATTGGTTATTTTGTAAAAAAATGTTTCCAAAGCACTGAAAATCTTAAATTTACCCGTAATTTGGATAATTTACAGACTATCGGTCTTGTTTGTTCATGGCATAAAGAGATTTAAATATTTCTATATCCTCAATCGTGTTTATCTTGATATTTGAGTCCGACCCTTTTGATAAATATACCTTGTGTCCGAGCTTTGATACCATATTGTTGGTATCGTTTTCGCGGGTAATATTTTTTATTGCCGCTTCCTCGTGAAATTTATATAAATCCCCAAGTATGTAAGATTGCGGTGTCTGGATTCTCCTGAAAGTATAGCGTGAAATTACTTCTTCACCCAAAACTCCGTCATGTGTAAGCATTACGTTGTCCATAGATGAGACTGATGCTATTCCCATGCCGTTTTTTTTGCAGACCGAAATGCTGTCAGAGATAATTTTATCTGAAACCAGAGGCCTTATCGAGTCGTGAATGATCACGATATCGTTTTTGTCATGATCTTTTATCAGTTCACCCGTCGCAATGCGCGATGTATCCTGACCGGTTGCACCGCCCGTAATTACCTTTTTTAATTTGTCTATATGAAATTGGGCGGCATATGCCTTTACCATGTTTTCCCAGCCCGTGAGGCACGCAATCATAATTTCGTCGATTTCAGGGTGGTTTTGGAATTTTTGCATCGTATAAACAATGATTGGTTTGTTGTTTACGTTGACAAATTGTTTGGGAATTTCCATTTTAAAGGACGGATCCACACCGCCCGCAAGGAGTAATGCAATATTCATTGTGAGGTTTCCTTTTAATTTCTAATTATCTGTAATGTCTTTTTTAAGCCTTCCTTTATGTGAGTAGACGGCTTAAAGCCGAGTTCGGCTAATTTGTCTGCATTAAGTACGGCGCGTGTGGCAGTTGAATAACCGGACTTTTCTGTATTGTCCGGAATTTCAAAAATAACTTTCGTATTTGACTCTTTTGCCAAAAATTCGGCAAGCTCTTTTAATGTGATTTCGGAATTTGGATCGCTTATATTATAAGCCTCGTTTTGCTTTCCGTATAAGAGCAAATAAATGGCAGCGGCAGCGGCATCAACGGAATAGGTGTAAGAATAAAGCCGGTTTCCGTCGCTTTTTAATATTATATCCTCGCCTGCGGCAGCTTTTTTAATAAATTGTGCGATTGCTTTTGAATCGTTTTTGTCCATTGTGGGGCCATATACTCTCGAAAATCGTCCGATTATGAACGGAAGGTTGTATTGCTTAAAGAATGCGTTGCATAAGGCTTCCGACAGTCTTTTGCTTTCGGGGTAGCCTGCACGGAGTGTGTTTGAGTCGATGTAGCCCAAATACCCTTCCGAAAACTTATCCGTATCTCCGCGTGTTTCACCATAAATTTCGACGGAGGAAAAGCAAAAGAAGCGTTTACAATCGTGCTTTATGCCGTAAGACAGAAGGTTATATGTGCCGTTTACGTTTGATGTTATTGTGCCGATAGGGTCGGTTGAGTAAGATACGGGATGTGTGTTGCTTGCGGCATGGAGAATATATGATATGTTGCCGAGCTCGGGAAGAGGTGCGTTTATATCATGGGAAATATAAGTAAAAAGCGGATTTTGCATATAGGGAGCAAAGCAAAAGCGGGCTTTCTCTGCGTTGCGGCTCAGCGCGATTATACGGATGCCGGATGCGGTTTTGTCAATGAAATTTGAATCACCGGTTTTATAGGATAAGCTTTGACTCATAAGAATATTATTGTATTCCATCAAAATATCGATAATCGAAGAACCGATCATTCCGGTGGCGCCTGTTATGAGGACAGTGTGGCCGGTGAGTGAGGAAAGCGCGGGCAACTTTGAAAGTGCTTTTTTTATGTCATTGGTGTAAAGTGGGTTATCGGTTAGGTACATGGTAAAAGTCCTTTTTTAAAATTTTGGTTTGGTATCGGGTAAATAAGGCAAATTATTCAAAAGCTCTTTTTGATATCATAATAATTTTAAACGCAAATTGCAATTTTAAATATGAAAATCAATAAAATTTATGTCGATATAACGGAAAGAAAATGGTAGAATAGGAATGCCGCAAAGGTTTATTATATGCACAGCGCAAAGAATCACCATATGCGTACGGAAAGGAGACTATAAATGGGAATATATTTTAATCCCGGCAACAACAGTTTTAAACAGGCAAAGCGAAGCTCTGTTTATGTTGACAAAACAGGTCTTCTTGCGGTACTTAACAAAAAACTGTCTACGGAGGACAAGTGCATTTCCTTAAGCCATGCGCGGCGTTTCGGAAAGTCTCATGCAGCGGGAATGATAGACGCTTATTACAGCCTCGGGACGGATTCGTGTGAACTTTTTTATGGAACGGAAATTTCAAAAGCGCCCGATTACAAAAAGTATATGAACAGGTTTAATGTAATTCACCTTGATATATCAACATTTTGGGATTCGTGGAATTAAAATACAATAAGTCGGCGGATGCGGCAATCAGTCAAATTAAAGAGAAACGCTATACCGGTGCACTTTCGGGATATAATGGAAAAGTGCTTTTGGTTGGGATTAATTATGATTCTGATGGCGCAAACAAAAAGAAGCATACATGTGTCATAGAAGAACAAATTTTGTGAGATGTTGAATAAGCTTACATGATTGTATTTGCGGTCATTGTTATGTAAGAAAGCAAGCAAAATGATGAAGTATTTTGCTATTGGGTGATATATGAGAAAAGCACAAAAAAATGAAATCCTTGATACTGTTGCCACGCTTCATGCGGCGCATGCGGAAATAAAGGATTATATCGAAAAAAATAATATAGCGGCGGCTGCGGAACTGCTTGTGCTTTGTCAGGAAAGCGCGATGGGGATCGGAAGGCTTATTGATGCAGCAGAAAATGCAGAATGTATCACGATTTCCTATTTGGAAGGATATTGCGAGCTTGTATACCAAATACATGAGAAATTGTGTGGGGGCACGGAAAATACCGCAGCCCGGCACTACAAAAACCTTGAAAAATATCTTTTAAAAATCGAAAACAGCATAAAAAATGATATCCGGGTAAGAAAAGAAGTTGCATTTTTCCCATACAAAGCATCAATGTGGGATTCACTTGAAAGTGTCTATCTCAAAATGAAGGAAGACGAGAACGTGGACGTTTACTGCGTTCCGATTCCTTATTATGACAGAAAACCGGGCGGAAGCTTTGGTGAAATGCACTATGAGGGAAGGGAATATCCAAAAGATATAGAAGTGGTCGATTACCGGACTTACGAATTTGAAAAAAGGATGCCTGATGAAATTTATATACATAATCCATATGACGAATGCAATTATGTGACAAGCGTAATGCCGAGGTTTTACAGCAGTAATCTCAAAAAATATACGGAAATGCTCGTCTATATTCCGTATTTTGTGCTCTCTGAAATTGAACCTGATAATATTCAGGCGGTTGAAAGGCGCAAACATTTTATCTGGCTGCCCGGCGTGATAAATGCGGACAAGGTTATTGTGCAATCCGAAAAGATGAAACAAGTATATATGAAGGTGTATTTATGCGGAGCAAAAGAGGCAGGGCTTACCGGAAAGCATACAGACATAAATTATCTTAACCAAAAATTTTTGGGAATCGGCTCACCTAAGTTTGACAAGGTAATGAGAATAAAAAAAGAGGATCTTGAGATACCGGACGAATGGAGGAAAATTATTTGTAAATCGGACGGTACCGGAAAAAAAATTGTTTTTTATAATACCACCGTGGTTGCTTTTTTATGGTATAACGAGAAAATGTTAAAAAAAATAAGAGAGGTGCTTGAATTTTTTTATGACAAACGGGACAGTGTGGCGCTTCTTTGGCGTCCGCATCCGCTTATGAAAGCAACGATTTCGTCAATGAGACCGGCGCTACTTCCTATGTATGAAGAGATTGTTGATGAATACAAAAAAGCCGGCTGGGGGATATATGACGACAGTGCGGATTTGGACAGGGCAGTTGTTTTGTGCGACATTTATTATGGTGATGCCAGCAGTGTGGACAAACTTTGCAAAAAGATTGGGAAAAAAGTGATTAGTCAGATTCCCGGAACAAATGATGACATTGAACAATTAAAAAAAGAGACAGAGGAAAATTAAATGAAGTACGGATACATGTTTTATCAAAAAATGATAAGGAATAATATCAGAAAGGCAAACATAGGAGATCCGATACAGTCGATTGCCGTAAAAAATCTGTATCGCGAGATGGGAATACCGGAAGAGGATATCATTCCGGTTCCCAGATATGATATGGCAGAATATGATGGTGAAGAATGTGTATGTATAGTTAATTGCTGTAGCAGCTATGAGGACTGGGAAGGATTATATGATTCCAAATTTATGCCGCCGTCACCCGGAATACATGCAATTCCGATGTCATTGCATATTCATAGGAATATACCCGAGGATGAATTGAAATTTTATAAAAAGTGCGGCGGAGTTGGCTGCAGAGATATATCGACGGTAAATTATTTGCAGTCTTTGGGAGTAGAGGCGTATTTATCCGGCTGTCTCACATTGACACTTCCGAGACGTTCGGATGAAACGGCGGGTAAAGCGGATAAAGTATATTTTGTTGATGTATCTTCCGATGTGACGGAAATTATGCCGAGGGAATTAAGAGAAGAAGGTATTGAACTTTCAAATATTGCAACATTTACGAATTTGGATAACAGCAATCGTTTTTCTGTTGAGAATACGTATGAATTACACAGAATGGCAGAGGAACGAGTTGTACTGCTTAGGGATACGGCAAGGCTTGTTGTAACATCAAGACTGCATATTGCCTGTCCGTGTGCGGCTATGGGAATTCCTGTAATTTTGGCCAAAAATCATTTTGGAGAGAGATTTGGGTTTATTGACAGAATAATTCCGACATATACTCCGGAGCATTATGAGGAAATTAACTGGAATCCGTCTCCGGCTGAGTTTGAAGAAGAAAAAGCAAAAATTAAAAGGATGTTTTTTGACAGAGTACGAGCGGAGGCGAGCCGCATAGAAGTGAGCAAAATGTGGGATTCCAAAAGACCAATATATGACATAGATTATTCTACTGCGGCTTCAATAGCGGTAAAAAAGATTCCGTTTGCGAAAGGCAGCTTTAATTATGCGGTATGGGGCGTTGCGAGTGAAGTAGGTATGTATCTTGATGAAGCAATGAAAAATCAGGTACCCGATTCAAGACTAATTTGTGGGATAGACATTGCAGTAGAGGGAAAATATAATGGCGTAAATATTATTAAGCCGGAGCAAATAGCAGAGCTTCCAAAGGATACGGTGATTATAGTGGCGGCACTTTCGGCACAGAAATATGCAAAGGATTTTTTGATGAATACCGGGAGACCTTTTGTTTTGCTGAAAGATACGGAAGCAGAAAGCTATAACGTGACGAGTTGTAACAAGTTATGATAAATGGAGAGGGAATAAGTTATGTGGAAAGCCGCAAAGGAGACAATATAAAAACATAGGCCAAAGCTTGCAATATGCGTATATCATAAAACGGAAGATATCGTAGAAATTCCAAAATTTATTTTGTAATTGAATCCGGATTATAAATTTTATTTGAGACACTATACAGTAAAAGAATGGGATACCGTTTTATATGCATTATAAAAATGTAGTATATTTGATCTTGAAGGAGGATAGAAAAAAATGAATATTGCGGTTATTTTTGCGGGCGGTGTCTGTGTTCTTTTTAAATTATCCCGTGGGTAACTTCCGGTAGACACAGTACCGTCTTCTGTTTGCATCACAGCTTCCGCACATGGAATTACTGTAACAGCATTTCCGTGCAAAAGAGTAACACGAATGCAATTTGAAATGATTTCAGCCGATACCATCGGACGAATTGCGTCATGAATCAATACAATATCATCCGGTGAGTGATGTTTTTCCAACTCAAAAACGCCGTTGCGGATAGAATCTTGCCCTTTTTCTCCGCCGGGCACGATATATTTTAGCTTTGTAATACCAAATTGATTTGCATATGCCAAAAGAACAGATTCCCATCCGTTAATGCAAACAACCGCAATTTCATCAATTTCCAGATGATTTTGAAATGCTTCCAGAGTATAGACAATAACCGGTCTCTTATTTACTATAAGAAACTGTTTGGGAATGTCCTGCTGCATACGTGCTCCGGAACCTCCGGCGATAAGTAATGCAATATTCATAAAATAATATCTTCCTTTATCTGACCCAGTATGCTTCTATTTGATGCGTTGTTCTTTGATCTTCCGGTGGCAATTCCATATAGTTTCCGTAGGCCGCTTTCAAATACGCATCGTAATCCTTCGATATATAAAATTTATGTCCTTCGAATTCCGCTTTGATTCTATCTTCAAAGTAATCGTTTCCTGCCGGAATGAGTTTGTTGTAAACAACAGGTACGGTTGCGATTCTCTTTGTCGATCCATATTCATGCTCCAAAATTATGGCATAGATTTTGCTCATCCAATATTTACGCATAGGATCGTTAAATAAGATATGGATTATTTTTTTTAGGGGATTTTTAAAATTTGTGCATAAACACCATCGAGCCTTTGAATAATACTTCATTGCCTTATCTATGTTGGATTTTGCAATTTCATCATTGTCGTCAACCGAATACATGGGGAATATATCAATCCAAACGGAATACAGGCTCTTATCCACTCTGTAAGTTGATTTTACAATTGTTCTTTTATCCACAAGCTTTCCGAAATGAAACGCATACGGATTATCGGGGCCGTATAAAATTTCCGCATTGGGATTTTTTCCTTCTTTTTTGTACAGATCGACAAACTTCAAAAAATCGGGAAAAGGCATTGCGATGTCAATATCGTCGTCCCACGGGATAAAACCCTTGTGACGCATGGCTCCCAGCAAAGTGCCGCCGTCCAAAACATATTTCAGATTATGTTCGTTGCAAAAGGCATCAAACTCGATTAAGAGGTTCAGTTCAATGCTTTTTATTTCCTCCAAAGACAATTTCTTGTTTTCATCATATATCATTATCGGTTTCCTTTTAATAAATATTTTCCGGGCAGGCGGGACAATTATCTGTAATTCCCGTATCTCTCAAAAATTTCTTTTACTTCTTTGTATGCAAGCTTTTTTCTACGGTACTCGTCAACGATACCTTTGTTGTTCATGCACCTTGGGCGGACATGGAACCACTCTTTACTTACTCTTACATCGCAAAACTGCCAAATATAAACGCCGCAGGTGTTCTCGTTTGCGAGAATTGTATCTATCTGCGCTTTTACTGTTTTTGCCTGGTATTCTTCGGTCCACTTTTCGTCATAAGGTGTGTGAACGCCGTAAATTCCGCCGGCGCCGGTTTCGGTGATGAGAAAAGGCTTGCCGCATCCTTCCGTTTCATTTTGCACCCATGAATAAAGGTCGTCAAGATATTCCTTTACGGGAGTGTCGTGATACCAAAGGGGATAGATATTGTATGATACCACATCCGGAAGTCCGAAACAAATGTCTGTTTTAAATTTGCAGCTTGCAAAGGATGTGGGACGTGTTGTATCAAGGGATTTGATTAGGTTCAGCTGCTTTTTGTAGCACTCTTTGCCATATTCGGTATCGCTTGCACATTCGTTTAAAATTCCCCAAATATAAATGCACGGATGGTTAAAGTGCGCTTCAATCATCTCGCAAATTACTTTTTCGGCTTGCGGCTCAAAATTTGGATTCTGCATGTCTGAAAGGCTTAAGCCGCGCGCGTGGTTTTCTTCCCATACCAAAATCCCCCGTTCATCGCATAGATCAAGAAAACGCGAGTCATTCGGATAATGGGAGGTGCGCACGGAGTTTGCGCCCATATCACAGATTAAGTCAAGGTCATAAGCCATTGCCTGAACAGGCAGTGCGGCGCAGAATTCCGGATGATCCTCATGTCGGCAAAAGCCTTTTATGAGAAGGGGCTTATTGTTCAATAAGATTTTTTTGCCGCAAATCCCAATCTCCCTGAATCCAAAGCGTTCAATAAGATCGTCTGTTGCAATGCCGTTTTCATAAAGCACGGTATTTATTTCGTAAAGATGCGGATCTTCCGGTGACCATTCGGTGATATTGCGGCATATGGCTGAATTTCGGATAAGAAGAGTGGAGCAGGCGGGCACACTTATACTGTCCCGGGTGATTTTTTTATCCGCAAATTCGGAGCTCACAGAGACTGTTTTTATAGTGTCTGTGATATTTTGAAGGCAGATTTCATTGGTTACTTCCCATGTGTGGGAGTCAGTGCCAAATTTTTCCTCGTGTGACGAAATGACATTGCATGAAACATTATCGCTTAACATCCTTGTCGACACATGCACAAAACGCACAAAGACATCGGGAATTTCTTCGAGTGCTATGGGTCTGTTTATTCCGCCGTAGGTCATGTAGTCGTTTGGGATATGAAGCGCACTTTGTTCGCCGAAACGGTTATCGACGTTTATTTTGAGTGTATGGGCAGAGTCTCCGGCATTTTTTATAATTGCATCAAAAGGGGTATAGGCGTTGTAGTGCTCTGTGAGAAACTCATTGTCAACATAAACCTTTGCTGTATGGCTTATGCCCTCGAATATTAATCTCAAATTTCCTTTTGCACGGAAAGAGGTTGTATAATCCGCACAACCGCGATAATCAAAAAAATTCGGATATGATTCCCAATTGCTTGGTGTAAAAACGGGGAAGGAAACTCCTTCCTTGTCACCGGAAAGCGCCGTAAAATTCCAGCTTGAACCGGTAAGCTCGCGATATTTTCTGATTTTGTGTGTTTCAAACGTTCGTAACATATGGAGACTCCTTATACAAAAAGCTTATGTCAGAATGGTGGGGGTAAGTTAAATTGGGCAGGGTACGTTGAAAATGTCGGGTTACGTTGAAAGTGTCTGTACTCAAAATGAGCAGAAAAAAATATTTTGTAACCAAATTGAGTAGCCTGATCAAATAATATTCGGTTTATCAAGAGTTGTCAAAGGGAAAATGGTAATAAAGGGGAACGGCGCATCTGCGTTTTTTGACAGGTAAACTGCCAAAAGTGCTACGTTTTGAATGGTTTAGCTTTAAAAAAATATACTTTTCGCTTGAAATATGCTTAAAAAAACCGGGCAGGGCACAGTGTCCGCTTTCAAAAAAAATTATGGTTTTGAAGCTCCGTTTACAAGTACGATTTTCTTGAGCGCCACAATGTACGAAACAAAGCGGAGCTGGATGAACTGGTAGATGTCCTTGCGTCTGCGATAGGAAGTTATACGAATCAAAATAAGCTTGTGCGGACATTCAAAAGTGTTAAGAATAAGAATCTCAGCGATAAGACGATTAAGAATTATACAGATTATCTGATAGATTCGTATCTTATCGGCAAGGCGGAACGCTATGACATCAAGGGAAAGAAACACATCGGAAAGCTGTCAAAGTACTATTTTGAAGATGTAGGCCTAAGAAATGCGAGATTAGGCTTCCGTCAGATTGAAGAAACGCATTTGATGGAGAATGTTATCTACAATGAACTAAGGGTTCGAGGATATCATGTGGATGTCGGTGTGGTGGAATATTATGAAACCAAGGTCGACGGAAAACGTGGAAAAAAGCAGTTGGAGGTGGATTTTGTTGCCACAAAAGGAAGCGAGAAGTATTATATTCAATCTGCTTTTGCTCTTCCGACCGCAGATAAAGTAAATCAGGAACAACGAGAATTTTTGAGAATTTCGGATTCTTTCAGAAAAATTGTTGTTGTTGGGGATAATATTAAAGTGCGCCGCGACGAAAACGGAATTATTACAATCGGACTGAGAAATTTTCTGCTGGACGAAAATAGTCTGAAATTGTAATCAACAAATTTATGGAGCATATCATTTCAGAGCATCGGTATTAATGGACCGGTGCTCTTTTTAGATTTATTCTGAGAAAGGAGAACTAATTGGGCAATGAGTATGAACCGGCGGAGGTATTCACGTATTACTCCAACAGAGGCTGCCGGAAGGTCTATTTCTGAAACAGTCATTTACAACGCTTTATACCTGCTTTTATATGACTTTCTGCTTCTGTTGGCAGAAAATTCATAAAAAAATGGCAATGACTGTCTAATCATTACCACTTGAATAACCGTTCCCTGCGGGAATCGAACCCTGGGCTACAGCTTAGGAGGCGAACGCTTTGCTGTCGCTCCTTGTCGCTCTGTGTCGGTATTTGTCGCTGGATACGGGACTTTTTTAAGGGTCCGAGTCGATTCCTGTCGGTTTCTGTCGCTAACTGTCCTG
>CAVJHK010000036.1:0-17990 GCA_963649295.1 Lachnospiraceae bacterium | reverse complement strand
TATCCGTTTTTTTCCAAAAAAACGTCCCTGATTTTCCCGTGTATTATTCACTTCTGAGTGCCTCAACGGGGTCACGCTTCGCTGCCATTCTCGAAGGCACAAGTCCGGCAAGCATCGTTAAAACAACACTTATGAGGACAAGTATGACAGCCGCGTTTACAGGTAACGCAGCTATATTTTTAAGTCCCGAAAAATGCTTTATTATTGCATTTATTGGAATATTTAGGACAACCGTCACAAGTACGCCAATGCCCCCCGAAACAAAGCCCTCAATAAGCGTTTCCGCATTGAAAACTCTCGAAACATCACGCTTTGACGCACCGATACTGCGTAAGATTCCGATTTCCTTTGTTCTTTCAAGTACCGAAATATATGTGATAATCGCAATCATAATCGACGAAACTATAAGCGATATCGCAACAAATGCAATAAGCACATAGGTTATCGCATTTATAATCGTACTGATTGACGACATCATGATTCCTATATAATCCGTATATGTGATTTTGGCGGCTTCCCTGTCCTCATCCTCACACTTTTTGTTGTATTCCTTAATTTTATCGGATATCAAATCCTTTGATTCAAAGTCTTTAGGATAAATATTTATCGTCGCAGGTGTTTCAAGGTCACAAACATTAAGAATGCCCAAATTGTTTTCATAAGACGATTCGGACACCGTTTGTGACGCCATCTGTGCGACAAGATTATTTCTTTCCTCTTCAGAAAGAGCCGCAAAATATGCCTGCTGTTCGGGAGTTAACGAGTTCAAATCAAACGAGTTTTCGGCACTTTCCGCTTCTTTTGTTCCCGAAAAAGGCTTTCCCGTAAACACATCTGTATCCGGATTCGCGATCTGGCTCTTTACTATTTCCGATTTATTTGTTTCTTTGATCAAATATTCGGTAAGTTCCTTTGTATAACCGATAACGCTTGAAATCGCCGTTGCCGACGCCGTATCCTTGGGTCTTATTATTCCGACGATTTTGAGCGTTATTCCCTTGCTCAAAACTTCGTCAAACTTATCCGAATCCAAATTAATCTCGTTCCATGTACCCGTTTCTTCGTCATAGTCATAAAAAGCATAATCCGGAACGCATGTAAACGTAAGCTTCATGATTTCGTCATACGTATATTCTTCTTTGCCGGATACGGCAATCTCTTTGTTGTCAAGAAAAGCCGAAAGCGTATCCTGGTCCTTTAAGCCGAGTGTAAAAAGAGCGGTATCTTCAACATAATTGTTTGATTTTATTACAAATACAAGCTCATCCTTATCTTCGGGCCACCGTCCCGCAACAACGTCATATTGCTCTGACAACAGTTCATCGTTATCCATAATTTCGCCGAACACGTCAAGATCCGTTGAAATCATCGACAATGACGACATCGAGCCCGACATCTCCGAATACATCGAATACATCGACTGCATATTGCTCATTCCCATTGCGTCAAGCACGGTTGACGGATTTACACGAATGAGTTCACCGTTTAAGTCGGTTCCGTAGATCTTTGGATTAATGTCATAGGAATACTGTATCGCACTTACAAGCTCCGAAAATCCGTTGTCGGGATCGTCAAGATATTTTTTGAATTCGCAAAGATTGTTTACGGTCTTTTCGGAAATAAGAGTATTGTACATATTGGTTGTGACATCAAGCGGCTTTATCGTCTCACTTTTTTCATTACTTTCGTCACTCTCCGTATCCTCATCGTTCTCTTCGTTTGCCTCATCAGTCGCTTCGCCCATAAGTGTCGTAAGCATGCCCGACATATCGACGCTCTCCGCTTCTATCGTTATGGGATAAGTGGAAAGCGTTTCCTCCTGCACCCTGTCAATATATTTTTGGAAGCCGTCCGAAAGCGAGAGAATAAGCGCAATTCCGATTATACCGATCGCCCCCGCAAAAGCCGTAAGGAATGTTCTTCCTTTTTTTGTCATCAGGTTATTCGCAGAAAGCGACAGTGCTGTCAAAAATGACATTGAAGCCTTTTTGCCCTTGTCATGTGCAGAAACAGAGATTGTTTCGTCCGGTCCGCCCGTATAAGGTCTCGAATCATCCACAACAACACCGTCAAGAAGCCTGATTATACGCGTCGAATACCTTTCGGCAAGCTCGGGATTATGAGTAACCATGATTATGAGCCTGTCCTTTGATATTTCCTTTAAAATTTCCATTATCTGAACGCTTGTTTCCGAATCAAGCGCGCCCGTAGGCTCATCCGCAAGCAGAATATCGGGATCGTTTACGATTGCGCGCGCAATCGCAACACGCTGCATCTGTCCGCCCGACATCTGATTCGGACGCTTTTTTAACTGATCGCCGAGTCCCACGCGCTCAAGCGCTTTTATCGCACGCTCTCTTCTTTCCGTGGGAGAAACCCCCGATAACGTAAGCGCCAGCTCAACATTCGAAAGCACGCTTTGATGCGGAATCAAATTGTAGCTCTGAAAAACAAATCCTATCGAATGATTTCTGTATGTATCCCAGTCGGCATCCTTATATTTTTTGGTTGAAGTTCCGTTTATGATAAGGTCGCCGCTTGTATATGCGTCAAGTCCTCCGATGATATTGAGAAGCGTGGTCTTCCCGCATCCGGAATGTCCGAGTATCGAAACAAACTCGCTTTGCCTGAAATTAATCGAAACGCCTTTAAGTGCTTCAATCTTTGTATCACCGACCTCATATGTTTTTACTATATCTTTTAATTCAAGCATCCAAAGTCCACCTTTCATGTATCGCTTACAGAAAAAGAAAGCCAAAATTTGTAATTTACGTTTTTTCCAATAAACCGAAAAACGATATTCAAGTATAAACAAAAATATACTCTTGTAAACTTAACAAAAAATAAAAAAATGCAAAAAACATATTAAACTTTTGTTTGTGCGGCGAAGCTATGGACTATATTGCAAGGAATTATGTATGCTGCCGGTATTATTTGTGCAACTCAGCATCATTTGTGTTGCCGGGCACCAAAAAAAATCCCCGTGAATATCACGGGGATTTGAATTTTTAATTTTAGTGGCAGATAACAAGCTCTGTTTCTTTGTCGAAAAGGTGAATCTTTGAAAGATCGAGAGCAATCTTGATTGTATCGCCGACCTTTGCCGTTGTACGAGGGTTAACGCGGGCAGTGATATCAACGGAATTGTTGAGACTCTTTCTGTCCTGCTTGTCCTCAAGCGTGAAATAAAGGAATACTTCGGCACCGAGAAGTTCGTAAACTCTGACTTCTGCTTCGAATGTGGATCCGGGAAGTGAGCTGATTGCGATTTCCTCATCCTTGATATCTTCGGGACGGATACCGAGAACAATCTTTTTGCCCACATAACCGCCTTCGATAAGCTTCTTTGCACGCTTCTCATCAAGTGTAACCTTGCGTCCCACAAAGTGAAGCTCAACCTTGCCATTTTCTTCAACAACATCGCAGTCGATGAAGTTCATCTGCGGCGATCCCATGAATCCCGCAACGAAGAGGTTGCAAGGCATATCATAAAGATGCTGAGGTGTATCTACCTGCTGAATGACACCGTCCTTCATAACGATGATTCTTGTACCGAGTGTCATGGCCTCTGTCTGGTCATGTGTAACGTAAATGATTGTTGTCTGGAGCTTCTGGTGAAGCTTTGAAATCTCGATTCTCATCTGTACACGGAGCTTTGCATCAAGGTTTGAAAGAGGCTCATCCATAAGGAATACCTTAGGATTACGAACGATTGCACGACCCATGGCAACACGCTGTCTCTGACCGCCCGAAAGAGCCTTCGGCTTACGATCGAGGAGATGCTCGATGTCAAGAATCTTTGCTGCTTCGTGAACAAGTCTGTCTATCTCGTCCTTGGGTGTCTTGCGGAGCTTAAGTCCGAATGCCATGTTGTCATAAACCGACATATGAGGATAAAGAGCGTAGTTCTGGAAAACCATCGCTATATCTCTGTCCTTGGGCTCAACGTCGTTCATAAGCTTGTCGCCGATATAAAGCTCACCTTCCGTGATTTCCTCAAGTCCGGCAATCATACGAAGTGTTGTTGATTTACCGCAGCCCGAAGGTCCTACGAAGATGATGAATTCCTTGTCGGCAATTTCAAGATTAAAGTTCTTAACGGCAACAAATCCGTTGGGATATGTCTTGTTGATATTTTTGAGTGATAAACTTGCCATTTTTGTCCTCCCTAAAAAAAATACATGGTTGATTGCAAAGTTGATTAAATAATATACTACCCACAAAAAAATAACAATGTTAAGATTAACCAAATCAGTTATTGATTTTTTGTGAAGATTGTCTAAAAAAAATCGTTTTTTGGTAATTTTGCATAAAATCCGCTCTTTTTGCTTTCCGAAAAAGCATATCTAATTGTCAATTTTTACTTCTCTGAATCCTTCGCCCATCACTTCTCTTGCGTCAGTCACAACCATAAACGCATTTTTGTCGATACGTGAAACTATATCCGTGAGCTCCACTACCTGTTTTTTTCCGACGGCGCAAAAAAGCATTTTTTTGTCGTTTCCGGAATACATTCCCTTAACACGTATTCCCGTAACTCCTCTGTCAATCACAACAAGTATTTCCGACGCGATTTTGTCCGCATCGTCGGAAATTATATATACAAGCTTTGCAAATTTTAAGCCTTCAAGTATCGCATCCGAAATTTTGGAAACCAGATAAACCACTATAACCGAATAAATCATGCTTTCGAGTCCGAATATAAAAATGCCTGCGGCAACTATCGTTCCGTCCGTTACAGCAAGAATCTTGGGAATAGACAGATATTTAAATCTGTCATGTAAAAGTGCCGAAAACAAATCCGTTCCGCCCGTTGTTGCCATTGCCGAAAACACGATCCCCATGCCTGTCCCCGAAAGAACTCCGCCAAAAAGTGCGGAAAGCATCGAATCAGAAAGTATTTGCACAACCGGTATCACATAAATCCAGACTGTAAGCATTATCGTTGCGAAGCCTGTTTTCATCATATATCTGAAGCCTTTTGTTTTGATGGCGATCACAAATAAGGGTATATTCAAAACAATATTTGAAAACCATACGGGAACACCCGTTGGGAAGACTCCCGGAAAAAATTTCATTGTCGCATATCTTATCAAAATCGAAAGTCCCGTAACTCCGCCCGTATCAAGTCCCATCGGATCAAAAACAAGATTTATGGAAAGCGCGACAATAAGCGTTCCCACGATTATAAGTGCAATATCCTTAAAATTTATTCTTTCCGCAAGTACTTTCATAAGTTATTCCTTATAAATAAATATCCGAATTCGGAATTTGCGCGCAAATCATTAATCACAAATTTTGTTAAATCATTCCGCCGTCAAATCTGATGACCTGTCCCGTAAGATACATGGGTGCTTCCGCGATTTTTAAAATCATTTCGGCGGCTTCTTTGGCACTTGCAAATCTCCCCGCGGGTATTTGTGCCATAAGCTCCTCTCTGTCTTTAGGCGTGAGTTCCCCATTCATATCCGTGTCCACAACACCAAAAGACACGGCATTTACGGAAATTCCCGATAAACAAAGCTCTTTTCCGAGAGCACGGGTAAATGCGTCAACCGCGCCCTTTGTTGCCGAATAAATTGCTTCACACGACGCTCCCGCCTGCCCCCACATCGAAGAAATATTGATTATCCGCCCGGAATGATTTTTTGTCATTAACGCGGCCGCTTCCCTTGCACATCTTATCACGCCGCACAAATTTACGTCGCACATTTCTTTCAAATCCTCCTCCGTCGAATCCGTGAGAAGCCCGATTTTGGAAATTGCGGCGTTATTTATGAGCAAATCAAGATGTCCGTATTTTTTCTTTATATCATTAAACATGTCAGTAACAAATTCAGGGTCCGCAACCGATCCCTCGTATATTTCGCACATGTTCCCGTGGCTTGCGATTTCCTTTGCAGCATCTTCCGCCTTTTCCTTATTTTTTACGTAATTTAAAAAAACCGTATATCCGTTTTTGGAAAGGAGAAGCGCCGTTTCACGTCCGATTCCCCTTGACGCACCGGTTATGAGTGCCGTTTTCATAATAGGTCTCCTGATTTTATGCAAACATTCACCCCCGTGAAAATTACGCGGGGGTGAAAAAGTTATCTGTTATATTATTTTAAAAATATATCTGTGTCAAGATTTATCGAAATTACGGCTTATGCCTCTATCTGTCCGATCTTTGATGCACGTTTTTCTATTTCCTTTTGCTGAACGTCTGCCGGGGCTTGCTCATAACGTATAAATTCATGAACATAATCTCCCATGCCGCCTGTCATCGAACGCAGATCCGTTGAATAGCCATAAAGCTCGGATGCGGGAATTTCGGCTTCGATCACCTGTTTTCCATGATCCGACGGATTCATTCCCATGATTCGTCCGCGGCGCTTGTTTAAGTCGCCCATTATATCGCCGGTAAATTTGTCGGGAACGGTAACCTTGAGCGATTCGATAGGCTCAAGCAGAACCGGCTTTGCTTTCATAAAGCCGTCTCTGAATGCAAGCATCGATGCAGTCTTAAATGCCATTTCCGAAGAATCGACCGGATGGTACGAGCCGTCAACAAGCGTTGCCTTAACGCCCACAACCGGATATGCCGCAAGAGGTCCCTTTATGACGCTTTCCTGAATTCCCTTTTCGACTGCGGGGAAGAAATTCTTCGGAACCGAGCCTCCAAATACCTGCTCGCTGAATTCATAAGGCTTTGTAAGATCAGAAAGCGGCTCAAAATCCATAATAACGTCGCCGTATTGTCCGTGTCCGCCGGATTGCTTTTTGTGCTTGCCCTGGATATGCTCGGCCTTCTTTGTGATCGTCTCTCTGTAAGCAAATTTGGGCTTTGAAAGCTCGATTTCAACCTTATATTTTTCGGCAAGCATCGAGGCTGTGATTTCAAGATGCTGCATTCCTATTCCGTAAATCAGCATCTGTCTGTTTTCTTCGTCATTTACGATTTTTAAGGTAAGGTCTTCGATTGCGAGTTTTTGAAGTCCCTGTGCTATTTTATCCTCTTCGCCCTTGACCTTTGACTTATATCTCATGTATTCCTGAGGCTTTGACATTGTGGTCGGATGATATTCTATCGGACAGTCGCGTGTGGAAAGCGAGTCTCCAGTTCTTGTTGCGGAAAGCTTTCCTATCGCACCGATATCGCCGGATGCAAGCTCCGTTACTTCGATAAGCTCTTTTCCTCTTATAACATAAAGCTTTTGGAGCTTTTCTTCAACGTCCTTCGTTACGTTAAATACGGTATCGCCGGCTTTCAAAACGCCCGTACATACCTTTACAAGCGAATATTTGCCCACAAACGGATCCATGATTGTCTTAAATACATATGCGCTTACGGGCTTATTGTTGTCCTTGTCCGCAAATACCTCTTCACCGGTTTTGCGATTCACGCCCTTCTTAAATACAGCCGATTTGTCGGGTGACGGAAAATATTTTTGGAACGATTGCAAAAGCATGTTGCATCCGTATGTAAGTGTGCCCGAACCCATCTGAACGGGAATGATTTCGTGCTCGATAACACTTTTTCTGAGCGCACCCGAAATTTCTTCCTGCGTAAATTCGTCGCCGTTAAAATATTTTTCCATGAGTATTTCATCCGATTCCGCAACAGCTTCAAGAATCATATTGCGAACTTCTTCCAGATCGCCCTTTACGCCTGCGGGGATTTCCGTATCGGAATATGTGCCGTCGGGATTAAATTTTCTTGCACCCATCTTGACTACGTTCACAAATCCCGTAAATTTTTCGTTTTCATATGTCGGAAGATGGAAAGGAGCTATCTTCTTTCCGTAGAGTTCTTTTAAGTCGGATACAATCTTAATGTAATCCGCATTGGGATCGTCCATATTCGTAACAAAGAATATGCACGGAATCTTTCTTCTTTCACAAATGTCCCATGCCTTTTTTGTGCCTACTTCAACGCCTGCCTTGCCGTTGATCACGATAACCGCCGCATCGGCAACACTCATTGCCTCTTCTGCCTGTCCCACAAAATCGAAGTAGCCGGGCGCATCAAGAATATTTATCTTAAGGCCTTCCCATTCAATCGGAATAACCGATGCCCTGATCGAAAAATGCCTTTTAATTTCTTCTTTGTCATAATCGCTGATTGTTGACCCCGAAGCCACATTCCCCATCCTTGAAACAGCCTTTGTGTGAAATGCCAAACTCTCCGCAAGTGTTGTTTTTCCGGAGCCCCCATGCCCCAAAAGAACAACGTTTCTGATTTGTTCCGTTTTGTAAACTTCCATACGTTTTCTCCCTTTCAAGTCTATTTATCAGTCAATTGGGTTTTGCCAAACGTCCGATACAAAAATATTTTACCATTTACCATGTGTTTTCGCAACGAATTTGTGTGGAAATATAGGATTTTTTTATCAAAAGGATCAATAGTCCAAACAAAGTCCAGCTTTTCATTTCTTTTAACATACTTTTGCCTCATCAGTTAACAATTTTTTTACATTCTGTCTTTTGACCCGATTATAAAATTTGTGTTAAAATTATATAAGATGATGCGGATACCAAAATGTTATACAATACATGATGGTACACCCCCAAAAAATTCAGCATTTCAGGGAGAAAATATGTATTACGTTTTCATAAATCCTGCATCCGGTTCCAATACCGGAAATACGGTATGGGAAGCGGCCAAAAAAATTTTGGACGATAAACAAATCCCTTACACGGCATATTTTACCGAAAAAGAAAAGCCTATTACGGATATATATGAACAAATCTATCAATCAACCTCCGAGCGTCCCATAAAGCTCATCGTTATCGGCGGCGACGGAACGCTTGACCAGGTGGTTGACGGAATCACACATATTTCCGAAACAGAGCTTTCTTTAATCAGAAACGGCTCCGGAAACGATTTTACACGCGATAAGTCACTTCCCTCAGATGTTTCTGCGGCACTGTCGGGGATACTTTCCCGTGCCCACGAATCAATGACGGACATAGGAAATGTCACTTATACGGAAGGTACAGACCCCACCGGTCACCCTATCCCCGACGGAACGCACAATTTCCTTGTAAGCGCGGGTTTCGGCTATGATGCCGACATATGCTACAGCGCAAATCACAGTCCGAAGCTAAAAAAAATTTTGAAAAGCCGGATTTACACCTACTACGGAATAAAGGATCTTTTCACAACCGGGCTTGCCGACATGGAAATCACAATAGACGACAAAATTCTTCTCTATCCGCATGTTTATTTTGCCGCCGTCATGAACGAGCCTTTTGAAGGCGGCGGTGTGCCCATGGCTCCGAATGCCGCAGACACGGACGGAATATTAAACTGCCTTGTGATATACGGATTGTCGCGTTTTGATGCCCTCATGCTTGTTCCCAAATTAAAAAGCGCAAAGCATCTCGGGCGACACGGTGTTTCACTCATAAGCGGCAAAAAAATACATATTTCGTCTTCGATTCCCAAAATGGTTCATTACGACGGAGAAACACCGGGGCTCTACAGGGAATTTGACGCAAAAATCATAGGACAGATAAAGCTTGTTTATTAAGATAATAGAATCAAAAGACCCGCGTGGGTGCATCCCCGCGCAGGTCTTTTTTTAAATCAGACGAAATTTAAGCTTGCTTTTATATCCGTCATATGTTTTGTTTACCTTAAGTTCCCCTTTTTCATAAGAAATCCTGTAATTATCATAAATTCCTTTTTCTGAGTCCAAAGTTTTTCCGTCATCCCAATAAAAATCAAACGGAATATAATTTTCTTCGGCTTCCGCATTCGGTTCTGCTTCCGTATTCGCCTTAATTTCTCCCTTCACCTTTGCGACATAAACTAAAATCTCATTTATTTCCGCCGGGTCAAGCGATATTTTATTTTCGAGCATCGGGATTATCGCTCCCTCTTTTATAAAAATTGCGGTGGTATGAAGATCTTCTTCTATGATATAACTTTGCTTTCCGGCGAAATGCCTGTCCGTACCGTAAAGCACCCAGCTGCCTTTGGGCAAATAAACGATTCTTTGCTTTTCGCCCTGGTTTACTATGGGAGCATGCATGACACATGGTCCCACCATCACCTGATCGTTTATTTCCTTTACGTTTTCGTCGTCCGGATACCAATAAAACAACGGCGCAAACATAGGAGTTCCGGTTTCAACGGCATTTTTGTAAAGCGTATACATATAAGGAACAAAACGATATCTTATTTTGAGGAAGTTCTTATAAATTTCATATGCCTCATCGTCAAAGGCATAAGGCTCCTGCTGCTTTGAATTAAGCCCCGAATGATTTCTGAAGTACGGCATAAATAAGCAGGCCGCAGCCCATCTGATTAACAATTCCCTGTTTGTGTCATTTCCGAATCCGCCCACATCGACGCCGTTCATAAAAAATCCGCTCATATTCATTGTCATGATTTGCGGAAGCGACGTGCGAAGATGATCCCATAATGACTGATTGTCGCCGTTCCATGAGGCGGTATATCTCGTTGTTGTCGCAAAGGCGGCTCTCGTAATCACTGTCGGACGGAGATTTTTATTCTTAAATGCCTCCGATACGGCTTTTACCATATATTCCGCATAAAGATTGTGCACTTCGTCATGATAATGTGTTTTTTGATCGTCTCCCGCAAATTCAACGTCATCGGGCAAAGGTCCGTTAAACGAAGCGGGTTCGTTCATATCCGTCCAAATGCCCGAAACATTGTATTTGTCAATAAATTCGGATGTTTTGTCTGTAAAATATTCTCTCACGCTCTCTTTAAAATAATTCGGAAAAACGGAATCGCCCGCCCATACCTCATTGATATAAGGCTTGTTGTCAAGTGTCGCAACGCCGTCATTTTTAATTAAGTCGTCATAGATTTCATATCCCTGTTCCTCTTTGACACCCGGATCGATTATCGTAATCGTATCTATGCCCGCGCGCTTTAATTCAAGCGCAAGCCCCGCAAAATCACGGATATAATCCTTATCGACAGTATAAACTCTGTATCCCTTCATATAGTCGATGTCAAAATGTATATAGTCAAGCGGCAAGCCGTCATCCGTGTGATGTTTAACTAATGCTCTCGCATCCTCTTCCGAATAAGACCACCTTGACTGATGATTTCCGAGAAATTTAAAAGGCATAAAAACTGATTTTCCGATAAGAGAATAATACGCACTTATGATTTCACGGGGTGTGTCACCCAAAATCAAAAAATAATCGTACTCACCCTTTTTTGAACCTATGTACATGAACTTATCGCTGTATTTTCCAAAATCAAAATCCGTACGGTAGCTTGAAGGATAAAAAATTCCGTACCACAAATTATCCGAATGATTTACAATAAAAAAATTGATCGACTTGTAAAGTGACCTGTATGTTTCGTTGTGTTGGGTGGGTTCGTCGGAATTCCATGAGGTATAAATATATCCCCGGCGGTTTAAGTGCGCCGCCTTGTCTCCGAGCCCATAAATCCTGTCATTCAGATCAAAAAGCCTGATATTCACCTGTACCTTATAATTTATTTCGGACTCAACTGCATTATGTCCTTCCTTTATCGCAATCGAAAATTCGGTATTACGGCTTTTAAGTCTTGTTTCGGAGCCAAAAAATTCCTTAAATACCGTTTTTTTGTTTCTGTTTACCGTTATTGTCCCGTCCTGATCAACGGTAATATCCGGTATTATCTTGCTTTCCCCGTCTTTTGTTATATTGTTAAGCATAAAAAGTGAAGTATCGTTCTTTTTTTCGTATATTCGTATAATGTTATTGTTTAAAATATCCGCATTTTTGCATCCGAATTTCATTTAAGTTAACCGCCTTTCCTGTTTAAAAAAATTGCCGAATATGATACACTTAACGTTTGCGGGATTACAAAATCGTGAAACACACGTTCAGCCATATATTTATGCCGACAAAAATATAAAGCCGTTCACTAATCCCATGTATCATCAAAATCGGAATTTTTTCGGACGTTTAAATCCGCCCGAATATTCATCTCACAATTATACATGATATATAACCGGAATGCACACAGAAAATACAGAAGAAAAAAACAAAATCACACTCGGAATTCTCGCACACGTTGACGCAGGAAAAACAACTCTTGCGGAGGCGTTTATGTTTTTGTGTAAAAAAATCAAATCTCTCGGACGCGTCGATCACAGAGACACATTTCTTGATACCTTTGAACTCGAAAGAAAACGCGGCATCACGATTTTTTCCAAAGAGGCCAAATTTTCGCTTCCGCACACGGACATAACACTCATTGACACTCCCGGTCATACCGACTTTGCGATTGAGGCGGAGCGTTCTCTTTTTGCGCTTGATTATGCCGTTTTGGTAATAAGTGCTGTGGATTCGGTCCAAAGCCATACCTTAACACTCTGGGAGCTTCTCGCAAAATACAATATTCCGACCTTCATTTTTGTAAACAAAACCGATATAAGCACAAAATCAAAAGACGAAATCTTAAAGGAGCTCTCGCGGCTTTTGAGCCACCGAACGGTTGATTTTACGGAAATTTCCGACGAAAATATCGCAACATGCGACGAAAGCCTCATGAATATTTACCTTGAAACGGGTAAGCTTTCCCATGACGACATAAAGTCCGCAATAAAAATCCGCCGTATTTTCCCGGTTCTTTTCGGATCCGCTTTGAAGCTTACAGGCGTTTCCCGTCTTTTGGAAGTGCTTGACGATTATACTTACTCTCCGTCCTACAACGAGAACGATCCTTTTTCCGCAAAAGTTTACAAAATATCCCGGGATTCCTTTAACGCGCGTCTCACACACGTCAAAATTACGTCCGGCAAAATTTCCGTGCGTTCCGCACTCGGCTCCGAAAAAATAACCGACATACGCTTTTATTCGGGCACAAAATACGAATCAAGAGAAGCGGCATACGCAGGTGATGTATGCGTGCTTGTCGGTCTCACGGACACATTCGCGATGCAGACAATAGGAGAAAATTCGCATATTTCCGAGACTCTCCTTTCTCCCGTTATGTCATATAAGCTTATTTTGCCGCCCCAAAGTGACACTCACCACATATTTATGCGGCTAAAAAACATCTCCGAAGAAATACCCGAGCTCTCGATTTCTTATATCGAAGAAACATCCGAAATCGAAATCCTGATAATGGGCGAAATTCAAATCGAAATTTTAAAATATATAATAAAAACACGTCTCGACCTGGATGTAGGATTTGGTGCGGGAACAATTATTTATAAGGAAACGGTGTCCGGAATATCGGAAGGCGTGGGGCATTTTGAGCCTTTGCGCCATTATGCCGAGGTGCATTTGTTAATTGAACCGGGCGGCCGGGGGACCGGAATTCAGTTTGAGTCTTTGCTTTCCGAAGACATTTTGCCGCGAAATTACCAACATCTCATAAAAACGCATGTTCTCGAAAAAAAGCATCGCGGAGTGCTTACGGGCTCACTCCTGACTGACGTAAAAATTACTCTGGTTAACGCCCGTGCACACGAAAAGCATACTGTCGGCGGTGATTTCAGACAAAGCACATATCGCGCAATTCGACACGGACTTATGCTTAACCATTCCGTTCTCCTTGAACCCGTATACGATTTTGCGCTCATTGTGCCGCTTTCCGACATCGGACGTGCGGCAACCGACATAGAAAAAATGTGCGGCAAAATACGCACGCAGGAAATTACCGGGAACTCCGGGACAATTTACGGCAGCTGCCCCGTTTCAACCATGCACAATTATCAGCTTACGGTGTCCGCTTACACAAAAGGGCTCGGAAAGCTCCTCGTTTCTTCGGGCGGTTATGACATATGCCATAATGCAGACGAAGTAATAAAAAAATTTAATTATAATCCCGAAGCAGACTTGCGAAACACGCCCGACTCTGTATTTTGTGCGCATGGTGCGGGATTTACGGTTTTCTGGAACGAAGTCACAAATTATATGCATCTGGAACCGTATTTAAAAAAGAACGAAAGAAAAGCATATCAAAACAACTCAAATACAAATATTACCGCTAGTCCGGGATCCGGCTTTTCCGCGTCCGGTAAGGACTTAAGCAAAGATAATTCGGGCACGCCCGGTAATTTATCCCAAAGCAAATTTTCGTATTCCGCCGCTGTGGCGCTCGACAAGGATTTGAGCGACATTTTTAAGCGCACATTTAAGAGTAACATTAACGAAGAAAAAAGAAAAAAAGACAAGTCCGACCTGTTTTATACGCCCGCAGACAATAAATTTTCAAAAAAAACCGATTTGACAGGCACGCAAAAAGACTCTTCAACCCAAAAACTTTCTTCAGGCTCACAAAAAGGTTCTTCGGGCTCATATATCGAAATAAAAGACGCATCCGAAATCACGGAATTTTTGCTTGTCGACGGATACAATATTATTTTTGGGGTCGAGCCGTTAAACGAGCTTTCAAAGACATCGCTTGATGCGGCACGCGGTACGCTGTCCGACATGCTTTGCAATTATGCGGGCTATAAGCATATCAATCTTATACTTGTTTTTGATGCTTACAAGGTTACAGGCGGTACGGAAAAAACAGAAAATTACAAAAACATCTCGATAGTTTATACCCGAGAGGCCGAAACAGCCGACAGATACATTGAGCGCACAACAAAATCCCTCACAAAAAAACATCATGTGACCGTTGCCACATCCGACCAAACGGAGCAGATAATAATTTGGGGTGCGGGCGCAAGGCGAATGAGCGCAAGGGAACTGTACGAAGACTTAATAAATACAAGCTCCGAAATTTCAAGGCTTATCGAATTAAAAGGGAATTCATCCTGCAGCGTCATAGACTCTGTTTCAAAAGAAGTTGCCGAAAATCTTAATAAACTGAGACTTGAAGAAACAGAATAAAAGATATAAAATCCTCTTAAATCGCGTTGCGGGTACAAGGATTGACCACGAAGGTGCATAAGCACCAAAATAGTCGGGATTTTACCTGCAATCCGCAAATTTTACACCGAAAGGAAGTTTTTATTATGGCAAAGAAAGAAACCAAAAAAGACGAAAACGCAAAGAAACACGAAAACGCATGGCTTAAATATGACGAAAAGACAAAAAAAGCCGTTTTTGATTTTGCGGAAGAATATAAGCGCTTCATTTCCGAAAACAAAACAGAGCGCGAATGCGTAATTTCTGCAATCGAACTTGCAAAGAAGGCAGGCTACAAGGATTTGAACGACTTTATCAAATCCGCAAAAAAATTAAACCCGGGCGACAAGGTATATTTTAACAATATGGGCAAGGCGCTCGCACTTTTTATCATAGGCACAGAACCCATCGAAAAGGGCATGAAGATTTTGGGCGCTCATATCGATTCTCCGAGACTTGACCTAAAGCAGGTTCCGCTCTACGAAGATACCGAGCAGACTCTTTTTGACACACACTATTACGGCGGCATAAAAAAATATCAATGGGTGACGATTCCCCTTGCGCTTCACGGTGTCATCGCAAAGAAAGACGGCACACGCGTTGTTGTAAATATCGGTGAAAAGGATGACGATCCTATATTTGAAGTATCAGATCTCTTAATCCATCTTTCAAATGCACAGCTCGAAAAAAACGGTGCAAAGGTTGTTGAAGGCGAAGCACTCAACGTTCTCATCGGAAGCGAACCCTTAAAAGATACCGAAAAGGATGCGGTTAAAGAGAACATTTTAAAGATTTTGAAGGAAAAATACAAAATAGAAGAAGACGATTTTCTTTCGGCCGAAATCGAGGTTGTTCCCGCAGGGCGCGCCCGCGACTTAGGCTTTGACAGAAGCATGATCGCGGGCTACGGTCACGACGACAGAGTCTGCGCTTATACGTCTCTTGCGGCAATGCTTGATACTGACTCCGTCGATCGTACGGCTGCGTGTCTCCTTGTTGACAAGGAAGAAATAGGAAGTGTCGGCGCAACAGGTATGGAAAGCGTATTCTTTGAAAATGCCGTTGCCGAAATAATCAATCTTCTCGGAAATTATTCGGAGCTCACACTTCGCCGCACACTTGCGGCTTCACATATGCTCTCTTCCGATGTGTCCGCCGCTTACGATCCCAATTATCCGGACGTTTTTGACAAAAAGAATGCCGCATTTTTCGGAAAAGGGATTGTTTACAACAAATATACGGGCGCACGCGGAAAATCCGGTTCAAATGACGCAAATGCCGAATACATTGCCCAAATCAGAAATGCAATGGACAAGCACAACGTCGCATTCCAGACTGCCGAGCTCGGCAAGGTTGATGCGGGCGGTGGCGGTACGATTGCCTATATCATGGCAAAATACAACATGCAGGTAATTGATGCGGGTGTTGCCGTACTTTGCATGCATGCCCCCTGGGAAATCGTAAGCAAGTCGGACGTATATGAAACAAAACAGGCTTATCTCGCATTTTTAAAGGAAATTTAAAATTTAATGGAAAGAATCGCCTCTTTTAAAGCTATTTCAGAAAGTCAATTTGTAAAAGATTATATCAATACATTTCCAAACAAATCGGAAACGGAAGCAATTATGGCATATCAAAGTCTCGCACTTCCCACACGCGCAACACGCGGAAGTGCGGGATATGATTTTAGAAGTACCGTTTCCTTTGTTCTTTCCCCCGGAAAAAGCATAAAAATTCCGACCGGAATCCGCGCCGAAATGCGCGAAGACTATTGTCTTATGATATTTCCCCGAAGCGGACTCGGATTTAAATACCGCTTACAGCTTGACAATTCCGTGGGAATAATAGACAGCGATTATTTTTATTCGGACAACGAAGGACATATATTTATAAAAATTACAAACGATTCAACCGAAGGAAAAGCCGTTACCATAAACTCGGGCGACGCATTTGCGCAGGGAATTTTTGTTCCGT
Organism: Lachnospiraceae bacterium; assembly: GCA_963649295.1. Lineage (GTDB taxonomy): Bacteria > Bacillota > Clostridia > Lachnospirales > Lachnospiraceae > RGIG3528. The sequence goes on along the minus strand of CAVJHK010000036.1, from coordinate 1,187 downwards.
TCGGAATTACAACGGACGATTCCGTGAACGCCACCCGAAACGGAGGTTTCGGCAGCACATCAAAATGAACAGACAAATAAAACACTCATTGTTACTTGTACTTACGGCCGTCATATGGGGCTCGTCATTTGTGGCTCAAAGCACCGGCGGCGATGCAATCGGACCTTTTGCTTTTAACGGCATAAGGTCCTTTATAGGTTCTGTTGTATTGCTCCCCGTAATCTTCTTTTTTGACAAAAAAGGAAATGACAAAAAGCCAATCACCTCAGAAGCCAAAAAAAGGCAGTTAAAATACGGAATAATTTGCGGAATTTTTCTTTTCCTTGCGTCCACTCTTCAGCAATACGGAATAACGCTAGGCACAGACTCGGGAAAAGCGGGATTTATCACAACCTTTTATATTTTGCTTGTCCCCGTTTTCTCGTTATTTTTAAAGAAAAAAAGCCCCCTAAACGTCTGGATTGCCACAATAATCGCGCTCTTCGCGCTCTATCTTCTTTGCATGAATTCGGAATTTTATATTGCACCGTCGGACATTTTTGTAATGCTTTGCGCAGTGGCATTTGCGATTCATATTCTGTTTGTTGACAGGTTTTCGCCCGAAACAGACGGTGTGAGGCTCTCGTGCATACAATTTTGCACATGCGGAGTTTTGTCAGTAATTCCTGCAATATGCTTTGATATTGTACCTGTGGGGATCAGTACATGGAGCGGTTACTTTTTAACCACGGGCACAGCCGTATCGCTCTTTTATTCCGGCGTTATGAGCTGCGGAGTCGCTTATACCCTGCAAATAATCGGCCAAAACGGCCTAAATCCCACGATCGCTTCTCTCATAATGAGCATGGAATCCGTTTTTGCAGTGCTTTCGGGATGGCTCATTTTAAACGAGCACTTAAGCACACGTGAAAAAATCGGATGTATTCTCATGTTTGCGGCAATCATTATTTCGCAATTGCCAATCGATAAAATCATCCAAAAGCACATAAAACAAAAAGCGTAAATATTAAAAAAAAGACCAAGCCTAACGTTTGGTCTTTTTTTTATACTTAAAATCCTTTATTCGTACTTTATTTCAAAGCTGATCCCGTTTGCCTTTGTCTGATCGTCGATCACCTGCTGCACTTCGTTCTTCATGCTTTCCGTCGCAAGGCTGTAATCCACAAGAAACATAACCGACGGATTTA